>NZ_QOCZ01000100.1 GCF_018207095.1 Nocardiopsis sp. MG754419 | reverse complement strand
CCGCCCCCACCGCTCCGGCCCCGCCCAGCGGGCCCGAACCCGGGGTTCGGGCCCCACGTGGGGCCGCCTGTAGCCCCAACCAGCGAAAACGACATAAAACCTGAAAGCGGGTGGCGTAGGGGTTGCGGAGGAAAAATCCGGTGGGGTTGTTGTCGAATCCGCTTGACCACCTCGGCGAGGTCGAGCGTGGATGCGTGGTGCCCCGCACGATGCGGGGCCGCAAACCGTATCCGTGCAGTTCACAGGTGGTGGGGAGGTGGGTGGGGTGAGGTCGGATACTTCGGTTCGGTTGGACGAGGTCGGCCAGTTGCCGGTGGTGTTGGGCCCGGTCGAGGCCGGGCGGATGCTCGGCCTTGGCCGCACGACCACTTACCGGCTCCTACGCCAAGGTTCCTTCCCGGTGCCCGCTCACAGGGCGGGCCGAACGTGGCGGATCCCCACCGCGGGGATCCTGGCGCACCTGGGCTTGGAAGCCTTCGCCACCTCGGGTGGGTGTTCGCGGTGTGGTGCGCGTAGCGACCACGGGATGGAGGGGGAGTCGTAGATGGCTTCTCATCAGGGACGGGTGTTCAAACGGTGCGGGTGTCGGGATGAGAACTCCGGTCGGGCTTTGGGGGTGCGGTGCCCGAAGCTCCGCCGTCAGGGCAGGGCGTTCAACCCCCGCCACGGCGACTGGGGCTACCAACTCGAGCTGCCCCGAACCGTTGAGGGGAAGCGGCGTCAGGCCCGCCGTACCGGTCTGGAGGGCCAGGAGCAGGCGTGGGAGGCGCTGGATCACCTCAAGGCCCTGCTGGACCTGGCCCAGGGCGAGGGGGATGTGGAGGTGCAGATCGCGGACCTGATCCAGAACGCTCTCAAGGCCCGCACCCCGTTTCCCTCGGTCGAGGAGGTGCGCAAACGCCTGGGGACGGGGGCTGATGTGCGCAAGGAAGCCCCCACCGTGGGGGCCTACCTGAAGGCGTGGATCCAGGCCAAGCCGGACCTGGCCGAGGGAACCCGAACTTCCTATCAGGGGCACATTCGCAAGTACCTGGTGCCCCACCTGGGCCAGGTCCGATTGGACCGGCTCAGGTCCAGCCGGGTCGAGGCGATGTTCGAGTGGATCGAGGCCAACAACGAGCGGATCCTGGAAGCCCGCGAGTCCCAGGAGGCGAAGGTGCGGGCTTCGGTGCGGGGCCAAAGGGTGGTGAGCTTGTCGACCAAGCACCGGATCCGCGCCACGCTTCGCAGCGCCCTGTCGGATGCGGTGCGCAGCCCCGAAGAGCCGGTGAACGTCAACGTCGCCTCCCACGCACGCCTGCCGTCCTGTCCGAGGAAACGCCCTTTGGTGTGGACACCGGGACGGGTGGAGCGCTGGGCCAAGGACGGGACGGTGCCGGGGGAGGTGATGGTGTGGACCCCCGAGCAGACCCGCACCTTCCTGGAACACTCGAAGAAGTACGTGTGGTTGCACCCTCTGTTCCACCTGGTCGCCGTCAAGGGACTACGCCGGGGCGAAGCGGTGGGCCTGCCCTGGGCTAACACCCGGCTCACCGACGGTGAGGCTGATATCCGCACGCAGGTGGTGCAGTTGTCCTGGACCACCCTCACCTCCACTCCGAAGAGCGAGGCGGGCCAGCGCACCATCACCTTGGACGCCGACACGGTGAAGGTGTTGCGGGGGTGGAAGAAGTTCCAGAATCAGGCCCGGCTGAAAGCGGGCCCGGAGTGGGTGGCCACGGGGCTGGTGTTCACCCGCCAAGATGGGTCGGGGTGGTTGCCCTCGCACGTGAGTGACTGGTTTTCCCGCATCGCCCAAGCAGCGGGACTCCCGCCGATCACGTTGCACGGGCTGCGCCACGGGGCGGCCTCGATGGCGCTGGCCGCGGGAACGGATGTGAAGGTGGTCTCGGCTGAGCTGGGCCATTCCACCGCCCACTTCACCCAGGACACCTATCAGAGCGTGTTCCCGGACGTGGCCAAGGCGGCGGCCGAGGCCACCGCTGCGCTGTTGCGCGGGCCGTCGGTACCGGCTGGGTCGGGGGGTTTGGTGCCGGTGCGGTAGCCGGTTCAGGGGAGCACACCAGGAGCCATAGGAAGGGCTCAGGCCCCAGGCGAGTAGACGGGTTCACCCGTCCTGGCCTGGGGTTACCTCATGTCCGGGGGTGGCCGACCATCGGATCAAAGGTCCGCTCGAGAATCTTCGAGACCTCAAAGTCTGCTTGAAAAACTTGGTGGTTCTTCTCGGGAGTACGCTCCGACAGTTGCTTGGTGGGTGACAATGAGGTTTCGGGCCTATACATCACCTGACGGAGTGCTCATGGTCGACTGGAGTTTGCTGTCTTTTGATGACCCAAAGACAGAGGCTGACTACGCTGTGTTGAGGCCTTTGGGGCGCACGACTGTCGGCAAGTCCTTCCCGCTGAAGTTCGGGTCAAGTAGCGACGTAGGAGCACCAGCTCGCACGGTCTGGCAAGTGATCAGTGAGACATCTGAAATAGTTCCTGTTCAAAATGGCAAAGAGGAAGTGGCGGAATTGCACCAGAGTCCAGCGGGTCGTGTGCAGGTAAAAGCTAGGGTTGTTCGGGACCAAGGGCGTGTTGTTGAGCTCAGGTTTGAGAGGGTTCGCGGAAAGGTGGGCGGTGCAACGATTGAGAACATCCTGAATTTGGATGAGCAGGCAGTTCAGAGGCTGGCTGATCTATGCCTTGTTCTTAAGGGGATCGACCCTACGGGTTCTGAGACGCTAAGGTTTGACGAAAACCTGCTAAGTGCAGTTATGGCCGACCCTCAAGCTGTTGCTGCTGCATATGGCCGTGACCCGGAGCGGTTTCGTCTGCTAATTGAGAATGATGTTAGCGCTGAGGATGTAGTTGCTATTGCCTCCCGTCGCAAGGCCTTGGATGAGTTTGAGAGCCTACTGAATGACCCTGATGAATTTGAAAGTCGTGTTGAGGGTGGACGTAGGGAGGCGGTTTGGCAGCAGTTCTTCGAGTCGAACCCTTGGGTTCTAGGGGTCGGTCTGTCGAGTCATCTTTTCACTGCATGGGATGAAGGGAAGCTAGAGAAGGCAGTGGCTGGATCTAGCGTTGCCCGCCCTGGAAAGCGTGCAGATGCCCTTCTGACGACAAATGGAATCGTTAAGTCTCTTGTTCTTGCTGAAATCAAGCTGCATGATGATCCTCTGCTAGATAAGAAAGAATACCGTTCGGGTTGCTGGGCCCCTTCTTCTGAGATTGCTGGCGGAGTGGCTCAATCTCATATTACGGCAGACAGGGCACGAGAGGATATTGGCGATTGGCTGGATGAGCGTGATGATGAAGGTTATTTGAATGGTGATCGAGTTTACGTGGGGACACCAAGATCATATCTTGTTATTGGTAAGCTCGCGTCCTTGACGAGAGAGGGAAGGGCTCATCCAGACAAAGTTCGCTCCTTTGAACTGTATCGGCGCAATATGACTCATCCTGAGATTGTCACTTATGATGAAGTGCTGGCGCGTGCCCGATGGAGTCTGGAGCGAGCAGAGGAGCAGCGTATTAGGTGGGAAGGAGAGTAAGATTACTTGTAGTAGCCTGCCGGACGATCGGCTGTCAGTGCTGACGTGACCTCAGGGCGGGGTCGAGAAGTAGCTTCTGCGATCGTGTCACGGAGATCAGCAGTGTTGTGAAGGTTTGGTGACGCCCCGGTGAGCCAAACTGTAGGAGGCTCTCGGTAGTCGCTGCCGTTGCGACGTAGTCGCGAGAAAAACGACATGGTCCCAGTATCAAATCCCCAATCGCTTGCCTTGTCCCAGCCGGGCAAAGGTAGATGTAGGACAAAGTCTTCGTAGAGCCGCGCTCCCTCGCCCACATAGAGGGCTGTCATCCTATGCCATCGGCAGTGCGCGTCATCCCCCTGCACCAGCAAGACGCATTCGTCAAGAAGTGCCGGATTGCCTCGACACAGCCTCTTGCGTTGATGTTCTCGACAGTAGAGACGACCGTCATAGACGAGAGCCGGGCATTGGTCGCTATCCGGCGTGGGTGCCATGCATCGGCTAGCGAAAGTTCTTCCTCGGTGGTTGTTCTGAAAAGAACCTGAAAGCAGTTGTTCGTCGATTCCGCGGTGGATTCGCGCAACGCTTTCGTCCTTGGCTAGTCCTTTAAGTCTGTAGACCGTTCCCTGGCGCGCGAGAAAATTTCGGTATTCGTTGTGTGACAAAGGTGGTTTTAGGAACCAGGAGAGCTCCTGTTCATCTAGACGGCGCTCAGTGGGATCTTTGATTTCTTTCGAAGCGAATCTCAAGCGGCGATCCGTGATGATCTTGAGCCACAGCTCGAGGGTGAGCTCGCAGTCGTCCGCGATGGATTGATAGGAGTATCGCTTCTCGGCATCCGCGATGTTCTTGATCCCGCCGTGTGCTTGAGTCCGAGACTGCTGCTTTGCGCGGCTACGCAGGCCGTGTGCCTGTGCGAGAGACGTGAGGTCAAGCCCAGATGGCTGACGGAAGCCCCCTGTGAGCACCTGTCGTGCTGCGTACAGCGTATCGACTGTTTTGGGGATCAACGGAGCGAGGTTGAAGCGGTCGGCGTAGGTTCGCAGGCATCGGTAGTCGCTGTCGAAGAGATTGTGGCCCAAGATCACATCGGCGGTATCGAGGATGGCTGGCAGCTTGTTCAGGGCATCGTCGCGTAGTGTGTGAAAGGCGGTCTGTACCCACTGTCCGTATGCTGCTGGCACGCCGTGCGTTGCCCGTTCAACCATGAGGACACCGACGACGTCGACATCCCATTTTTCCGGGAGCTTCTGCCCACCGACTCTGGCGTAGTCCACGTCGAGCACGGCGATGGTGTGCGGCATGGTGTCCGGGAGTGGTCCAGCCACCTCAGTGCGGTAGACCGGCGGGCACTTCCCGTATCGGTCCACCGCGACGATTTCGGGGTCTGGTGCGACGATGGGGGTCCAGGACGCCAGGGCCTCTGGAGTTGCGTATGTATGGTCGCCACTCCCATCGGTCTTGATCGAGTGCGCAACGCACCAGGTGTATCCTCGGCCTCGCTTGTCCATTTGGTCTGGGTCGCCAGCAAGATCTTGGACCGGGTAAACCCAGATGTAGACGGGGACCGGTAGGTCAGTGCGCATGTACCAGCCTGGTTGCATGGGCGCGCGAGGTGCGTCCCGTTCAGGCACGAAGTCTGATGAGTAGCCTTCGGGACGTTCACCGCTGAGAACGAAGAACGGTTCTCCGCTCTCCTGGGTAACCTCGATCAGTCGCCGGAACGCCCATCCCCTGGATGGCCATACCGGTCCCCCAAGCGTGATCTCGGGCGGTCTACTTTCTGGGGCTGAGTACCTCTTCCTAGATCCGGGGGCTTTCCTCGATTTCTTGCGCTTCTTCGGCATGCGCGGAAGGTACCAACCGTCTACGACATCCCCCGTGGTGTCGTAGTTGAGGTGGTTAGACTGGCCCGTCAGTGGCCAGTTCGTCCTGTTGTTGTCACCGATTGTGGCGTGGGAACTCCTGGCAGGGGCTTCAGTGAAATCGGCCGTATGTGGCCTGCAGGGCGCAACAGGGCGTGCCCATTCCCGGTGGAGCCCTGGGCACGTGGCCGCTGCCGGGGCGGCTGTGGGGCGCTGGTAGGCGGACGCGGGGGGCGTCCCAGCCCGGGTCACCAGGGTCACGCCCCGGCAAAGTGCTCCGGGAGGTCGGCCCCCACCTGCACTCACCTTGTACTGGGGAGCACACCAGGAGCACACAACCCCCGAAAACGCCGCGAGGGCCTCGGTTGAGGCCCTCGCACACCCCTTCTGAACTGGGGTTTTGTGGCGCACCCGGCAGGATTCGAACCTGCGACCGTCGGATTAGAAGTCCGATGCTTTCGTGCCTGTACATGCCACGGGGTGCCGTTTCGTCCCAATCCATCCGATCACTGCTGTCGTTTCGTGTCAAGGGGTGCCGTCCGGTGACGTCCCGGTCCAGAACTGCGGAGCACAAACGGAGCACGCACGCCCTGTCTGCGGCGTCCGATGGCACCTCGCGAGAACCTCGGCCGGTTTTCGGTTCTCTGGGGTCATCCGGTTCGAACTGGGCGGATGTCCTCTACCGGCCATCACGTTCGCGATACCGGTGGATGCGCGATGATGGCCGCCCCCTGTAGTTTCCCGGGAAGGTTCAGGCCGATGCCCTCCACACCGTTGTTCTCCACCTACAGCCAGGGCGAGAACCGCGTCACCTCCTCCATGCTGGCCGTCTTCGAACGCGCGGGGCTGTCCCTGACCGAGACGATCCTGGCCAAGGCCTCGGGAGAGTCCACCCTGGAAACGGTCGTCTTCACCAACCAACCCGCCACCGGCCAGGGCACGATCCCCGACGCACGGATCGCCGCAGACTTCACCTACCTGTTCGAGGTCAAGACCGCCCGCAACGCCATCCAGGACCCTAAACAGCTCACCGGCCACTTGAAGCGCCTCGACGAGGAACAGGGGAGAAGGACGTTGAAGGGGAAGGGGTTCGTGTTCGTGCTTACCCCCGACCCGGTCCGCCCCCGAATCGTCGAGGAGTTGGCGGACAGGCGGCTGGTGTGGTTCAACTTCGCCGCCCTGCACGACGCCATCACCGCGGTCCTGGACGACACCCTTCTCGCCCCTTCCGAACGGGACCGGTTCCTGCTGCGCGAACTCCAGGCGCTGTTCGAGGCCGAAGGGCTCATCTCCCATGACGATGTGGTGGTCGTCGCGGCCGGGATCGCCTACGGCGAGTACCTGGAGGGCTCGGCCTACATCTGCCAGCCCGGCCGGGCCTTCCGGGAAAGGTTGACCCACCTGGGCTTCTACGCCCAGCAGGCCATCCAACCCCACCTGGCCCGCATCCTCACCCGCCAGGACCACGTGCCCTTCACCCATGAGGAAGCACAGCAGCGGGAGGGCAACGGCGGGCGGGACGCCCGTATCGCAGACCTGATCCGCTCCTCGTTGGAGACCGGGGCCCGTGAGGAGGGTAAAAAGTACATGGTGTTCCTGCTCTCGGGGCCACAGGATCCCGAGACCGTGGTGCTGGAGGTTCCGTTGGTCAACGACACGGTGGCCGCCTCGGGGCGCCCATGGGCGTGGACAATGGGCCAGAGGTATGTGTCCCTGGCCGCTCTGCGCAAGCCCGGGGTGCGCACCACCAGCGATCTGGGGACCTCCTAAGCCTTCCGCATCGGCCAGGAGAGCTGGTGTGGTGCTGTGCGACACGCGGGCTGACGGTTACCTTCCGCCTTCGCACGGGCGGTAGGCCTGCCCCGCAGGGGAATCCGCCTAGATCTGATGCAGAGAGGCCTATCTGCGCTGTCGGTGCTGGGCTCGGCGCAGGCGAGCGCGCACATGCTCGGGTAGATCGATGACCAGGACTTCGACGCTCAGGTCACGCAGAGCGGCTGCCGCCCATGAGCGTTTACCGAGAAAGGGCCGGGCCGCTTCCTGATCGGACAAGCAGAGCACCATGCGCGGCCTGGGGTAGAGCGTGGAGGAGATCCATACGAGCTTCAGCGCGTCGGACAAAACCTTGTGGCGCTGCGCGGACTTGACGGCCCCCTGGTGCGCCCACGCCTCCACGAGCACGGTCAGGTCCTGGTCGGCTCCGTCGACTTCCACCCGAACCCCGGTGGGCGTGAGGATCTTGCGGGGGTCCAACCGGGTTCCGAGCAGCGCGCCGGCCTCGTCCAGGATGATGCGTTCGGCCTGCTGCTGCTCGGTCGAAGCACCGGGCGGTATGGATGACTCGGTCGGTTGTGTGCCGCCGATGGCGTTGACGATCTTGCCCTCAGGGCCCTGGTAACGGTGCAGGCGTCCCTCGCTCGCGAGCTTTCGACATGCCTGATTGATGCTCTGACGCGGGGACACATCGAGTTGTCGCGCGAGTTCGTCGTCATCCCATCCCCGTCCGCTGCTGCTCAGGAGAGCGATGACACGCTCGGCGATCGTCATGGTGGGCTCCTGGAGGCGGGGGTGTGGCCGGTGAGCGGGTGCTGTTAGGGGGAAGCCAATCAGGTGGAAGGTGGGATGCGCAGCTTTTTCGACGCACGGTTGCTCTGGAACCGCTGGGCTGCAGGGTGTACGGCTGGATGGCTACGGCGCTGGACGTGGGGAGCGCCTCCTGACACGTCCGGGAGCAAGCTGCCGCTGAACCTGGAGCGGTAGGTAGCCAGTCGGCGTAGTACCTCGTTGCTGACCGCACAGGAGACGACTGAACACACCGCCCGGTGGGTGAGCCGGGAGCTGGCCGACCGGGCCTGGTTGAGCGTGGTGCACCTGCCCAAGTACGCACCCGAGCTGAATCCGGTCGAGACGCTGTGGGCACACCTGAAGGACCATCTGGCGAACCGGGCGTTTCGGAGCTTGGACGAGCTGGAGCGGGTGATGCGGTCCCATCTGCGCTCGGTCCAGCGGCAACCCGGGTTGCTGCGCGGATTCATCCGGTCGGTCGGCTTAGAGCTCATCTCAAAAGCCATCGACATGCTTGGCCAGGTGCTTGTAGCAGATAAGGGTGCAGGCGATACCGAGCATGGCCAGGAAGTTGGAGGCCTTGCGCTCCCAGCGCACGTTCAACCGGCGGTAGGAGCCCAGCCAGGCGATGGAGCGCTCGATCTTGTACCGGTGCCGACCCAACCGTTGTGAGGACTCCACGCCGGGGCGGGCAAGGCGCACCCCGATCTGACGCTCGCGCAGCCAGCGGCGCCGTTCACGGGAGTGGTAGGCCTTGTCGCCGTGGAGCTTGGCCGGACGCCGCCGTCGGGGGCCTCGACGCGAACGCACCACCGGGATGCCCCTGACCAGGGGCTTGAGCGCTTCGCCGTCGTTGACGTTGGCCGCGGAGATCGCACAGGTCAGCGGGAGGCCCTGGTTGTCGCACAGCAGGTGGAGTTTGGAGCCGGGTTTACCCCGATCAGTGGGGTTTGGCCCTGTCTTCTCCCCCTCTCTTAGCGCGGATCGACTGGGAGTCGACGGTGGCCCGCGACCAGTCCAGTAGGGCGCGTCTGCCCAGTTCGTCCAGGACTGCTTGGTGGATGCGGGGCCACAGGTTGGTCCACACGTGGGCGGCCGGTCTTCGGGGCCGGTGGCAGCAGAGGCTGGATGATCTCCCAGAGCCCATCGGGCAACACATCGCTCACAGCACGTGCTCATGCCAGGCTCAGGGCCACCTCGCAGAGCTTTTGAGATGAGCTCTAAGAGTTTAAATCTGACACCACTCTGCAATTTTTGCATGAATTTTTATTTGGGGAATTCTGTTGTGCGCAGAATCGACACGTCCAATGTAGCTCGGCCGATTCTTCAGTGCTGGACTTTCCTCGGACCCACAAATCATTATCTCGGTCTAGTAGTTTCTTGAATTCACCGCTCGGGTCGAGGTCACTTCGGAACTGGAGCGCTTCCTGGAGCGCCTTCCGTCGGGCCGGTTCAATGGCCTCCACAGCCTGAGCGGCTAGCTGTACGCCTTCTGGGCTGACTAGGAGGGCGAGGAAGTAGCACTTGAAGGCGCGCAGAGGGGGCCAGGTGCTTCGTTCCAACTCGAAGAATGCGACGGTGTCCCAGGTGGGTTGAGTGTTGGCGAGAATTTGAAGGACTGACGAGGAAATCCAGTGAGAGTTCGCGTGCATACACTCAAGCAAAATATTCTGGTGGTTCGCGTTCAGTGATTTTAGACCTAGGGGCTTCATGCGCTCGAAGCGGCGGCAGCTGATCACCCACCAGTCGGGTGGGAAGCGAAGGCCGTTGGTATCTTGCTCCCGAACAAGTTTTGCTTCGGCGGCAGCTCGATCCAAGTCGATTTCGTAGGCTGTTCCGAGTGTTTCAAGCCATTTGCGGCGCAGTGTTGCATCGTCCCGTTTGAAGGCGGCCTGAAGGTCAGGGTTGCTAGCGTTTAGATATCCAGTTGAATAGATGAGATCAGATAGCTCTGCTAGGGACCACCGGTTGCGCTTGTCTAGGGCGGTGTTGGTGTCTCCGAGCGAGGATATATCGTCAAGGATATTGATCTCAAGTTCTTGTTTGTTTAGGGATTCAAATATGCCCTCGAAAGGATCCTGGTCTTCCCATTGCGAAGTTTCCACGCCAATATTGCGTAGTGCTGAACTTATTTTTTTGCTGTCCATGTACGAGACGCGTTTGGAAATTTGGTAGATCTTCTCGCTGGTGCCCTCTGATAGCTGTGTCAGGAACCCAGTGGCTCGGAGGGCCACTTCCTCAATCCCTCGATCAGGAGTCCCGTCACTTGTGAAGGTAAGTACTTGGTCGATCTCGATCGGGTCGATTTTTTCGGGCAGGTCGCGAGCAAGGACCTTCGCGACAACCTCAGTTTCATCTGGCGTAAGCGGTCGATCGTCGGATTCGGCATCTGCTAAGGAAATCCAAGCTTTCGCGATGGATTTATGTTGCGTAGGCAGGGTGATTTCGGCTAGTTTTTCGTCACGCTGAATTCTCTGCGCGTTGTCCAAGTTCAACGAGCACAGTTCCTCAATCAGGGGCCATGATGCTGGTCCCCCATTATGACGGCTCGCGAATAATTGACTCAATGGATGATCGTCACGGATCAAGCGCTTGGGTAGCTCTTTGATGCCGGACTCGACTTCGATGGCGTGCTGCCCCAGCTGCTGCAGCAACGAACCGATTTGGTCGGGCGCCATGTCCACCGCACCCGACCGGACAGCTGCGGAGACAGCCAGGGTCGCCTCACTCATAGTTTCCCCGAGATCGAGAAGAAGCTGAACCATAGCTGGATTGAGGCCAAGCGCCAAGGCAACGACTCCTTCTGAGTCGTAGTAGCGGATGGCCTTGGAAGCCCATTCCCGCAGGTCCGTTTCAGGGCACGATTTCGTCCACAGGGCGGTCGCGACTTCTGTGAAGACACGGCTGCGACTCGTCAAGCGATTATTTTCGTCAATTACGAACACTGCGACATGGGTATCCCAGAAAGCCAGAACCTGGTCGGAAAGTTCTCGTGCCTGCGCACGGGAGAGGCTCCAGCCATTAGAATCGACAAGCATGTCAGACAGGCTATCCAGCGCTTCAGTACGGGAAGGTAGGGTGTCGCGATCCTCCATCAGCCGTCCGAGTACGACGAATCCGTCGAGAAGCATGTTTGGTGTCAGATCACTTGCCCATTTTCCTTGGGGCGTGCCGCTGAACCGTTTATGCTCCCACCGCTTCACCGATTCTTTGACAGCTTCATGCAGAAGTTCTGCCCGCTGTTTTGGGACTGCCAACTCTGACGTGGACCCGACGATGAGAGCAACCAGTAGCGCGAGCTGTGGTACCTGCAGCATCCCGGCCTGATTTTCACGAGCATCACTGAGCCAGTTCCGTCGGATTCGAAGCCACTGGCGTCGCTGTTCGGAGTCAGAAACCCGTACTTTGGCGCACTGAGTTAGGACAGCGTCGATGGTCTGATCGAGGTCACCGGGCCGGTCCAGATTCACACGCTGCAATCCAATGCCGGCCGCAGGAATCTCGGCACTCGCCCGAGTGGCAACCACAGCCGCTACGGTCGGGGGAACGCTTGCAAGAAGTGTTCGGATCTGATCGGCCATCCAGGGCGCTAGGTCTAGACACTCATCTAGGCCATCGAGAAGGAGGATGGCGTCGCCCTTTTCGATAGCACTGCTTAGAAACTTTTCAACCTGCTGCACTCCGGATCTCGGCCCACGTATGGCAGCCAATGCCACAAGGTCTTCGAGTATTACAATATGATCAGGATGGCGTGGGAGCAGACCTGGCAGATGGACTGGGACGGGTATTGGCGCATCGGGATCTGTGGCACACCATCCGGCTAGCTCCCGCATCGTCAGAGTTTTTCCGGATCCTGGTGGCCCGACCATGAGTATCCGACGGTTGCGCCGCAGTACCATCCGCAGCTCCCTGTCGATACCGTGCTTATCCTTCGGGTTAGTAACTCTCACATTCGCAAGAAGATTCTCAACTACAATCGGTTGGAGATCATCGGCAAGGAGAGTCAGATCTACTCGACCAATAGTAATGGCCAGAGTGTCCTTGTACGCAGCTATAGCTTTCCTGTAAGCTGCAGCTTTCGCTGCAGATGTACCGTTTTCGTCAGCATGGACCACGATGTCTCGTGCGGCGATAGCGCCGACAAGTTTCTCTGCATCGAACCCGAGGGCACGTCCCGCCCAATCATGTACGCACTCCGAAATTGCGCTCACTGCACCGGAACCAGCATGGTTTTCAACCAATTGGTCCATCATCAAAACCAGGAGCGTCCGACCATCGTTACTAGTTGCGGTTCTCGGCAACTCGACAATTCGTGCCCTTTGATATATTTCGGCACGCTTTTCGATGGGAACATGGTCATGCAAGCGTTTCAATGCAGTTTTATGTCGCTTGCTGCTCGCGGCCGCCCCGGAGCGAATCTTGGTGAGTGCATCGGAAAGGTCTCGGACCCATTCAACCGTCTCTTCGCATACAAGAACGAGCAGATCATTGTCGCTAATGTGCTTATCGAGCTGAGCAACCCAACCATCGACGGTGTCGATGAAGGGTTCACCGTACTTGGCTTTCCGTTTAGCGGACACGAAGGCACGACTTCCGTCGTCAAAAGATAAAACGATGTCGTCCGTCGGGTCGGGAGTCTCGAACGCGACATGGATAATGGCCTTGTAGTTCTCCAGCGCCTCGACAGGCCTAGTCGAGAGCATGTGGACCGCGAAGTAAGTGGCTGCGTTGCTTCGTGCGACGCTTCCAGCTTCGTTGGCCTGTCCCGCAGAGCTCATGCGCTCATTCTATTGGCTTGGATGCTTCCAGGGGCACCACGTTGTGTCATAGGGGATGGAGGCGTCCCCGGAGTTTCCAGGGGTCGAGGCGTTGGTCTGGGGCAATCGTGCCTTGCATGCGGCAGGGGTGAGTCCACCGTGAGTTAGCGGAGTGGTCGTGGGCTCTCTTGGTCTGGTCCTGAACTCATGTTCGCCAGTCATAGGCGGCCTTCCAGGTCGTATGACGGACTGCGGCTGGACTGCTCGCATCAGGACAGCTTCAGGGTGCTCTGGCTCGGACCTAGGGTCACAGGACGGCAAAGTGCTCCGGGAGGTGGACCCTCACCTGCACTGACCTTGTACTGGGGAGCACACGAGGAGCACACAAGCCCGAAAAACACGGCGAGGACCTCGTTCGAGGTCCTCGCGCACCCCGTTTGACCTGGGGTTTTGTGGCGCACCCGGCAGGATTCGAACCTGCGACCGTCGGATTAGAAGCATCCGAATCAGGATGTCGCTCTGTGCCGCGTCGTGTCGCCCGCTGACGTACCGGTCCAAAACTGCGGAGCACAAACGGAGCACACACGGCCCGTTGGTGGCATCCGATGGAACCTCGCGAGGTTCTCCGTGCACCTGCCGTAGACCTCCTCAACCAGGAGGATGAAATAACAGACCTCTCGCCACACTCGTGTGAGTCGCGTTCCTGAACCGCGCCGAGCTCCGAACCCGCTCAAGCGACGATGGTATAGAGCACCACGCCGACAGCGATGGCGGTCGCTGTCCCCACGGCGAGCCAGCGCCCGGCGTCATAGAGACCCATCCGTCGTCTCCCCACATGCTGTGTTCGGTGCCACCACGCCAAGTGCTCAAGCAGTTCAGCGTGACGGAACTGGTAGGACGCCCCATAGGCACGCATCACGCCATGGCTGTGCATCTCTTGAAGGAACACCAACCAACGGAAAGGTAGTCGACCGGCAATAGAAAGAGCCAAGGAAACGATGAAGCACAGCAGTCCTGTACTTCTCTCCAGCCCCCTGAAAGAACTGAATATAAGAACAAAGAAAACGGGTACTAATGCCCCGAAAATGGACACGATGATCACATTGGGAAGAAACAGTTTGATGATCTCTGATCGTGTCGCATGACCAGTGGATATCATGGTATCAAAACCCGGATCGTGTTCGATTATGTGATCCACCATCCACAGTCCAAGTATCAGGAATGCTGCCAGGAAGAGACTCCATATCAGGAAAGTCAGCTTCAGTGGAGTGAGAAGGAAGGATCTCATCTCCCCTCGGAGGACATCGCTAGGGATACGCGGTTCTGATTGCCCAATTCGAGGCTTGGCGTCAAGTGCGCTCTTGGTTCCTCCCCTGTATGCCGCGAGGAACAACAGGGAAAATAGCATCCCGACCAGCATGATCTGAAGAACCAGAGCGGAGAGATCGGGACGAATGCCAGAGCCAGCCTCTTGGATGAAAAATCCAATGGAGGCGAGGCAGAGGAATGCGAAAGAGCCACCACAGACCACTGTTGCGAAAGCAAGATCTGCCTGTCTGCGCCCCACAAGAGAGGGCAGCCTCCACCACTCGAAGGCGCTTGTCTTCGCGCGCCACATCAAGTGGGCGATGTACCCCAGCGACTCTTTCGCTTCCTGAGGATTGATGAATTTGAGCCTTTGGTGGTTACCCTTCAGTGATCGCTTCATGAGAGCGGGGATTAGGCCACTAATGAGATGGGCGCGAAGGTCTACTTCTGCTGGAAACCTCTCTCGGTCCAGCAACACGGAGGGGTTCTCCCCTGCATCGATGTAGTTGACCCGTAGTAACCAGATCTTGAAAGGCGTGTCGAGTGCCTGGGCGAGTGTTCCCTGGGGGGAATCGGACATCTCATCGAGGAACAACTTCCAGTTTGGCTCCCTCAACTGGGACGGGCTGAGCATTGCCCTGATGCTTCGGACACGCTCCTCTGTGTCGAGAGGAGCCGCTTTCAGTACCGCCATGTTGGCCACCACACCCCTGGGAGGAAGCGCTTCGTTGTACTCGTCCGAACGGCACAGCAGGATGAAGGGACGCTCAGCGTCGGCGTCGACCTGCTCCAGGAACCTCGTGCACCAGTGGCGCCCCAGTTCGTCTGTGCCGTCGACTATCAGAATAATCTGTTTCCGCAGAAGCAGTTCACGTATCGGATTCGCCCCATAGCTCGCCCTTTTAGTGCGTAGATCCGGATACTCCCGTTGGATGCTCCGGTCGGCCTGGTCGATCATCCGCCCTCCATCCTCCAGGCACCAACTGGAGGCGTTAACCAAGACCGGAACTGGCGCCGAACAGTCTTTCTCTCTCTTCGTGAGTATAGCTTCACACAGGCCCAGTGCAATCGTTGTTTTTCCGATGCCACTGGCACCAACAATGGCCAACCTTTGATATCTGGTTTTGTTCAGAAAAAAATCTTCGAGTATCGGAAAATCGGAGGCGCTCACAGTGAACTCTTCCGTGTCTTTTAAAGCATGATCCGGGTGATCCATGACCTCAGAGGAGAGGCTCCAGGACGTCTTGACAAGACGAGCCTCATCGGCCGCTAGGACGTTCTTTCCCGCCTCGGCTCTGTCTCGTACCTTTCTCGTTAGGAAGGAGAGCGCCTGTTCTACTTGTTTGTCACTGGTGGATAAACGTGCGTCACGCCACTGGCGGATATCCGTGAGCTTTTTCCAGAGGTCAGCCACGATCCCGGCTAGAGAGGAGGCCTTCTTCAGGACTGCGATGAGAACAAAACCCAAGCTCAGGGCGGTGGTTGCAAGAGTGAGTAAAGTGAACATGAAGACATTCTGACACCTGGAACCCCTAGACGAGTGCGAAACGGGGAAATTCAGGACTGAACAGTATCTACTGAGCCTTCTCTGAATTCCTGGATCGCCTCCCTTGCTCATGAGGGGTGGGCCACTGCTGAACTTAGAGCAGCAGGTACCCAGTCAGCATAGTGTTGTTGCTGTCGGCGCGGCACGAAGCTGGTCGATCTGCTTGGCTGAATCTGCGGGGCCCGGTTAAACCGGGCCATGATCATCGGGCTCCTGCTGGATCCGCGTGATCAATTCCCGAAAGATAGCCGCCCAGCGTTCGTTCCCGGTGGTCTCGAACAGATCCACCGCCCGCTGCGCAGCATGAATTGGTCGACCATCGCCCTCCATCGCCAGGCCGAGATTGTTCCAAGTCATTGTCTGGTTGTTGGCGTCACCGGTCTGCTGAAATAGGTCAAGTGCGCGGGTGTAGGCCTCGATCGCCTCGGGGAACCGGCGCACTTCGTGCAAGGAAGCGCCGATGTTGTTCCACGTCATCGCTTCTTTCTGGGGATCACCCGCAGCGTGGAAGGCTTCGCGTGCGAGGGTGTAGGCGTCGATCGCCTCGGTGAACTGGCGCACCTTCTGGTGGACTGCGCCTATGTTGTTCCACGCTCCCGCCTGGCCATGGGCGTCACTAGTCTGCTGGTATAGGTCGCGTGCGCGGGTGTGCGCTTTGACCGCTTCCTCAAACCGGTGCACCTGTTGTAGCGCTCCTCCGAGGTTGTTCCATGCCTGTGCTTCGCCGTGGGCGTCACCCAGTTGTTGGTGGAAGTCGCGTGCGTGGGTGTGAGCCTCGACTGCTTCCTCGAACCGGTGTACCTCCTGTAGGGACGCGCCGAGGTTGTTCCACGCCATCGCTTCTTTGTGGGTATCACCCACTTGTTGATGCAGGTCGCGTGCGTGGGTGTGAGCCTCGACTGCTTCCTCGAATCTGCGCACCTGACGCAGCACGTTGCCGAGGTTGTTCCACGCCATCGCTTCACAGTGGGCGTTGCCCGCAGCGTGGAAGGCTTTGCGTGCGCGGGTGTAGGCGTCGATCGCCTCGATGAACCGCCAGGTCTGTCGCAGCGCCAGGCCGAGGTTGTTCCACGCTGAGGCTTCGCCGGTCTGGTCGCCGATGGCGCGGGCGGCGATCTGGGCGGAGCGTGAAACCTTTTCCCAGTCTTCGAAGTGGCGCCCACGGTCCATGTACTGGCCCAGGTTCAGCGGCAAAGCGATGGCGGCTTCGGTGTGTTCGAGGGCGGGAGCGGCCAGGGCCGCGGCCACCAGGGTGGCGCGTTCGCTGTCCAACCATTCAAGCGCTGTGTCCCGGTCAGGGAACAGGTCGGGGACCGAATACCCGGGCAGAGCCCGCAGGTGTTCGTCCGCTGCTCGGGCAGCACTCGCGTAGTGATCCAACAGCCGCCCGAGTGCTTGTTCCCGGTCGTTGGGTCGTCGAGGGTGGGTGAGGGCGTAGTCGGCGAGCAGGTCATGGGTCCCCCACCGGCCCACCGCAGGCTGGGTGAGCAGGTGTGCGGCCTGGAGTTCCTCCAGGACTTCCTCAACCTCGTCTTCATCAAGGCCGGTGAGGACCGCGGTGGCTGCTGTGGAGGTGCTCGGCCCCGGCGCGCCAGCCACCAGTAGGAACACCCGTACTTGGTCGGGGGCGAGCTGGTCCAGTGAGGTGTCAAAGACGGCCCGAAGCACCCGGGAGCGTTCGATGTCGCGGCCGGGGCCCTTGAGCTTGTCCACCCGAGAAGCGGCCCTCTCTAAACGTTGGGCCACCGCGGCCGGGGCGAGGCGGGCCTTACCCAGGAGTTGAGCCGCGACGATCTCCAAGGCCAACGGCAACCGGCCGCACAGCTGGGCCAGGCGGCCCAGCCCTTCCTGGTCGTCGGCGCGCGAGTCCTGGGGATCGCCCGCTGTCAGGGCAGTGGCCAGCAGTTCGATGGCGTCCGACAGCTCCAGCACGTCTAGGTCCAGATGGCGGGTGCCGATCAATGAGGACAGGTCACCACGGGTTGTGGTCACCAGCCGGTGCCCGCCCGCCCCGGGCAGCAGAGCCCGCACCTGGGCAGCGGAGTGAGCGTTGTCGGCCACCACCAGCACCGGGCGTCCTCGCTCGTCAGCGCCGGACAGGTTTTGTAGGGCGGAGCGGTAGAAGGAAGCCCGTGCCTGTTCCCCGAGTGGAATGTCTTGGGGGTCCACGCCCATCTGGCGCAGCAGCACGTCCAATGCCGCCTCGGCCGACTGGGGTTGGGAGTCGGGTGAGTAGCTGCGTAGGTCCACGAACAACTCGGCGCAGAACCACTGCTTGTGCTGGGCGATCGCTCCCGCAGCCAGGGCCAGGGCGGTTTTGCCGACCCCGCCCATCCCCGCCAGCGCTGAGACCACCACCCCGCTCGAATCGGCGCTCTCATCCTGTGCCTGGCCGGTGTCCTCGCAAGGTTCGTCCCTCGCGTGGACGGGGTCGAGTGCGGCCAGGAGTGTGCCTAGGTCCTTCGCGCGCCCGACCAAAGTAGCGGGGGGCGGAGGCAGGCCGTGCAACGCGGTAGGCGGCGGAGGGGGCAGATGGATGACTTGCTGGCCGATGACATCACGCCCGGCCTTAATCCATTTCTGTTCGATATGGGTGGTGGGGGCTTGAGGGCTGTGGTCTGCTCTGCTCATCGGCGAGGCCTCTTGCGCGGTGGGGTGGTCTGTTTGCCGATCACGTCCTTACCAGCACGGATGCCCCGCATACGGATTCGGTCCCGGCCCCGGCCGGTCTGAGGTCCGGTTTTGGCCATGACTGATCCCTCGGCCTTGACCCGGCTCAGGTCGATCGAATCACCACTGCCCTCATCGTCGTTGCCTGCTTCGCCACCGTCGACGACTGGGCGCTTTGGCCACGCGGCCACGACTAGGGTCGCCACCGTCACCGCCAACGACGCGATGCCCGCGATCTGGTTGAGTTCGTTCAGCCCCCACCCCAGCTCGGGAAAGACCCGGGGCACGGCCCAGAACCCGGCCAGCACCACCGCGACCACACCCAGCACCGACGCCCAGACCCTTTTGTGTCCCATAGGGGTGATTGTTCACCGGAAGGAAGGGCTGGGAGAGGGTTTGGCTGAAAACGGCCATCCCAGAGTGCTGGACTTATCCCTTGATACTGACCCGGGGGCGCGTCGAAAAGGAACGAGTTCACGACGGCGGCCACCCGGGGCACATGGTGTTCCGTGCTGGGTGTGATGGAGCTTGATGTATGCCGGGATCGCCTCCCGTCACTCGCCACCGCCCCTCACCTGAAGATCGAGAAGTAGCGACTCCTCCGTGTGGCCCGCCTCTAGACTCTGGCTCATGCCGAGAACCCTGTACCTGGTGTTGTCCGGAGCCCCCGCACCGGAAGGAACGGTTGAGCTCGTCCAGGCCTTCCACGGCCACGGCTGGCAGGTGACGGTGCTGTCCACCCCCACAGGCACGGACTTCCACGACCACGACCGGCTCGCCGACCTGACGGGCGAACCGGTCCGTGTCGCCTTCCGGATGCCCGGGCAGGGCAAGCCCCTTCCCCCTGCTGATGCGGTGTTGGCCTGTCCGCTGACCTTCAACTCCACGAACAAGTTCGCCCAAGGGTTGGCGGACAACTTCGCGATCGCCTTGCTGTGCGAGATGGTCGGCTACGGGGTACCCACCGTGGTGGTGCCGTACTGCAAACCCCAACTCGCCACCCACCCGGCCTTTACCCGCTCCCTGGAGACCCTGCGGGGAATGGAGCCGGTCACTGTCCTGCACGACTCCAACGCCCTCTACGAGGACCGTCTGCCCTCCTGGCAGCAGGTCATCGACACCGTCAACCGCCTCTGACCGAAAGGCACGACGTGGACCCCGCCACTCGAGGCCAGACGATCAAACGTGCCCGACGGCGGCACGGCTACTCCCAGAGCGTGCTCGCCGGACTCGTGGGACGCTCCGAGTCCTGGCTCTCCCAGGTCGAACGCGGAATCTTGTCGGTGGACTCCCACGAGATCCTCACCCGCCTGGCCCGCGTCCTGCGCCTGGACTTGACCGAGCTGACCGGAACCGAAACCGAGGCGGTCACCGACATGCGCTACGACGCCGCCCGCGCGATCGAGCGGGCCATGATGCGCTACTCCACCCTGGAGACCATCGTCGCCGAGACCGGCACCGAACCCCGCGTCGACCCCGCCTTGCTCTTCACCCAGGCACACCAGACCTACGCCGCCTATCAAGCGGCCCGCTACGACGAGGTCGGACGTCGCCTGCCCCGGCTCATCCGCGAGGCCGAAGCCGCCACGCACACCCGCGGCTCGGACCGGCCCGCTGTGTGCTCCTCCCGAGCCATGGTCTACAACACCACCGCCGCCCTACTGCGCCGCGTCGGGGAGAAGGACCTGGCCTGGCAGGCCGCCGACCGCGCCATGTCAGCCGCCGAGTGGGCCGACCAGACACTCCTGACAGCAGTGGGCGCCTACCGGCTCGCCTACGTGTTCATCTCGCGCGGGCGGCCCGCTGAAGCGGCGGAGCTGGCGATGGGCGCGGCCTCAGCGCTGGAGCGCCGCATGCGCCCCGGCACCCCCGAAGAGCTGAGTGTCTACGGCGGACTCCACCTCGCCGCCGCCACGGCCGCCGCTGCGGAGTTCGACCGTGCGGCGGTACCGCGCTTCCTACGCCAGGCCCGCCGTGCTGCCACTCGTTTGGGCGGTGACCACAACCTGCACGGGACCGCTTTCGGTCCAACGAACGTGGCCATCCACACCATCAGCACCGCCGTCGCGATCGGCGACGCCCGCACCGCAGTGGAAGCGGGGGAAGACCTGGACGTGGGCACGCTGCCTGCGGGTCTGGTCGGCCGGCGGGCCCAGGTCTGTTTGGACCTGGCCCGCGCCTATACCCAGCGCCGCCAGGACGCCGCAGCGGTCCACACCCTGCTGGACGCCGAACGGCTCGCCCCCGAATTCATCCGCTACCACCCCGGCACCGCCGGGGTGCTGACCGAACTGCTCGTGCTGTCGAAGTCGTCCGGCAGCAGGAGATCGGCGGCGATGTCCCAGAACATGTCCGCGTTGCGGACGGTGGTGGATACGGTACGCATGGTGGTGAATTCCTCCTCTGTTCGGGCGGTGGTCGGGATGGTCGACCGGATCAGTCCTCGGGGACGACCCGGAGGGTGTTGCGCCGCACCGGCTCGGTCGACATCGTCACCGAGTACTCGCTGTCGGCGTACTTGTCCAGGAACGAGGCGTCCACGGCCCGTTGGTCTCCTCGTCGGCGGGATCGACGGCTACGAAGCGCACAGCCTTCTCCACGCCGCCCGCCGAGATACGCCCGCGGCCCGTCTCCAGCGCGGGGCCGTACCACTTGCCCCGTGTGCCGTTGTAGGAACGGATGTAGATCCGGTCCCCCACCGGCACGGACCAGATGTCCACGGTCTTGGGGTCGTGCCATCGGGCAGGGTCGCCCCGATGGTGAAGTAGGTCTGTGCGTTGATGCGGTTCAGCTCGTCCTGGGTCCAGGCGCTCATGGTTCTCTCCTCCTTGTGGAAATCGGGGTGATGTGCGGGCCGTCCCGTACGATCGACGCGGCGGGGCCCGGGTCGGTCAGAGCTTGTCGGCGAAGAACGGACCGAGTTTGCTCAACGCCTCGGCGACCTCCTTCTCACCGTCGTAGAGCTCCATGTGGTTCGCGCCCTCCACGACGTGGAACGACTGGTCCTCACTGGCGGCCCGAGCGAACAGGTCGTCGCTCATCCACTTCGAACCGGCCCGGGAGCCGGCGATCACGAACAGCGGCTGGGTGAGGAACGCCTCGGCCTTGTGGAAGGCGTCGTAGGTGATGATCTGCGAAAGGCTGCGCGCGGTCATGAAGCCCGGAGCGTTCGGGTGCTCACAGCGGGGCGTGTGGTAGTACTCCCACGCTTGGCGCAGCTCCTCGTTCGGGGCGTCCTCCTCACGCATCGGAGCAAGCGGGAACGGGTTGCCCTTGCCCTGGGCGTCCGTGGTGCGGGCGTCGGCGCCCATCGCGAGCACGGGCGTGGCGTCGGCGTCCTTGACGGATCCGTCCCAGCCGTTGCGGAACATCTGGCCGATGTTGACCAGGCTCACCGTGCCGACCGCCTTGATCCGCGGGTCGTTGATCGCGGCGTTCGCGCTGTATCCGGCACCGGCGCAGATACCCATCGCGCCGATCCGCGCGTTGTCGACGTAGTCCAGCGTGGTCAGGTGGTCCACCACCGCGCTGACGTCCTCGGTGCGGATGTGCGGGTTCTCCAGCTGACGGGGCTCTCCTGTGCTCTCGCCCTGGAAGGACGCGTCGTAGGCGACCGTGACGAAGCCCTGCTCGGCGAGCTTGGCCGCGTACAGGCCCGAGGCCTGTTCCTTCACACCGCCGCCCGGGTGGGACACGATGACCGCCGGGTGGGTCCTCGACGCATCGAAGTCCTTTGGGAAGTTGATAACGGCCGCCAGCGCGGTGCCGTAGCCGTTCCTCATCTCGATGGTCGTGCTCTCGCTCATGATGCCCTTCCGGTTCCGTGCGGGCTCGAGTCCGGCGAGCCCGTCTGTGTCCGACGCGTCCATCGTGGATCGGACCCGGTGAGAATGGAAGGTTCCAATGGAACCCCCTCGGCCCAGGTCACGACATGCTTCGGGGGTTCTGGCCGAACCTGGTTTCCGGTGCGGAAGCCGTCTAGCGTGGAGATCATGACTGCGAAGGACGAGAGGGCGCGGGACTTCCTGGCCACCCGCCGCGCGAAGATCACCCCCGACATGGCGGGTCTTCCCAGGGGCGGTGGCGTGCGCCGCGTCCCGGGGTTGCGCCGGGAGGAGGTCGCGATGCTCTCCAGTGTTTCGGTCGACTACTACACCCGGATCGAGAAGGGTGACCTGACGGGTGTCTCCGACGACATCCTCGACGCCCTCGCCCGGGCTCTGCAGATGACTGAGGACGAGACGGCCTACCTGTACGACCTCGCTCGCACGGCGCGGCGGCCTGTGCGCGCCCGCGGCCGGTCCAGGGCCGCGACGTCCGTGCCGCGGCAGGTCAGGCTGCTCATGGACTCCATGGGCGCATTGCCGGTGATCGCCTTGGGCGGGCGTCTGGACGTTCTGGCCGCGAACGCCCTGGGGCGGGCCCTGTTCGACGTCGTCTACGACAGTCCCACGCGGCGGTCGTCGGCGTCCCCGCCCAACCTCGCGGCCTTCGTCTTCCTCGACCCGGCCGCCGACGAGTTCTACGCCGATCTCGACGAGGCAGCCGCCATCAGTGTGCGCATGCTCCGTGCCCACGCCGGAGCGATGCCGCACGACAAACAGCTGGTGCAGCTGATCGGAGAGCTGTCGACCCGGAGCGCGGACTTCCGTGTCCGCTGGGCCGCCCACGACGTCGACGTTCACCGTACGGGGGCGAAGACCCTCCGCCACCACGAGGTGGGCGAGCTCGACCTGGGGTTCGAGCAGCTCACGCTCGACTCGGCCCCGTCGGTCACCCTGTCCGCCTACGTCGCCGAGCCCGCCTCGCCCACTGCCGAACGCCTGCAGATCCTGGCCGCCTGGGCGGCGACCGGAGCGGCGGCACAACGCTGAGCACGGGGCACGCACGCGTCTTTGGGAGGTGCGAAGCGGTGGTGCCTCAGCTCTGGTGTGTGGGGTGGACCACCGATCGGACAGGCGTCGTCCCGCGAGGCCCCCTTGTACTACGCTTCCGCCGACATGTGCGCCCTGGCCCTGGCCGCGGCCTCCTCGCCCCCCACCGTGGCCTCCAGGTGCGGTCAGCTACCGAGGACGTGGGCGAGGCAAATCATCTGGCGGATCGCTCCTTGGGGCCCTGTCACCTGGTCAGATGCCTTGAGCTCGGACCGTGGACAGCAGAAGGCCCCCGCAACCAGAGGTTGCGGGGGCCGTGGTGAGAGGCCGAAGCAGAAAGAGCTAGACGCGGTCATTGATGATGGTGCCCAGTACCCCAGAGTCGACACCGTCATAGAACCGGGAGTGGAGACGATATTGGCCGTTGACACTCTCCTCTTGCCATCGCAGCCGCGCGACCTCTTCCTGCAGTTCCCGCTGCCTCCTGGTCAGGCTGCGTGCGGCACGGGACCAGAACTTGACGTCGTCCTCCAGCGCCTGCACGCGTCGAGCCAGGCTCCTGCTGCGCTCCTGCTCTCGAACCAGGGCCTGCTGAGCGGCGAGGTGAACCTGGCTCGTGTCGCCGCTGGTCAAACGCAGGGCGGCCTCCTGGACGGCTTCGCCGGCGTCCAGGGCGTGAGAGTCAGGACTGCGTCCATTCATCATGATCCTTTGCGAGGGCTGAAAATGCCCACCTGATCTCGGTTAAAAGGTTAACTTAAAGGACCGTAACAGCTGAAACCAGGGAAGGACAACGGGCTCGAACATCACAGCACAGTAGGCGTGTGGCTCCATCGTGCCTGGTGGGCGAGGTGGTGGGGCCGCCGCGCAACCTAAGTACATAAGTGTTCCCTAAACACTCTCCACCTCCGAAGTTCTTCGAGAAGAAACACTAAGTGCGGAGATTGAAGAAAATCGCATAAGGGAGGCAAAGATATCGCATGGACTTTTGAACGCCCAAGGATCGATCGGTAGAGGTCGACGTCATCGCGATCGCCGTGGTGGTGTGGATGCGCATACGCCACCGCGGCGAAGCACCGGCTCGGTGCGCCCGACCGGCGACGCTCGGCTCTGGGCCTCGAGCCCACCCATTTCGCTGGTGTTGGCCCTGTTGCGCTTCAGTGTCCCGACCCGGTCGGACACCGCTGCTAGCCGTCTACAGCCGGCGAACATCCTGTTCCAACGGGAAGGCTCTTGGCCCGGCGCCGCATCCACGGGTCAGGTGGGGAAGGGCCCGTAAGGCTCAGAACGTGCGAAGAGTTCCGCCACAGTGCGCTCAGCCTCGGGCCCAGAGGATCGGGCGTGGATGTGCCGGCCTTGGGCGACGCAGGCCTCGCGGCGCTGGGTGAAGTCGTCCTTGCCGGGACCGGCCACGTACAGCGAGGGGCCCTTGCCCTGCAGCAGAGGCCGGGCGGCCGTCTCCTCTTGGTAGGACAGACGCTGGTCGATGCCCAGCGCCCGCAACTCGACCAGGACACGGGCCAGGTCGTCCTGGTCCCGCCAGTCCTTGGTGTGGACCCACACCGCCACGTCCTTACCGGCCGCGGGGTCGGTGGCGACTGTGGCTTTCCAGCCCAAACGGCCTGCCTCGGTGGCCTCCACCAGGTCCGCCCACACCTGTGTGATGTGGCCGGTGGCGATGAAGGGCATCCACTTGCCGGTGAACCCGGCGTTGACCAGCGCCGCCACTTCCTTGCGTTCGGTCTCGCTCGCGGCCAGGTTCACGGCGTGGCGCCAGGTGTGCATCGGCAGGATCTTTCTCGTTCACTACAGGGTTGAGGTGTCAGCATCGCGGAGCAGGGCCCCGGAAGGGGGCGGTTCGCGCACCGAGCGGCCGGCCAACTGTGGCCGGCCGCTCGGCGCAAGCCCAGGTGCGGGCGGCTACGATCCGTCCCGTTCCTGGGGCTCGGTGTCGTCTTCAGGTGCCTCATCGTCGGGCTCGGGGGAATCGGGCTCTTCGTAGGGTTTGATCTTCAAACGCATACCGGCCCTCCTAACAGGGGTCTTCGGTGGCCACGGTGTGTGCCCGCCGGTGCCCACCCGGCTTCTGGAGCGAGCTCCTCGATCCGGCCCCGGGCAGGGACGGATCTCGCGCGGAGCGGCACACAGTGCGCTCCAAGGGAACTCTTCCCACCGCGCGGCGCTGAACCTCGGGACTTTCGTACTTGAATACGCAGCACCTCGCGTAGAAGACGCCCGTTCTCACGCCGGTCTCATTCTCTTTTGCGGTGGTCAGAGGTGGTTTTACTCATATCTGTTCCAGGAGCGCCTTGAATGAGAGCAGATCTGCTCTTTTCAGATGGTTCTGGATGTGTTGGAATAACGCACGGGCGGGATCCGAGGTCTCCCCAGTCACCCCTTGGGTTTCGCCCTGTCGGTCCGCCACCGACCTGCCCGCCACGTGCGGGCCCCCCTTTGGGCGGGGGCGGGCCGCATGTCCTGCTGGGGAGGCGCTTCGGGCGTTCGTCGTCGCCACCGCGGTGCCGCCCCGGCGGGTCATGGCCACCCTGCGGAATCCTGCATCCGAGGAGATCGAGAGTGCAGGTGATAGGTATTTCGGGAAGGTGGAGCCGTGGGACTCGACGAGGACCAGACCGCCCGAATCGCTCGAGACCAACGCATCATGGAAAAGCGCCGACAACAGGAAGAAGAAGCCCACCGAAAGGCACGATCGGACGCAATCCGTCGATGCCACCGGCACGGCATCGGATTCGCAAAGTTGATGCACGTCAACGGTGTTCTCCCCGCCCATGACTTCATGCTGGAATACCCGCCCGCGCTGCTCTGGTCGCCGGTGCGGCGCTGGCGCGGCGAGAGGAACACGGTCCGCGTCTGCGGAGTGTGGATCATGCGCCCCGAACTCGGCAACGGTCGCATGTTCAGACCGGGGGTGCTGGTCTCCGACAGCGGCGAGGTTCTGCCGTACCTGACACTGCCCAGGACCAGGGCCTGGAACAGGGGCGACGTCGACTTCGGTGACCTCCAGGAGCCGGAAGGGCCACCACAGTTCGGCGTCTCGCTACCATTCCCGATCAAGCGGGCGATGCCGGCCGAGGCGTTCACCGCCGACCTGCAGGAGTGGCCGCACTCCCAGATCCCCACCGATGATGACTGGCAGCGGGCCGCGGCCACGCATCTTCGCCAGGTGCTCTAGTCCGAGCGGATGCTCCTCGGCCCGGATGTCACCCCGCGCAGGGCCATGTGTGAGCGGCCACCTTGTGGGTTAGTGGCCTGTGATCGAACATCGGGGGTGAGCGCATGGGCCGTGACTACGATGCGCACGACGCCGAGGACGACGCCGAGATCGCCAGCCGGCTGTTGTGGGCGGCGGTGCAGACCATCCGCGGGGACGTCGAGGCCCTGGGGCGGGTCGTGGTGCTGCTGGCCGTGATGGAGACCCCGAACCTGCTCGGGGTGATGTCGGGGTGGGTGGCCGGTACCGAACTCCTGGCGCCGCGGCCCCAGGGTGCCGCGGCGCGTGCCGATCACGAGCCGCGTACCGGTCAGGTCTGGGAACTGGAGCATGGCGATCGGGGTGTCGTGATCGGTCACCGGATCTTCGCCGCGCTGACCAACCAGGACACCGAGACGGCCTCGGCGCTGTGGGATGCGGCCCACCTGCCCGATGAACAGGGCGAGGCGGTGGTCCAAGACGCGCTGCTGACGGTCCTACGCCGCTGCGCGCTGATCATCGCCCGCCAGGGCGGCAGCGGAACGGCCGCCTGAACCGTGTGCGGGAGCGGACCAAGGACGCCGGAAAGCGGCCATGGTCGCCCTGCCTGCTGAACACCGAGTAGTGATCGGTGAGGGACCACCGTCACATCCTGGAGTCATCCTTCTCGACCTCCGGTGACGTCTGTCATGGCCGACCCGTGCGGAACACGGAGAGAACCCATGATCGGTGACACTGGGTGACCGGACCGCGCCTGGCTAGGTTCGGATCATGGACCCGAACCACCACACCTTCGCCACACCAGCCTCTCCGTCTGAGCGCGGTCCGCGACCCCTCCCACCGGGTGTGGAGTACCATCGCGTGCTCGCCGGCGACAGGCGCCGCATCGGGCGCGGCATCCTGACGATCGTGCTGCTGGTCGTGGGGATGTTCGCGTTCAACATCGGTCTCTCGCTGGCCACCGCACTGATCGACCGGCAGATGGGCCACACCCCGCCGACCTTGGGCGGCACCGACCACACACTGCTGTTCCACTTCTCCAACCTGTTCTCGATCGCGCTGCTCATCCCGTGGAGCATGTGCCTGCAGCGGTGGCTCTACGGTGTGCGGGGGCCCTCGCTGCACTCGGTCGTCTCACGCGTGCGGTTCGACCTGATCGGGCGGTCGCTGCTGTTCATCGGCCCTGTGTGGCTGGCCGTCTCGCTCATCGTGCTGAGCTTTCGCCCCGTGGAGCAGGCCGCCCAATCCTCGGCCTACCTGCTTGCCCTGTTGGCCATCACCCTGCTGGTGACGCCACTGCAGGGAGCGGGCGAGGAGTACGGCTACCGGGGGCTGGTCTTGCGCATCGCCTCGAGCTGGAACCGGGGACCGCGCACTGCGCTGGTCGTCGGGGTCCTGCTTTCCAGCCTGGTCTTCAGCCTGGTGCACCTCTCCCTCGACCCGTGGTTCAACCTGTGGACCTTCTCCCTGGCAGTGAGCATGGCGGTCATCACCTGGCGCACCGGCGGTCTGGAGATCGCCTGCGTGGTCCACGCGCTCAACAACACGCTCACCTACCTACTGCTGATCGTCCTGCACGCCGATCAGAGCGCCGCGGTGGAGCGTTCGGCGGGCTCGGGGTCGGCCATCATGGTCCTGCCCTGCGCCGTCGTCATCGCGATCGCCGTGGTGGTGTGGCTGCGCACACGCGGTACCGGGCCCGCGCTGACCCCGCACCACCCCCAATCGCAGGTTCGGTGAGCCAAACCTGCGGCGTTGGGCTCCTGACACGGGCGGAGCAAGTGCGCCGGAAAGCGGTAATCGCTCTCCTCCCCGACTCACCACCGAGTGACGAGTCGGGCAGAAGCTACCGCTAAATCCTGCAGCGGTCCTCCTCGACCCTGAAGATACGAGGAAGCCCCCGCGCGACGCTCGATCGCGCGAGGGCTCCTCGTCTGGCCGTGACCTCCGGTCCCCCCTGACACCGGCGGTCCGGCTCGGCCGAGCGCATGGTTCCCCGACGGCGCTCGGCCTCGCACCCGCGTCACTTCCCCCAGGCCACGTCCGGCCGGACACTGATGCTCACCCGCGGCCCTACCCGGCACAGGGCCGGCAAACACGCGGCGGTGGCGCTTCCTTGAGGCGCCCCAAGGGCAGCGGAGGTGGTGGACCAACGCCTCGCCCCAGCCCTCATCGACCCCATGTCCCGGCAAAGGATCCCCGGATCACTTTCGCTTCCCCGGCATGGAGGAAAGGCTTCCCCGGAGGTGCTCCTTCAAGGGGCCGGCCGTCCCCTGTGCTCGCGGCACCGACGCGAACACGGGCCCGCTTCGTAAGGAGGTCGATGTGCCTGTCACCGAGACCCCGAATCGACGACCCACCACCCACGCACCGGAGGCTCCGGCCCCACGCCGCCCCGGCCCGGGGGAGGAGGACCTGGGCGAGGGCCTCCTACGCCGGTACAAGGCCCTGGACCCCGAGGACCCGCGAGCCCGAACCCTCCACGAGCGCCACTGTCGCGACCACACCTGGGCGGTTCGGGTACCCCGCTCGGCTTAGGAAGGGCGCAGCCGCCTGCTCTAGGTGTACTGACCTGAGAGGTTAGGAACGCGGGAGGCGGGAGGGCCGCCGAGGGCGGTGGGGAACCGGTGGTGATTGTCGTGGTGCAACCTCCCCGTGAACGCCTCCCGCTTCTCGGCCTCTGACCGGTAGGGGCGGGCGTAGGCCCATTCCTGGACCAGGGTCCGGTTGAACCGCTCGACCTTGCCGTTGGTCTGGGGCCGGTAGGGGCGGGTGCGCTTGTGCTTGATGCCCTGGCCGGCGAGCAGGTCCCGCCAGGAGTGGGACTTGTAGCAGGACCCGTTGTCGGTCAGCACCCGCTCCACCGTGATCCCCACCGAGGCGAAGTAGACCTGGGCTCGCTTCCAGAACCCGGTAGCGGTGTCCTTCTTCTCGTCGGTGAGGATCTCGCAGTAGGCCAGGCGGGAGTGGTCGTCCACGGCGTTGTGCAGGTAGGCGTATCCGGCCTTGGAGCGGTTCTTGCGGCCTCGGGTCCGGCCCAGCGCCTTGTGGCCGCCTCCGTCGGGGATGTTGCTGAGCTTTTTGATGTCCACGTGCACCAGCTCACCGGGTTTGACGCGTTCGTAGCGGCGCACGGTGCGCTCGGTGGCCCGGTCGGTGTGGGCCAGGCGGGGCATGCGGTGGCGGGTCAGGATGCGGTGCACGGTCGAGGGGTGCATGCCCAGGTGGCCGGCGATGCGGGCGGTTCCCCAGCGGCGGGTGGGGGTGCGCCCAGGGC
>NZ_QOCZ01000099.1 GCF_018207095.1 Nocardiopsis sp. MG754419 | reverse complement strand
GCCCGGTCTCCGCGGCACGGGAGGCGGCGGTGCCCCTGCACGGAGAGATCGACCTGCCCGTTCCCCGGCTCCTGGAGGAACTGCGCGAACGGTTCGGTTCGGTGGCCCCGGTGGAGGTCGCCCCCGGGGTCCTGGCCTGGGTGCTGCTGAGCTACGAACTCAACCGGACGGTCCTGCAGGACCCGCACCTGTTCCCCCGGGACCCACGCCGGTGGGTCGAGGCGAAGGACGGCCGCGCCACCCCCGCGGAGGTGCCCGGACCCTTCTGGTACTTCCGCAACGCGCTGTCCAGTGACCCGCCCGACCACGGCCGCTACCGGGAGGTGATCGGCGAGGCCCTCGGCACCATCACCGGAAGTAGTGCGCTCTCGGACGTGCGGGACGTCGTGCACGAACTCCTCGCGGAGCCCGCGGCCCGGGGCCGGGCCGACCTGGTGGCCGACCTCGCCTTCCGACTGCCGTTGCTGGTGCTCAACAGATCCTTCGGTCTGGACGACTCGCAGGGGCGGCGGCTGGTCGACCTCATGCGGCGTGTCTGGGACGGCGGGGAGGAGGCCGAGGCCGCGATGGTCGGGCTCTTCGGCTACGCCCAGACCGTCACCCTGGAGCGCAGGGCCGCACCGGGGCAGGACATCGTCTCGCAGATGATCCGCCACCCCAACGGGCTGGACGACGAGGAGGTCGCCCACCAGCTCATCCTCATCATCTCGGCCGCCCACGACCCGCTCATGAACCTCATCGCCAACTCCCTGTACGCGTTCCTCACCGACGCGGAGGTCCATCGCGCCGTCATGAGCGGGAGCATGCAGGTCGAGGAGCTCGTCGACACGGTCCTGTGGAAGGCCCCGCCGATCACCCTGATGCCCGGCCGCTACCCGGCCCAGGACACCGACCTGGGCGACTGGCGGGTGCGCGAGGGCGACTGCCTCATCATGGGCTACGGCCCCGCCCACAGCGACCCGGCGGTCCTGCGCCACATGGACCCGTTCGGTATGTCGGGCGCGCGGGCCCACCTCGCGTTCGGTACCGGCCCCCACCAGTGTCCGGCCCGCAACCTGGCCCGCCAGATCGGGGTCGACTCCGTCAACGCGGTCTTTCGGCTCCTGCCCGACATGACCCTGGAGGGACCCGCCGACCACCTGCGGTGGCGGCGCTCGCCGTTCGCCCACGGTCTGGTGTCCCTGCCGGTGACCTTCACCCCCACTGCCGCCGCGCACCCCACCCGGCGCGGAGAACCCGACAGCACAGGAGATGCGACATGTCCGCACGTCCCGAGCCCCTCGTCCTCGCCCCGGGAGACAACAGGGAGCTGGCCCGGCGCCTCCGTGACAGCGGGCCGGTGGCGCGCGTTGTGGTCGCGGATCTGGAAGTCTGGGCCCTGACCAGGGACGACTCCCTGCGCTCGGCCCTCACCGACCCGCGCTTTCAACGCAACTGGCGCACCTGGAAGGCGCTCGACGCGGGGGAGGTGTCCGTCGACCACCCGGTCGCGGCCATGGTCCGGCTCGACAACATGCTCACCTCCGACGGCGACGCACACCGCCGTCTGCGCGGTCTGATCTCCCAGGGGTTCACCCCCCGTCGGATCGAGGCGCTCAGACCCGCGGTGACCCGGACCGTCCAGGAGGTGCTGGACGGGATCGCCGTCCGCCCCGCCGGGGAACCGGTCGACATCCGGCAGGAACTGGCGTATCCGGTCTCGATCGCTGTCTTCGCCGAGCTCTTCGGCTTCGAACGCTCCGACCACCACCTCATGAAGACGATGGTGGACACGGCGTTCGCCGGGGGCACCCCCGAGCAGGTCCGCGCGATGCGCGCGGACGTCGACGCCTTCCTCGACCGACTCGTCGCGGCCAAGCGGGAGCACCCCGGCCCGGACATGACCTCCGCCCTGGTCGCCGCCCGCGACGAGGGGGAACGCCTCGACGACACCGAACTGCGCGACACGCTGTGGTTGATGGTCACCGCCGGTTTCGAGACCACCGCCTCGGCGTTGACCAATGGCGTGCGCGCGCTGCTCCGGCACCCGGACCAGCTCGCCCGGCTCCGGGAGGGGACGGCCTCCTGGTCGGCCGCGGTGGAGGAGGTACTGCGGCACTCCACGAGCGTGGCGGCGCTGCCGTTCCTCTTCGCGACCGAGGACGTCGACTTCGGCGACGTCACCGTCCGGCGGGGCGAGCCTCTGTTGCTCGCTTTCCTGGCGGCCAACCTGGACCTGCAACGCCACGGTAAGGACGCGGAGGAGTTCGACGTCGCCGCCGACCGCCCCCGTCACCTGGGGTTGGGGCACGGACCGCACACGTGTCTGGGCGCCGCACTCGCCCGTATGGAGCTGGGCATCGCGCTCTCGGGCCTGTTCGGACGGTTCCCGGAGATCGCGCTCGCGGACACGGCGCCACCGGAGCTGCCGTCGGTGTTCATCAACTCCTCGATGACCCTGCCCGTGCTGCCGCACGGACGCTGAGGGGCGACGCGGTCTCCTTGCCGGGCCCGATCCGGCGCGGCCGAACGGGGTGGCCCCGTTCGGCCGCGCGGGCCCGCCCACCCTCACCGGCCTCCTGAGACGGTGGGCACCCTCCTCGACCCGTGTCGGGCGCTCGGGTCGAACGCCGAAGGTCCGCCCGAGGGGTCGGCCGCTGCGAGTGAACGCGCGAGGGGGCCGCGACAGCGTGGTGCGGAACGGCTCCGCCACCGGCGCGACCCCACGTCCCCACCGACAGCCCACGGGGAATCGGCACGCGCGCGGACGCGACGGGCGGGGCGGGGCCGTCGCCACCCTGGAACGTGGACGCGGCCCGGTCTCGGAACGCTGCGGGCTCCATGGCGGTGCGCCGGTCACTCCGTCGGCGCGGGACGGTCGTCGGAGGGACGAGACGAGGGCGGTACGGGCGCTCGCCCGAAGCGGAGCCCCACACGCGGGCACACCACCGACAACACCAGGATCGCGGCCAGGGGTGCCAGGGCCGCCGCGGCGAAACCCGCTCCCGGGGCCATCGCGTACAGCGGCACCCACACGAGGGCCGCCAGGGCACCGCCGAAGAACTGGAACGCCAGAGCCAGGGACGAGGCCCCCGCACGGTTGTCGGGGGTGCTGGTGGAGGCCATGGCGTTCACCGTCGCCCGCATCGCCGTCACCGACGCCCCCACGGCGACCACGCCCACGGTCATCGCGGCCACCGAGGGGCCCAGAGCGGCGGTGAGCACACCGAGCGCCAACACCGCGTTCGCGATCAGGCCCAGGGTCAACGGGCCCAGCCGGTCGAGCAGGCGGCCGGCGGTGTCGGCCAGGAGCAGGCCGGCGATCCCGAACGCCGAGGCGAGCAGACCGCGGGCGATCGGCCCCAGCCCGAAGACGTCCTCGGCGCGCAGCGCCGACAGCACCGTGAGCCCCACGGCCGCCAGGTAGCAGAGGAAGGCCAGCGCGCAGGCCAGGGCCAACCTGCGGTTGAGGAGGGCACCCCACCGCGCCCGGCCGGGCGCCCGACGTTCCGTGGCCGCCTCGTCGGGCGGCAGCAGGGCCAACGCCACGGCGCACAGGGCCGGGACGACGAAGGCCAGACGCCAGTCGACGAACCCCGCGACACCGCTGATCAGAGGGCTGAAGGCCTGGCCGGCCGCCTGCCAGGCCGCGAACCGGCCCATCGAGCGTCCGAGTCGCTCGCGCGGAACGGAGTCGGTGATCGCCGCGAGCAGGAGCGGTGTGGTGAAGGCGTTGGTCGCGCCCTGGAGCACCCGCGCGGCGAGGAACAGTTCCATGGTGGGGGCGAGCGCGCACAAGGCACACGCCAGCACGAAGACCACGAGCGAGACCCGGATGGTGCGGCGCCGACCCCAACGCTCGGCCAGCGTCCCCGAGACCAGCATCAGGGCGGCGAACGGGATCATGTAGGCGGTCAACGCGCTCGCGGCGACCTCGGGTGTGGAGTCGAGACCGTCGGCCACCTCCTGGAGGATCGGAGTGACCATGGTGCTGCCGTAGGGGCCCAGGGCCCCGCCCACGTACAAGGGCCATACCCGGGGGGAACGCAACGTGCCGGGCCTTCCTACGTCAGGGTGCCCCGGTCGGGGGACCGGGGCACCGGGAACGGTCGGGGGATCACACCTTGATGTCGAAGTTCCTCACCAGACCGTCGAAGGCGGAGTCCTCCTTGATCAACCCCCAGCCCACCATCCAGTCATAGGTGCGCTGGAACTGGTCCCGCGGGTACGGGGCCGGCTCGACGAAGCGTAGACGACCCAGCGGGAAGTCCTCTGGGGTGAGCTCCTGGATCTGCGGGGGCACCTCGCCGATGAGGTGGTGGAGGTAGGGACGGGGGTCCTCGTTCAACTTGTGCACGGCCCGCACCACGGCGCGGTCGACCGCCGCGTAGGTCTCGGCGTCCACTCCCGGCCCGGCGATCTCGGACCCGATGTAGAAGGCCTCGGACAGGAGCTTGAACCCCTGCTTCTCGGCCACGGTGATCCAGGGCTCCATGAGCGCGGCGGACTCCACCCGGCCGTCGCGCAACGCCTCGAAGCGCTGCTGGGGGCCGCCCACGTGCACGACCTTGATCTCCTCACGGGGCAGGAAACCCTCCAGGCTCTGGAGCGCGAGGTAGTGCGAACCGTGGTGGAAGTTCACGGCCACGGACTTGCCGGCCAGGTCGGAGGGGTGCACGTCGGGGGAGTCCGGGCGCACCAGGATCGCCTGGCTTCCGACCGCCGCGCGCTTGCTCACCACCCGTCCGCCGACGGTGGTGTCGTCCGCCCTGCGGATCTGACCCCACTCGCACGCACGGTAGAGGTCGGCCTCACCGCTCTCGAAGTTGGACTTGGTGGTGCCGAACGCGCTCACGAGCTCGTGGTCGTCCAGGTAGGACAGGCCCGCGTCGGCGTAGCCCTTGGGGACGAAGGTGACCTCCACCCCCTCGTCCTCGTAGTAACCCTCGTCCTTGGCGACCAGTTGGGGCAGGGAGAAGACCAGGGAGAGCAGTTCCATGGTGATCTTCTGGGGCATGTGCGATGTCCTTCGTTTCGTGTGCCGGTGCGTCCGGCACGACCGTCGGTTCAGAGGAGGTCGGCGACCACACGCCGATGGAGGTCGAAGAGCGCGGGGTCCTCGGGGGAGCGGGGCCGGGGCAGGGACACGTGGTACTCGCGCACGACCTTCGCCGGGCGCCCCGCCAGGACGAGCACACGGTCGGCCAGGAAGACGGCCTCCGCGGGACTGTGGGTGACCAGCAGCCCCACACGACGCTGACGGGTCCACAGGTCCTGCAACAGCAGCCGCAGCCGCCGACCGGTCAGCTCGTCCAGAGCGCTGAAGGGTTCGTCCAACAGGACGACGGAGGGGTCGACGGCGAAGGCCCGCGCCACCGCCACGCGCTGACGTTGGCCCCCGGACAGGACCGAGGGGTACTTGTCGGCGTACTCGGACAGACCGACCTGCGCCAGCGCGGCGTCGGCCGCCCCGGGGTCCAGTCCGGCCGAGCGCAGGGCGATCTCGACGTTGGCCCGGACCGGGAGCCAGTCCAACAGGCGGGGTTGTTGAAAGACCACCCCCAGCCGTCCGTGGTCGCCGCCGGGTCCCACCCCGCTCACGTGGCCGGTGTCGGGCCGTTCGAGACCGGCGACCATGTGCAGGAGCGTCGTCTTGCCGGTGCCCGAGGCCCCCACCAGGGCGACCAGTTCACCGGGCTCGACCGTGAGGGAGAAGTCCGAGAAGACGTCCTCGGTGCGCCGGTCACGGACGCTGGTGAAGGATTTCCCCACGCCCCGGAGTTCCACTGCCGTGCTCATACCGCGGACACCTTCCTCCACCGTCCGGCCCTGTTCTCCAACCCTTGGAGCAGGCCGTATTCCAACAGGGCCATCACGAACGCGAACAGCACCGTCCAGGCCAGGACGCCGGCCACGTTCTGGGACGCGAACTCGCCGTTGATGGCGGCCCCCACACCACTCGACATCCCGAAGATCTCCACCAGCACGATCACCTTCCACGCCAGGGACAGACCGAGCCTGGCGCCGCCGAACAGGGCCGGGGCCAGGGAGGGCAGCCACAGGTGGCGCAGGCGGTCCCGGAAGGAGAACCGATAGACGTGCGCCATCTCCAGCAGGTGCGCGTCGGTGGCGCGGGTGCCCTGGTAGATGCTCAGGGTCAGGGCCGGAGCCGAGGAGAGGGCGACCGCCATGACCGGGTTGATGAGCGCCACGCCGAACCAGATCACGCACAGCAGCGCCCAGACCAGCCCCGGGACGGTCAGGCCGATGAGCACGGCGGGTTCGAAGAAGCGTCGGGCCAGGGGGGAACGCCCCATGGCGATGCCGACGCACACGGCGACGACGAAGGCGAGGGCGAAGCCGAGGGCCACCCGTTGGAAGGTCACCCCGAGATCCGCGTAGAAGCGCGGATCACCGAGCAGACGCAGGACCTCCGCGCCGATCCGGTCGACCCCCGGTACCAGGACGCTGTCCAGGGCCAGGGCCATCACGTGCCAGCCGCCCACGAGCAGGAGCAGGAAGGACGCCGCCGCGGCCGGTCCCTGCCATCGGCGGGAGCGTGGTCCCGGGCGCCGCCGCGGTGCGGGACCGCGGGGCGGGCGCTCGCCTGCCTCCCGGGCGGGCGCCGGGGTGCGCACGCTCATCGGTCGGCCCCCAGATCGACGAAGATGTCCTGTTCGGGCAGGGAGTCGATGATGCCGAGCTCCACGGCCTGGTCGAGTTGGGCACGGAAGTCGTCGAAGGTGGTGGCGCCCCACTCCACCGGGTAGGTGTCCACGAGTCGCTCCGGCAGCAGGGCGATGGCGTCGGCTTCGTCGTCGCCGATGCCGTAGTACTCGTGCAGTTCCGCGAGCAGTTGCGGTTCGTCCTGGATGTGCCCGTGCACCTCGCGGCGCAGCACGTCGATGGCCGAGGCGAGGTCCCGGTTCTCCTCCACCCAGGAGCGCAGGGCGCCCTGCGCGTTGAGCACCAGTGGTTCCGACCGCCCGGTGCCCTCGCGCCACAGGTCGTCCACGGTGGCGATCTCTCGGGCGCCCCGGGCCACCAACCGGGTGGCGTTGGGTTCGATGGTGACGATCGCCTCCACGTCGCCGCGTTCGAACAACGCCAGGCCGTTGAGGACGGCGCCCTGGTGGATCGTGTACTCGTTCTCGAAGTCGATCCCGTTCACGGCGGCGGCCAGGTGGGCGGACCGGTAGGCGTCGCTGTTGTTGGGGGGCGTGGCGATGGCCTCGCCCCGCAGGTCCCGCGGGGAACGGTAGGAGCTGTTCTCGGCCACCAGCCACCGCACGTGGTTGTTCAGGCCGGGGCTGAACAGCACGACGTCGGCACCGGCGCCCGCCGAGACCGCGGCACCGATGGGGCCGAAGCTCGACACGTCCAAGGCACCGGACAGCAGCTTGTTCTGCACGTCCCCGGGGCCGGTTCCGGCGACGTACTCCAGGTCGAGCCCCTCGTCCAGGCCGAAGCGTTCGGCGAGGGGACGCAGGACCGCGCTCGCCGTGCCCTCCTCGGTGTCCTGGACCTTGGCCCGACCGGACGAGCCCGCGCAGGCCCCCAGCATCGGGACGGATCCCAGGGCGGCGATCGACACGAGGCCGGCGCGGATCAGCGACCGGCGGTTCAGGGTGGTCATGGCGGTCTCCAACGGGCAAGGGGTGGATGAGGGGGAGGGGTGGGCGGTCACCGAAAGAGTGAGTGGTAGTCGTTGCGGCCCTCCGTCAGACCCCAGGACTTCATCCACGCGTAGCTCTCGTGGAAGCGCTTCTGGACGAACGGACGGGCGTGTGTGTACCGCACGTGGAGGCGGCCGAGTTCCTCCGGGGCGAGGAACCCCTCGACCTCGCGCACGATGTGGCGCGCCGACTCCCGCCAGGGCAGCTCGTGGATCAGGTCGACGGCCTCGTCGACCGCCCGGATGTAGGCGTCGCGACGGTCCTGTCCCAGGTGGGGTGCGACCACCTGGGAGCCTCGGTAGAAGTAGGAGCCGAGGAGGTGCGCGCCCTCCTTCAGGGCCACGCCGAGGAAGGGCTCCATGAGCATCGCCGCCCGGACGTCGCCCGAGCGAAGGGCCGCCAGCCGCAGGGCGGGTGCGCCCACGTGGCGCAACACGACCTCCTGGCGGGCGAGGGTGTTGCCCAGCAGGTGCAGGGCCGTGTAGTGGGATCCGGTGAACTCGTTCACGGCGACAGGGACGCCGCCGAGGTCGTGCGGTTCGGCCAGGTCCGGATCGAAGCTGACCAGCGCCTGCGCGACCACGGCCGGACGCAGGTGGTCGATCCTGCCCGAGCGGCGGCCGCGCTCCAGCCGATCGATGCCGCCCCACTCGCACAGGTTGTAGACGTCGGCCCCCTCGGTCTCGTACAGGGCCTCCTTGCGCCGGGCGATGGGGTCGCGCTCGGAGGCGTCGAACCCGGACTCGTCCGCGTGGGCGAACGCCACGGTCAGGCCGTGGCGGGCGAACAGGCCGTGCTCGATCGCCACGATCTCCGGGAGGTCGAACACGGGGTGGTTGGGGGAGATCAGCAGCGTGTTCGCGGCTCCCATGGGCCCCTCCGGCATATTCTCTACCTAACAGGTCGAAATAGACGGTATAGCGCTCCTTCGGAGCCTGTCAACAGGGACTTTCAATTAATGAAACAGGCTTTCGTTTTGCGAAAATGCCTGATCAGAGGTGGTCGGCGCACATGAAGACCCCGTGCGGTCGGGCCGCGACGGGGTCGGATGTGCGGTGGGTCTCAGCCCTTGACCAGGGCCAGGGAGAGGGGGAGGTCCTGCAGGCGGAGCGCGGCCTCCCGCAGCGCGGCCCCCGCGTGCTCCAACCGGTCGCCCTCCAGCCGGGCCGCGGGTCCCTGGACCTCGACCGCGGTTCGGACGCGGCCGTCGGTGCGGATCGGGGCGGCGACGGCTCGCAGCCCCGGAGAGGCCGGGTCGTCCACGACGGCGAAGCCGCGGAACTGCGTGGTCAACAGTTCGCTGTGCAGCGTGCCGGCGGCGTCCTCCCCTCCCGGAAGGCGCCCGCCCCACTCCCGGGCCACCTCGTCCACCGGCGTGTCCCCGAAGGCGAGGACGGCCAGACCCATGGCCGAGTTCCACACGGGGCGGCGGAGCCCGGGGCGGCCCTCGTAGCGGAAGGGTTCCAGGGAGGGCAGGGTCAACAGGACGACCATCTCCCCGTCGTGGCGCACACCGAGATCGGCGGTCTCACCCGTGGCCTCGACCAGGCCGTGCAGTGTGTCGGCCGCCTCGGGAAGACCGGCCGCGGAGAGGGAACGGCGGGCCAGGCGCATCAGCAGCGGTCCGGGCAGAAACCGTTCACTGTCCCGATCCCGACACAACAGGCCCTCCGAGCACAGGGAGCGCAACAGGCGGTGCACCGTGCTGATGTTGAGTGCGGTCGCGGCGGCCAGTTCCGTGAGGCTGAGCCCCTGCGGTGCGTCGACCACCGCGTTCAGCAGGAGGCCGGCCCGCGCCACCGATCGCACCTCGCCGGCACGTGGGGCGGCGGCCCCCGTGCCCGTCTCCTCGGTGTGCGTGCTCATGACCATCCTCGTTCCCGCGCCCGACCTCGACGCGTCGGGGCCGCGAGGGCGTCGCCCGCTCCCGGCGCCGAGGTCCTTCGAGGGTACGGCAGGCGTCGGGTGGGCGCCGCCGACCGGGCCATGTGGGCCCGGTGGTCGGTGGCGGCCCGTACGAGGACGGCCGCGGATCTCAGCCCCACCAGAACAGGGCTCCCAGGACCGTGTACAGGGCGAGGAGCATCGCCCCCTCCACCGCGTTGACCTTCCCGTCGATCGTCACGAACACGACGAGGATGACCGCCGCCAGGGTCGCCACCACCATCATCGGCGGGAAGATCAGGGTGAAGGTGCCCACGCCCAGCAGCGGGGCCATGATGGTCAGCAGCGGGGCGAGCAGCAGGATGACCTGCAACGCGCCCTCCATGGTGATCGCCGTGGCGGTGTCGGCGTCGCCCCGCCACGCCATCTGGACGGCGGGACCGATCTGGGACAGGTTGCCCACGGTGGCGACGATGAACAGACCCACGAAGACCGTGCTCATCTCCATGGTGGCCACCGCCGGCTCCAGAGCGTCGGTGAACCAGTCGGCCTCCACCCCGATGAGCAGCCCGGAGGCGCCCAGAACGGTCAGCACCAACCACAGGGGCCAGGGCTCGGTCTGCGACTCGGTGGCCCGCTGTTCGGGCGGAGGCATGTCCCCGTCACTGCGCAGACGGGTCGGGAGCGAGATGACGAACACCGCCAAGAGCGCACCCGCCGACACGTAGGAGATGGTCTCCGGGTGCGCTGCCGCCGGTGAGTGCAACAGCACCGCCAGGGCGGGGATCATGAGGATCGTGACCAGCAGGATCAGGGCCACGCGCGTGATCTGGGTGCGTTCGGGTTCGATGGACAGCGAACGACGGTGGCGCAGACCGCCCACGAGGAAGGCCAGCCCGTTGCCCAGGAGCAGCAGGTTGAGCGCGGAACCGATGACGGCGGCCTGGACCACCAGGATGAGCCCCGCCTTGAGGGCCATGATCCCGATGATGAGCTCGGGCACGTTGCCGATGACGGCCTGGAAGGTGCCGATGACCGCCGGGCGCAGGCGCCCGCCCAACTGGTCCACCGCCCGACCCATGACCGCGGAGGTGACGGCGACGGCCGTCAGGGCCGTGAAGAAGGAGACCGCGGGTGCGGCGGCCGAGGCGGCGAGGCCGGCGACGACCAGCATCGCCAGGGCGGCGCCCCAGAGGGCGAGGTCCAGGGGAGGGAGATACGAGGGACGGCGGTACAGCTGGTGAAGACGCACCGGAACACCCTCACATCAGCCCGTGTCGTCTCGCAATTCGGGGTCCGGTCCGCGCACCGGTATCGGACGCCCCGCGGGAGTGGCCGTGGCGTCGCGGGTCACCGCCCGTGTGACCTGGGCGCCGACGCGACGCGTGCCGACGGTCGCGTGCGCAGGAGGGGCGCGGTGAGGCGGGATCCGCCCGCGCGGGAGGAGACGCACTCGCTCGGTGGGGGAGCGGCGCTCTTTTCGGAAAGCGCCGAAGATCGTCGGCCGCGGTGGCCGAAATGTCGGCGTCCGCGTGCACGCGGACGCTTCGCGGGTCGCTCCGTGCGCCGCGGGGATGCCCGGGTCGGGCACCCCCGCCGCCGGGTCAGTCCAGGGAGTACACACGCACGTAGTCGACGCGCATCTCCTGAGGCAGCTGTGTGCCGCCGTCCGGGTAGCCGGGCCAGTCGCCGCCGACGGCGACGTTGAGGATCATGAAGAACGGCTGGTCGTACACCCACGGGTTCCCCCGGGTGTCCTCCCAGGTGTAGGTCTGGTAGGCGTTGCCGTTGACCGACCAGGTCACCGAACCGGGGCGCCAGTCCACGGCGAAGACGTGGAAGTCGTCGGCGAAGGACCAGCCCTGCGGGTGCATGTACGAACCGGTGAGCGGGTTTCCACCGGAGTAGCCGGGCCCGTGGAGGCTGCCGTGCACCAGGTGGGGCTCGCGGCCGATGTTCTCCATGATGTCGATCTCGCCGGAGTCCGGCCAGGGGGTCTGCGGGAAGTCCGCGCCCAGCATCCAGAAGGCCGGCCAGATGCCCTGCCCGCGCGGGATCTGGATGCGTGCCTCGACCCGGCCGTACTGCGGCTGGACCTTGTTCTGCGTGGTGAGGCGGGCCGAGGTGTAGGAGCCGTTCGCCTCCTGCCGCGCGGTGATGACGAGGTTGCCGTTGCCGTCCAGGGCGGAGTTGGCGCGGCTGTCGGTGTAGTTCTGGAGTTCGTTGTTGCCCCAGCCGTGGTCGCCGGTCTCGTGGTTCCAGTGCGCCGGGTCGGGGGCGGCCCCGGCGGGGCCGTCGAACTCGTCCGACCAGACCAGCGCCGCGGCGCTCGGGGTCGGAGCCTCGGTCTCGGCCGAGACCGACGTGGGGGAGTGGAGGAGGGCGGCCGCGGTGAGAAGGACGGCGGTCGCTGAGGTCAGGGTGCGCATGGCGTGCTCCGGGGGGAGTGCGGGCGGAGTCGAATCCCTGCGGGTCACCTCAGCCGTGCGTACAGGTGTGGTGACCCCTGGTACTGGAAACTCACTTTACTTTTGGCCGATCCCTCCGGCAAGAGGCCCGCACGCTCTTGTTCGCCGAGTCGCCGTCCCGCGCGTCCCACCCCTTGGGCACGGGGGCGCGGGCGGCCGACCACCGTGCCCGGGCGTCGGGTCGCTCCCGGGGCCGGCGGCACAGGTGAACCCGGAGCGTCGCCCCCCGGAGTCGGCCGCGCGGTCGTGGCCTGTTTCGCGGAACGTCGCGCCGCGTGCCCGCCTTCGGTTCGTCGGGTCCCCTCACGAGCGCGGCGGCGACCCAGTCCTCATCGCGCCGCCCGGCCCGCGCGGGACCGATGCCCGACGTGCGTCGGGAGGACGGCGGAGCCCGCGGGGTCACGAAGGCGGGGTCAACCGGTGCCGGTGTGCCTCGACCCAGGCGTGGGACCGACCCACTTCGCGTGCGGCACCGGAATCGCGCAGGCGGATCAGGGCGGGGTCGCCCGCCGCGGCGCCCGCCTCGATGCCGCGCCGACACCGGTCCTGCCACCACAGCACCCTGTCCAGCACGTCCTCCCGCTCGTCGAGTCCGTAGGCATCGCGGATCACTCCGATACGGCGCGCCGTCTCCTCGACGTCGGACACGTCGGGTCCGAGCCCGAGGTACTGCCAGCAGGCGTGTGCGACGTCGTCGACCCTGCGGCCGGGGGAGGCCAGGTCCCAGTCGATGAAGGCCACGGGCCGCAGCCCCTCGCCCAGGTCGCGGTAGACGGTGTTCTTCGGCGCGAGGTCGTTGTGGCAGACGACCTCCGCGCCCTCGGCCGGGGTCGATCCGGCGGTCAGGTCGTGGAACCCGCGGATCAGCCGCGCCAGCCGGACCAGGCTCGCATCGGACGTCACGTCGGGCGGCTGCACCGGCTCCCACGCGACGTGGCCGGGGAGAAAGCCCAGGATCTCGCGTCCCTGGGCGTCGGTTCCCCGATGGCGGGGAGCGCCCTCCCATCCCCTGTCCTCGAACAGGGTGAGGAGTGCCCTGATGAAGGCGCCGCGTGGGCTCGGCGGCCGGTGGACCGACCCGCCGTTGCGCACGACCCCGCTTCGCGAACCACCGGGCATCGAGGACTCGGTCATCCTGCCATGGTCCCTCAGAGGCATCGCGTCGACGCCGCGACGTGCTCGGTGTGGTCGGTGTCGTGCGCCCGACGCGAGGTGACCGCTTCCGGACATCCGGGTCTCCGGGAGGCGGGGTAGGAGTCCGTCATGGACCCCCACTTTCTCGGCGTCGTCATCCTGTGGAGTCTCATCCTCATCGCCCTCGCCTGGGGCCGGTCGAGAGTACGGATCAGGCACAGGCCGGATCCCCGGGCGCGTGCCGTCGCGGAGGAGGCGGCGGGCGCGGCGATCGACGTCGCGAGTGAGCACGGTGAGCACGCCCCGATCGACGTCGGCTGGTGGGGCGGTGACGGCGGTGGTGGAGGCGGTGACGGAGGGGGCGGTGGCGGTACCTGAACACGGCCGGAGCACCCCGTGCCCTCGCGATCGTGACTCCGAGTAAGGGTCGGGATCCTTGGGCGTCGCCAGGCGGACCGGAACCCGAACCTCCGTGTGTCACTTGTCGGCAATGGTCCCGGGATGTTCCTGCGGCGTGCGGCGTGGTTCTCGTGCGACGGTTTACGGGCCGCACGGAAGTCACAGAACATCACCGTCAGTAATCGGACTTCCGTGAAAGGCCACACGTGTCCCTGCGCGCACGCCTCGCCGTCCTCGCCGCCGTTCCCCTCACGGCGACGCTCCTCGCCCCGACACCGGCCCATGCCGTGTCCACACCCCTGGTCGAGGCGATCACCGCCCTCGACGTGGCCGAGGAATCGCGGACCGGCTACGACCGGGCCCTGTTCCCCCACTGGGTCGACGCCGACCGCGACGGCTGCAACACCAGAATGGAGGTCCTGATCGAGGAGGCCGTCGTCGCGCCCGAGGTCGGGGACCGCTGCCGGCTCACCGGGGGCGAGTGGTACTCCTACTACGACGACCGCACGCTCACGGAGGCGCGCGGACTCGACATCGACCACATGGTCCCCCTGGCCGAGGCGTGGGACTCCGGCGCCTCGGAATGGAGCACCGCCCGTCGCGGGGACTTCGCCAACGACCTGGACGAACCCGTCGCGCTCGTGGCGGTCAGCGCCTCCTCCAACCGCTCCAAGGCGGACAGGGACCCCGCCGAGTGGCTGCCGCCCGCCCAGGAGGCGCACTGCCGCTACGTCACCGAGTGGACCACCGTGAAGTCGCGATGGGCGCTGTCGGTGGACGCGGCCGAGCAGGAGGCGCTGCTCGACGTGGCGGGGGACTGCCCCGGCGCCGTCGTGGAGACCACACCCGCGTAGATCCCGCGAACGCGGGGCCGGCCCCCGGCCCCGCGCACCCACGCCCCAGGGAAGCCGACGTCGACCGGCACGAGCGTTCTCCGGCAGGGGGATCACGTCACCACCGACCCATGACGTTCTTCAGTGAGGACTCATGACGCGCCGTCACTGTCCCCGAGGGCGCGGCCACAGCAGTCTGGACACGTCCCTCTCGGCGGCGCCGACCCCACCCCCCAAAGTGATCGGTGGCACGGCCGGTCCGCCGGAGCGACGTCACAATCGACTTTCTGGAGGCCGGACGTGGGACGAACGTGGAACAGGGGCCGTGCCGTGCCCTCGATGGTGGTGATCGGTCTGACCGGCTCGTTGGTCGGAGCGACGCCGGTGGTGGCCGACGACGGGGCCGAGGTACCGGCCATGGAGTTGGAGTGGGGCCTCTGCCCCGAGGACGTGGAGGACGGGGCGCTCCCGCTGGAATGCGCCACCCTGCCGGTACCCATGGACTACGACGATCCCCAGGGCGCGGAGATCGAGATCATGGTGTCCCGACTGGCCAGTGCGAACCCCGAAACGCGACGCGGCGTGCTGCTGCTCAACCCCGGTGGCCCGGGCGCGCCCGGACTGTCCATGCCGGCCGACCTGGCCTCCCTGGGCGCGCCCAACGGTCTCCTGGACTCCTACGACCTGATCGGAGTCGACACCCGCGGGGTCGGGCACTCCACCCCGGTGAGCTGTGGGTTCACCGCCGACCAGGAGTACATGGGCAACGTTCCCCCGTACGCCGTCGACGACGCGGCCATCGACGCGCAGGCCGAGATCGCCCGTGGCGTCGCCGAACAGTGCGCCGACAGCGACGACGAGCTGATCCCCCACCTGTCGACCCCGAACATGGCGCGCGACCTGGACCGGATCCGGGCCGCGCTCGGCGAGGAGACCGCGAGCTACTTCGGTCTGTCCTACGGTTCGGCGCTGGGCGCCGCCTACGCCTCCCTCTTCCCCGAACGCACCGACCGGGTCGTGCTCGACAGCAACATCGGTGACACCTTCCTCGACTACGACGGCATGCGTCGGTTCGCCCTCGGCTTCGAGGAGACCTTCCCCGACTTCGCGGAGTGGACGGCACTGCGCGACGGAAGCTACGGCCTGGGGGACTCCCCGGAGGAGGTGCGCGCGACCTACGACGAGATCGCCACCGGTCTCGACGAGGAGCCGGTGGCCGGTTTCGACGGTCGGCTCTTCCGCTTCGGCACCTTCGTGGGCCTGTACGACCCGTCGAGCTACGCGGGGACCGCGCAGATGTGGGAGGCGTTGCGCGCCGGCGACGAGGCCGAGGTCCGCCGCCACCTGGACGAGAACGGGCCGGTCGGAGTGTCGGTCCAGGACGACACGGCACCGGCCGAGCCCGCGATCGCCGACAACACCTGGTCGGCGTTCATCTCGGTGACCTGTAACGACGCCGAGTGGCCCGAGGACCTCGACACCTACCGGGAGGGTGTCGCGCAGGACCGCGAACGCCACCCGATGTACGGAGCGGCCACCGCCAACGTCATGCCCTGCGCCTACTGGGAGTACGAGCCGGCCGAGGCGCCCGTGGAGATCGTCGACGAGGGCCCGGACAACGTCCTGATCGTGCAGAACCTGCGCGACCCGGCCACGCCGCACCTCGGCGGGGTCATGCTCGACGAGAGGTTCGGGGACCGCTCCCGGCTCGTGAGCGTCGACGCGAGCGGACACGGCGCCTACATCTACGGTGACAACCCCTGCGCCTGGAACGTCACCACGCGGTACCTGGTCGGTGGCGAGTTCCCCGACCGGGACGTCGCCTGCGAGGCCGCCCCGAGCGCCGGCCTGGACCTGGACGCTGAGGCAGAGCTGTTGCGGGACCGGACGCTGACCCGGTTGGGGAACCCCGCCTGACCGAGGGGAAGGCAACGGTGCCCGGGCGCCGAGGGGTGGGCCGACGTCGATCGGTCCACCCCTCGGCGCCCGGGCCGGAGCGCGGTTCCGACGCGGTGTGCGGTCCGCACGTGGGACGACCTCCCGGCGGGCCCGGCGGCCCGCGGTACCACCGTGGCCGGACACGAGGTCGGGGTCACGGACACGGTGGTCTCAGTGCAGCGCCCCTCGGTGGTGGCGTGACGCGCGCGCATTCGGTGAGAGCGTGATCGGCTCGGGCCGGGGCCCAGTGCCGGAGTCGCCGTCACCCGGGTCCGCGGGGTCGCGGGGGCCGGACCCCAGACCGAGGTAGGCGGCGATGTCGGAGGCGCCCTCGCGCTCGGTGGCGGCGAGGACGCGCGCCAACCGGGCGCGGTCGTCGTCGGTGAGCGGATCGTCGGGGGAGACCGGGGGCAGGGGAGCGTCCATACTCACGGTGTACCCATTCGATCACGCTAGGTGGAGGACGGTGGCCAGGTGGGTCGATTCTGCGAGGTGGGGCGAGAGTCCGTGCGGCGCGCCACCGGGGCACCGCAGGTCGTCGCCGTGGCGTGGACCGCACGAGCTCGGGCCGCGGCCCACGAGCGGCCCGCGCGGAACGCGCCCTAGTCGGAGGGGGCCTCGGAGAGCAGGACCCCGGCGACGTCGCTGTCGGTGACCAGCGTGGACACCAGGCCGCTTCTGAGGACCGCGCCCACCGCGCGCGCCTTGGCCTCGTCGCCGGCCCCGGCGACCGCCACCACCTCGGGAACCTCGCGCAGCCGGTCCGCGCTGACACTGATGATGCGCTCGTCCAGATCGGTGCGGATCTGCTCGCCCCGTGCGTCGAACAGCTGCGCGGACATCTCGGCCCGCACTCCCAACGCGCTGTACCGCTCACGTGCCTCGGGTGTCAGCGCCTGGTAGACGGTCGAGTTGCGCTCGTCCCAGCCGCCGATCGCGACCACGGCGGTGGTCAGACGGTCGAAGTGCGCGAACGCGGCCGCGATGCCCGGATCGGCCCGCAACGTCTCGGCGGTCGCGGCGTCGGGGAGGATGAGCGGCGCGTAGATGGGGTAGGCGGGACCGCCGGACAGGGTCGCCACCCGCCGCACCGTCTCGACCGAGCCGCCCGCCTCGGTGTGCTCCGACAGCACACCGTTGAGCTGGACCACCGTGCATCGGGGGAGCGGGACCATCTCGGCGCCCATCGCCTGGAGGCCTCGGCTCCAGGCCAGTCCCAGCACCTCGTCCGGGCGCACGATCTCGGCCAGCAGCCGGGCCGCCACCGAGCCGAGGGCCCGGCGCGTCTCCAGGGGGTCCTCCGAGGCGTCCACGACGATCGCGCGGCGCAGTCCGAAGGCCTCCCGCAGGAGTTCGGACTGCTCGCCGACCAACCGAGCGGGCAGTCGGATGTCGATGCGCACGATCCCGCTCGATCGAGCGGTCTCCAGGTCGCGGGCGACCTTGAACCTGCTCAGACCGAACTCCTCGGCGATCTCCACCTTGGAGCGTCCATCCAGGTAGAACCGGCGGGCGATCGTGGCGAGCCGCACCATCTCGGCAGGCCCGTCGGGGGTCACGTCACTGCGCCGGTCGCTCATATGTGCAGAAGTGTACTCGATTGTGCTCAACACCATTGACATGGTGTTTCCTTGGGGCGTTCAATGTACCGACATATGTGACCCAGGTCGCTCATATGAGCGACCATCGTCAGGAAGGTTCCAGCCGTGCGCGCCGCCATCATCACCGAACCGGGATCCCTCACCGTGGGCGACCGCCCGGATCCCACCCCCGCCCCGGACGGAGTCGTCGTCCGGGTCGGCGCCTGCGGGATCTGCGGAACCGATCTGCACATCGCCGACGGCGAGTTCCCGCCCAGCCCCTACCCGCTGGTCCCGGGCCACGAGTTCGCCGGGACGGTGACCGCCGTCGGCGAGCGCGCCCCGGGTGGCCTGCGTCCGGGTGACCGGGTGGCCGTCGACCCCTCGCTCTTCTGCGGGCACTGCGAGTACTGTCGCGCCGGTCGCGGCAACCTGTGCGCCAACTGGGGCGCGATCGGCGACACCGTCGACGGCGCGTTCGCCGAGTACGTCTCGGTCCCCGCCGCCAACTGCTACCGCATGCCCGACTCGATGAGCATGCGCGAGGGCGCTCTCGTGGAACCGCTGTCCTGTGCGGTCCACGGTGTCCGACGCATCGGCGTCGAGGTCGGCGAGCGTTTCCTCGTGGTGGGCGCCGGGACCATGGGCCTGCTCCTGCAGCAGCTGCTCCAGCACTCCGGCGCGCGCGTCAGCGTGGTCGACCGCAACACCCGCCGCCTCGAGATCGCCGCCGAGCTGGGCGCGCACGCCACCGCGACCGACGTCTCCGAGCTGGACGCCGCCGACTTCGACGCCGCCGTGGACGTCACGGGTGCGCCCCAGGCCATCGAGGCCGCGTTCACCTCGCTCCGCAGGGGCGGCCGTCTGCTCATCTTCGGAGTGGCCGACGAGGCCGCCCGGGTCTCGCTGTCGCCGTTCCGCATCTACAACGACGAGATCACCGTCGTGGGTTCCATGGCCGTCCTCAACAGCTTCGGCGAGGCCGTCGACCTCATCGCCTCCGGGGTGGTGCGGACGGAGCTTCTGCTCACCGACGCCCTACCGCTGGAGAAGTTCCCCGAGGCCCTGGCCATGATGCGCTCGGGCGCCGGCGTGAAGATCCAGGTCGTCCCCGACGAGTCCGCCTGATCCGGGAAGGCAGTACCGTGCGCACCACCGCCGAACACCGCACGAACCTCACCGGCCGCGTGTCCGCCGCCACCGCCGTGGCGCTCTCCGGACTACTGCTGACCGGATGCGCCGGGGCGGGAGCGACCTCCTCCGGCGACGGGGCGGTCCGACTGACCGTCGCGATCGTGTCCAACCCGCAGATGCAGGACGCCATCTCCTTGCAGGATCGGTTCCGTGAGGAGAACCCCGGCATCGAGGTCGACTTCGTGTCCCTGCCAGAGAACGAGGCCCGCGCCAAGATCACCACCTCCGTGGCGACCGGCGGGGGCGAGTTCGACGCCGTCATGATCAGTAACTACGAGACCCGTCAGTGGGCCGAGTACGGTTGGTTGGAGAACCTGCAGCCCTTCATCGACGCCTCCGGCGACTACGACCACGAGGACTTCATCCCCTCGCTCCGGGACGACCTGTCCCTGGACGGGGACATGTACTCGGTGCCCTTCTACGGGGAGTCCTCCTTCGTCGCCTACCGGGAGGACCTGTTCGAAGAGGCCGGCCTGGAGATGCCCGAGGAGCCCACCTGGGACGAGGTGGCCGCGCTGGCCGCCGAACTCGACGGTGTGGAGCCCGGCGTCGACGGCATCTGTCTGCGCGGTCTCGCGGGTTGGGGCGAGGTCCTCAGCCCGTTCAACAGTGTCCTCAACACCTTCGGGGGACGCTGGTACGACGAGGAGTGGAACGCCGAACTCGACTCGCCGGAGTTCCAGAACGCGGCCGAGTTCTACGTGGACCTGGTCCGCGAGCACGGCCAGCCCGGCGCGGCCAGCAGCGGTTTCGGCGACTGCCTGAACCACTACTCGCAGGGCCGCGCCGCCATGTTCTACGACTCCACCTCCATGGTCAGCACCATCGAGGACGAGAACGCCGGAACCGTGGCCGGCCTCAACGGCTACGCCCCGGCACCGGTGTCCGAGAGCGACTACGGCGGCTGGCTCTACGCCTGGACCCTGGGCATCCCCACCACCTCCGAGCACAAGGAGGAGGCCTGGTCCTTCCTGGAGTGGATGACCGACCAGGAGTACGTCCGCACCGTCGCCGAGGAGTACGGCTGGCAGCGAGTGCCCCCGGGCAACCGCCTGTCGACCTTCGAGGTCCCCGAGTACCAGGAGGTCGCCGGGGCCTACGCCGAACCCATGCTCCAGGGCATCGAACAGGCCGACCCGCAGAACCCGGGCACGCGACCGGTTCCCTACGAGGGCATCGGCTTCCTCGCCATCCCCGAGTTCCAGGACCTGGGCACCAGGGTCAGCCAGCAGCTCAGCGCGGCCGTGGCCGGCCGGATCACCGTCGAGGAGGCGCTCGCGCAGAGCCAGGAGTACGCCGAGACCGTCGGTGACACCTACAAGGAGGACGACCGATGAGCACGGCGACAGCGCCCCCGCGTGAGGCGCCCGCGAAACCGGCCGCCTCCGGGTCGTCCGGGCGGAGCCCGCGTGTCAACGGGTGGGTGCGCAGGGCACCGCTCCTGCCGGCACTGGTCTTCATGCTGGTCGTCACCCAGCTGCCGTTCCTGGCGACCGTGGTGTACTCGCTCCGGTCGTGGAACCTGCTACGCCCGGACTCCCAGGCCTGGGTGGGCCTGACCAACTACGCGGCGGTCTTCACCGACCGGCAGTTCCTCGGCGCGGCGGGCAACACCGTGCTCATCACGGCGTCCTGTGTGATCGTGGCGATGCTGCTGGGGATCGGGCTGGCACTGCTGCTGGACCGGAAGTTCTGGGGTCGCGGCGTGGTGCGCACGCTCGTCATCACCCCGTTCCTCGTGCTGCCGGTGGCCACCGCGCTGCTGTGGAAGCACATCATGTTCGAACCGGTCTTCGGCCTGGTGAACTTCGTGCTCTCGCCCTTCGGCGTCGACACGTTCGACTGGGTCTCGCAGATGCCCGTGCTCTCCGTGGTGGTCGCGCTGGTGTGGCAGTGGACGCCGTTCATGATGCTGCTGGTGCTGGCGGGACTCCAGAGCCAGAACACCGACGCGTTGGAGGCCGGTCAGGTCGACGGTGCCAGCCGGTGGCAGAGCTTCGTCTACATCACCCTGCCGCACCTGCGCCGCTACATCGAGCTGGGTGTGCTGCTGGGATCGGTGTACGTGGTGAACACCTTCGACACGATCTACATGATGACCCAGGGAGGCCCCGGCACCGCCAGTGCCAACCTGCCCTTCTACATCTACCAGCGGACCTTCCTCGGGTTCGACATCGGTCAGTCGGCGGCGATGGGTGTCGTGGTGGTGGTCGGCACCATCATCGTGGCGATGCTGGCCCTCCGGCTGATCTTCCGCACGTTCATGAACGCAGAGGAGGCGCGATCGTGACCGCCCAGGCCCCCGAACGCCCGGCGGACCCGGTTTCCGCC
>NZ_QOCZ01000098.1 GCF_018207095.1 Nocardiopsis sp. MG754419 | reverse complement strand
GACCCTCATGACGTCCGCCGTGCCCACCGCCGCCGGAGCCGCCCACCCGGGCGGATCCCTCACCATGTGCGGTCCCGACTTCCCGTTCCCCTACGACACCTACCTGGCGCACCCCGCCGGGCTGGGCCAGGTGCCCGCCCGCCACCACGGCACCGAGGTCGCGGTGATCGGCGGCGGCCTGTCGGGGATCGTCACCGCCTACGAACTCATGAAGATGGGTCTGCGGCCGGTAGTGTACGAGGCCGACCGGATCGGCGGCCGACTCCGCACCGAACGCCTGCCCGGCGCACCCGAGGACGTCGTCGCGGAGATGGGCGCGATGCGCTTCCCGCCGTCCTCCACGGCCTTCTGGCACTACGCGCACCGGGTGGGTCTGGACACCAGGGCGTTCCCGAACCCGCTGTCGGCGGCCACACCGAGCACCGTCGTCGACCTCAAGGGCGAGTCCCACTACGCCACCGGTCTCGACGACCTTCCCGAGGTGTACCGGGAGGTCGCCCGCGCCTGGGGCGAGACCCTGGAGAGCGTCGAGCACACGCGCATGCAGAAGGCGATCCGCGAACGCGACGTCGCCACCCAGAAGGAGATCTGGAACCGGCTGGTGGCCGGGCTGGACGACCAGACCTTCTACGGGTTCCTGTGCGCGTCCCCGGGCTTCTCCTCCTTCCGCAAGCGGGAGATCTTCGGGCAGGTGGGCTTCGGCACGGGAGGGTGGGACACCGACTTCCCCAACTCCATCCTGGAGATCCTGCGGGTGACCTACACCGGCGCGGACGACGACCACCTCAGCATCGTCGGCGGGGTCGACCGGCTGCCGCTGCGGCTGTGGGAGGACGCCCCGGACAAGCTCGTGCACTGGGCCCAGGGCACCTCGCTGGCGTCCCTGCACGGTGACGGGCCGCGCCCGGCGGTCACCGCGCTGCGCCGCACCGCCGCCGGGGGCCGGCCCTCGGGCAACGTCACCGTCACCGACGCCTCGGGTTCCACCCGCACCTATCCGGCGGCCGTGTTCACCGCACAGTCCTGGATGATGTTGTCCCAGATCGACTGCGACGACGACCTGCTGCCCATCGATCACTGGACCGCGATCGAGCGCACCCACTACATGGAGTCCTCCAAGCTCTTCGTGCCGGTGGACCGGGCCTTCTGGCGGGACCGGGACCCCGTGACCGGTCGGGACGTCATGAGCATGACGCTCACCGACCGCATGACACGTGGCACCTACCTGTTGGAGGGCGAGGACCCGGACGGGCCGGCGGCGATCTGCCTGTCGTACACGTGGTGCGACGACTCCCTGAAGTGGCTGCCACTGTCGCCCAACGAGCGCCTGGAGGTCATGCTGGCCTCGCTCGGCAAGATCTATCCGGGTGTGGACGTTCGCAAGCACATCACCGGCGACCCGGTGACCGTCTCGTGGGAGGACGAGCCCTACTTCATGGGCGCGTTCAAGGCCAACCTGCCCGGGCACTACCGGTACCAGCGGCGTCTGTTCACGCACTTCCACCAGGAGGATCTGGCCGAGCGCCACCGTGGGCTCTTCCTGGCCGGGGACGACGTCTCCTGGACCGCCGGGTGGGCCGAAGGAGCCGTGCAGACCGCCCTCAACGCGGTGTGGGGCGTGATGCACCACTTCGAGGGCGCCACCGACGCGGCCAACCCGGGCCCCGGGGACCGGTTCGAGGAGCTCGCGCCGGTCGCCCTCCCCGAGGACTGAACCGCACGCCCTCGCCGGGTCGCGGACGCGGTCGCGGAGCGCTCCACGAGCGTCGCCCGGGGCCGCGTCCGGGTCCTCGGCCGTGGCGACCAGGGGTTCCGGCGACCGGGATCGTTCCCGGGCCCCGGGCCCGTGAGGTCGACGGCCCCTCAGGCCAGGTCGGCGGTGCCGGCGAGGATGGGCTGTTCGACCAGGCGGGAGAGCACCAGGGTGCTCTTGGTGCGGACCACGAAGGGTTCGGCGCCGATGCGCTCGATGACCTCCTCCAGGTGCCGGGTGTCCCGCGCGCGCACCTGCACGATGGCGTCGGCCTCGCCGGTGACGGTGCACGCCGAGGTGATCTCGGCGTAGGCGGCCAGGCCCTCGCGGATCTCGGTGGGGGAGGTGCGGGCACGGCAGTAGAGTTCGATGAAGGCCTCGGTGGTCCATCCGATCGCCTGCGGTTCGACCACGATGGTGAAGCCGCGCACCGCGCCGGACTCGACGAGTCGGTCCACCCGTCGCTTGACCGCGGAGGGGCTGAGGCCGACCGCACCGCCGATCTCGGCGAAACTCGTCCGTGCGTCCGCGCCGAGTATCGCGATGATCCGCTCATCGACCCGATCAAGCCGCATTCTGCCCCTTTGTCACCCTCTGATCCGACCAGGGCACATCCTACCTTCGGAGCGCTCGGGCGGGTTCCGTGTCGTTTCCCTCCGTCACGCTCGGTAGCGGTAAGAATGCAGAGGAAGATCGTTCGGGGTGCGAGGGGTGGACGGGTGCGAGCACGTACGGGAACACGATGGGTCGCGCTCTGCGGCGGCGGAGCGCTCCTCGTCTCCCTCGCGGCACTGCCGTCCGCCCAGGCCTCGCTCACCGTGCCCGAGCCCGCGACGGTGCCGGAGGCGGCCGCGCCGACCACCCGGGTCGACCAGAAGGCCCTGGACTGGAAGCCCTGTGAGGACCTCGACCCGGTCCGAGACGAGAACCTCGAATGCGCCACCGTCACCGTCCCGATGGTGCACGGCGCCGGGTCCTACGAGACCCGCGACCTCGACGAGACCGTGCGGATCGCCCTCTCCCGGGTCCCCGCGACCGGCACCGCCGAGCACACCATGCTGGTCAACCCCGGAGGCCCCGGCAGCGCCGGCCGCCCATGGGCCTCCCACACCCACCTGCGCATGCCGGAGGGGCTGCGCGAGGTCTACGACGTGGTCTCCTTCGACCCGCGCGGCATGGGCGCCTCCACACCCTCCGTCACCTGTGACCCCGTCTTCTTCGACCCGGTCCGCAAGGACACCGTCCCCGCCGACGCCGACGATGAGGAGGCGCTGCGGGGCGACGCCGAGGCCTACGCCGACGCCTGCGCCGAGAACACCGGTCCGCTGCTGGACCACATGCGCACCGAGGACACCGCGCACGACATGGACGCGATCCGGGTCGCCCTCGACCTCGAACAGGTCGACTACCTGGGCTACTCCTACGGCAGCTACCTCGGCACCGTCTACAGCGCGCTGTACCCCGACAGCGTCCGCGCCCTCGTCCTCGACAGCGTCGTCGACCCGGCCAACCCCTGGTACGAGAGCAACCTGGTGCAGAGCCGGTCCCTGGACCGCGCCGCCGGGAACTTCTTCGACTGGGTCGCCCGCCACGACGACACCTACGGGCTGGGCACCGACGGCGACATGGTGGCCGAGGCCTACTACACGCTGCGCTCCGCATTGCGGGACGACCCCGCCGAGGACACGGTCGGCCCCACCGAACTGGAGGGCGCCGTCATCGTCGTCGCCTACAGCGGCGGCACCTGGCCGGCGGTCGCCTCGGCCCTGGCCGCCCGGATCGGCGACGGCGACCCCGCGCCGCTGGTGGCCCTGCACGAGACCTACGGTGACGACGCCGAGAGCGACGCCGGGTACGGCGGCTACCTCGCCGTGCAGTGCACCGACGCCCTCTGGCCGAAGGACTGGGCGGAGTGGAGCTCCGACGCCCGTCGGGTGCACGAGGACGCGCCCTTCATGGGCTGGCACAACATTTGGTACAACGCTCCGTGCGCGTCGTGGGCCGGGGAGCCCGCTCCGTGGTTCCAGGTCGGTGACGGTCCCGGAGAACACCCCGCCTACGACGGCGACGTGCTCGTCGTCCACGCCACCGGCGACGGAGCCACCCCGGTGGAGGGGGCCTACTCCCTGCGGGAGCGCCTGCCGGGCGCCTCCCTGGTGGTCGAGGACGGCGGCATCACCCACGGGGTCTCCCTCACCGGTAACACCTGCGTGGACGAGGTCGTCGTCGACCACCTCCTCGAGGGCACCCTGCCCGCACGCGGGGCCGAGGGTCCCGACCTGTCCTGTGACGCCCGGCCCGAACCCGAGCCGCGTACCGCGCAGACCGCACCCGGGACGCTCCTGGACCGTGCGGGGCCGGTCGGTTTGGAGTACCCGGGTGAGAGCGAAGCCGCCGTCGAATAGGCTGGAAACGGCGCGAATTCGTCTTGGGCCCGAGGGCCGATTCCGGTCGTCGGGGAGATGGGGGAGATGCGATGCTGCGGACCTCGCCGGTTCGGATTCTGGGCGAACGCGACCGGGAGGCCGTCCGAACGCTCCTGGACACCGACCCCGTCGGTAACGTCTTCGTGTCCTCACGCCTGATGGCCACCGGTATCTCCGGCGGAGGCGGGGCCGAGGTCTGGGGACACGTCGACCGGGGCAGGCTCACCGCCCTGTGCTATTCGGGTGCCAACCTCGTCCCGGTCAACGCCGGTCCCGCCGCCATCCGCAGCTTCGCCGACCACGCCCGCTGGCGCGGCCGGCGCTGCTCCTCGATCGTCGGTCCGGTGGACGCGGTCAACGACTTCTGGCAGCAGGTCACGCCCTCCTGGGGGCCCGCGCGCACGATCCGCGCCAGCCAACCCGTCCTGCAGATCGACGGCCCACCGGAGGTTCGGGCCGATCCGTTGGTGCGCCGCGTGCGCCTCGACGAACTCGGCACCCTGGTGCCGGCCTGCGTGGCCATGTTCACCGACGAGGTCGGCGTCCCACCGGACTCCGGTGACGGAGGGGCGCTCTACCGGGCCCGGGTCGAGGAGCTCGTCCGCACGGGACGGGCCTTCGCCCGCATCGAGGACGGTCGTGTGGTGTTCAAGGCCGAGATCGGAGCCGTCACCCGGCACGCCTGTCAGGTACAGGGGGTGTGGGTCCACCCGGACCTGCGCGGTCGGGGGCACTCCGCGGCCGGCATGGCCGCCGTGGTCGAGTACGCCCTCGCCGAGATCGCGCCCCGCGTGACCCTGTACGTCAACGACTTCAACACGCCGGCCCGCGCCACCTACCGTCGGGTCGGTTTCCGTCAGGTCGGCGAGGTCATGTCCGTGCTCTTCTGACACGCCCTCGCCGGCGTCCTTCGACCCCACACGGACGGGGGTTGCGATGACCGGGGTCTATGTCGCCTCCAGCGACGCCGGGAGCGACAAGAGGACCGTCGCGCTCGGCATGGCCGAACTGCTCGCCGGAACGGTCGACACGGTCGGTGTCTTCCGCCCCATCGTCGCCGAGAACGGGCGCGATCCGCTGGTGGAGACCCTGCGTCGGCGCTACGGGATCGTCGATCCCTACGAGGACTGCGTGGGGGTCACCTACCGGAGGGTGCACTCCGACCCCGAGGAGGCGATGGCGCAGATCGTCGCCTCCTACGTCGCCCTCTCCGCCCGCCGCAGCGGCGTCGTGGTGGTCGGCACCGACTACACCGACGTCGGCACGCCCACCGAGTTCGCCTTCAACGCCCGGGTCGCCGCCAACCTGGGCATCCCCGTGATGCTGGTGGTCTCCGGGACACGGCGGGACACCTACGGAGTGCGCAGCGAGATCGCCGTGGTGCACGCCGAACTCGCCCGTGAACACGCGACCCGGCTCACCACCGTCGTCGACGGGGTCGATCCGCAACGCGCGCAGGAACTGCGCGACCGACTGGACCGGATCGCCTACGTCCTGCCCGACGTGCCCGGACTCAGCGCTCCGACGGTCCGCGACCTCCAGGACGCCTGCGAGGGGCGGCTGCTCTTCGGTGAGTCCGGCCGTCTGTCCCGCGAGACCTCCGGCCTGGAGATCGCGTCGATGTCGCTGCCCGGACTGCTGGACCGACTGGCCCCGGACCGGCTCGTCCTGCTCTCCGCCGACCGCGCCGGGTCCCTTCTGCCGGCCCTGCTGGCCGCGCATTCCTCACCGGACTTCCCTGCCCTGGCCGGCGTCCTGCTCACCGGCGACACCGAGATGCCCGAGCCCGTCTGGCGACTGCTCACGGGGATGAACGTGCGCCTGCCCGTCCTGTCCACCCCGCTGGACACCTACACCGCCGCCACCCGCCTGTTCGCCGTCCGGGGCGGGCGCGCACCCCTGCCGGACAAGAAGATCGAGTCGGCGGTGGCGGTCTTCGACTCCGCCCTGGACGGCCCCGAACTCCTCGCCCGGCTCCGGGTCACGCGCAGTGCCGCCGTCACCCCGGTCATGTTCGAGCACACGCTCCTGGAGCGGGCCCGCGCCGACCGGCGCCGCGTCGTCCTGCCCGAGGGCACGGACGAACGGGTGTTGCGCGCCGCCGACCTCCTGAGGCGCCGCGACGTCGCCGACCTCACGCTCCTGGGGCCCACGCGCAAGATCAAGGCGCGCGCCGACGATCTGGGCGTGGACCTGTCCGGGGTCGACCTCATCGACCCCGACCACTCCGAGCTGCGGGAACGTTTCGCCGAGGAGTACGCGGCCCTGCGCGCGCACAAGGGCGCCACCGTCGACCTGGCACGGGACACCGTCGCGGAGGTCTCCTACTTCGGCACCCTGATGGTGCACTGCGGCCTGGCCGACGGGATGGTCTCCGGGGCGCGGCACACCACCGCGCAGACCATCCGGCCCTCCTTCGAGATCCTCCGGTCCGGCCTGGTCTCCAGCGTGTTCTTCATGTGCCTGGCCGACCGGGTGCTGGTCTACGGCGACTGCGCCGTGGTGCCCGACCCCACCGCCGCACAGTTGGCCGAGATCGCGGCGGGATCGGCCGACACCGCCGCCCGCTTCGGGGTGGACCCGCGCGTGGCGCTGCTGTCCTACTCCACGGGCGCCTCCGGCAGTGGGGCCGGGGTGGACAAGGTCCGGGAGGCCACCGACCTGCTCCGTGCGGCCCGGCCCGACCTGGAACTCGAAGGGCCCATCCAGTACGACGCGGCGATCGACCCCGCCGTGGCGCACGCCAAGCTTCCCGACAGCCGGGTCGCCGGTCGGGCGACCGTGTTCGTCGTGCCCGACCTCAACACCGGCAACACCCTCTACAAGGGGGTGCAGCGCAGCGCGGGGGCGGTCGCCGTCGGGCCGGTTCTGCAGGGACTGCGCAAGCCCGTGAACGACCTGTCCCGCGGGGCCACCGTGCGGGACATCGTCAACACCGTCGCCATCACCGCCGTCCAGGCTCAGGAACCCCGTACCTGACGGATCGGTGTCAGAACGCGGGGCCGCCCCGGGACGCGACCGGGCCGGCCCCGCTACGGTGGACGCACCGCCCCACCCTCCGACCCCGTGTCCCCCGCTGCCCGGAAGAGGCTCGATGCTCCGCAACCCCACCGGACGCGCCCGCCTGGGGCTGGCCCTGCTGCTCGCCCTGCTCACGGTGTTGGGTCCGCTCAACATCGACATGTACCTTCCGGCGTTCCCCGAGATCTCGGGGGACCTGGGCGCCACCGCCTCCCAGGTCCAGTTGAGCCTCACCACCTGCCTGGTCGGCCTCGCCGTCGGTCAGATGGTGATCGGTCCGATCAGCGACGCACGGGGGCGCCGGGGCCCGTTGCTGGTGTGCATCGTCCTGTTCGTGCTGTCCTCGGCCCTGTGCGCGGTCGCGCCGAACACGGCGGTGCTGGTGGTCGGCCGGTTCCTTCAGGGCTTCACGGCGAGCGCCGGTGTGGTGCTGTCCCGGGCGGTGGTGCGCGACGTCTTCGACGGGCCGGCGGTCACCCGGTTCTTCGCGCTCATCATGGTGGTCGTGGCGGTGGCGCCGATGGCCGCGCCGATCCTCGGCGGTGCCGTGCTGTGGCTGCCGTTCACCGACTGGCGGTCCATCTTCTGGACGCTCGCCCTGCTCGGAGCGGTGATCGTCATGGTGGCCGCGGCGCGGCTGCCGGAGACGCTGCCGACCGAACGGCGCATCCCCGGCACGCTCGCCGGGAGCCTGCGCACGATGGGGGCGCTGCTGCGGGACCGCCGCTATCTGGGGTACACGCTCGTCGTCGGCCTGCTGCACGGGGGCAGCTTCGCGTACGTTGCCGGGACCCCGTTCGTCTACCAGGACCTGTACGGGGTGTCGCCGCAGGCGTTCGGCCTGCTCTTCGGGATCAACGGCATCGCGCTCATCCTGGGCAGCGCCGCCGTCGGCCGACTCGGTGAACGCTTCGGTGAACGCGCCCTGTTGTTCGTCGCCGTCACGACCGCCGCCGTGGCCACCGCGGTGGTGCTCGCCACCGCGCTCCTCCAGGGCCCGCTGTCGCTGCTCGTGGTGCCGATCTTCGTCTACATGACCTGCATGGGCATGGTGCTCACCGGGTCCTTCGCGTTGGCGATGGAGGGCCAGGAGAACCGGGCGGGCAGCGCCGGCTCACTGCTGGGCGCGCTGCCGATGTTCATCGGCGCCTTGGTGGCGCCGCTGGTGGGCCTGGACGAGACCACCGCCGTGCCGATGGGCGCGTTGCTGTTCGGCAGTTCCGCCCTGGGCCTGGTGGTCATGATCGCCACGCCCCGCGCCGTGGCGGCCCCCACCGACCGCCACGCCCCCCGAGGCTGAGCGCGGTCCGGCCGGGCCCCTATGGGTCGGACGCGCACCGTGCGCGCCCGACCCCGGCGTCCGCGGCGCCTGCCCCGGCGGGACCGTGAGGGAGCGTCGACGCCCGGTGTCCCGGAATCCGGTGGCAAGGGGCGGGGGTGGGCGGCCCCGTCACCCGGTGCGGGGCACAGGCGAAGGCCCCGAGGACCATCCGTCCAGGTGTGCTGTTCGGTGGGCCACGGGGCCATCCTCGCTTCGCGCATCGAGGGTTCTCGTCCCGCCGCGGGGCGCCACGGGCCGCGGTGCGGCGCAGGCCCCGGGCGAAGGTGTTCTAGGCGCCGGAGTCCACGCCCCGCCCCTCCTGTTCCAGGCCCAGGCCCAGACGCTCGGGGGCACCCGGGAACGACAGCTCGAAGTCGGGTGTGTCGGCGATCAACGCCCGCGTGTACTCGTGCTCGGGCGCCGACATCACCTGCCCGACCGTCCCGTACTCCACGATCTCGCCCTGGTTGAGGATCGCGACGCGGTCGGCGATGTTGGACACCAGGGCGATGTTGTGCGTGACGAACAACAGCGCCATGCCGTCGTCCTGGAGCGACCGCAGGAGCTTGACGATCTCCGCCTGCACCGACACGTCCAGGGCCGAGGTGATCTCGTCGCACACCAGCAGGTCCGGCCGGGTCGCCACCGCACGCGCGATGCACACCCGCTGACGCTCACCACCGCTGAGCTGTTCGGGGAAGCGTTCCCCGTAGGAGGCGGGCAGTGTCGCCCGCTCCAGGGCCTGGGCCACCACCAGGTCCGGGTGGTCCGGGCGGCCCACCAGATGGCGGTAGGGGCCCAGGATCTGGTCGCGCACGCGCTTGCGCGGGTTCAGCGCCTCGTACGGGTTCTGGAACACGTACTGGATGCGGCGGCGCTGCTCGGCGGTGCGCCGGTAGCTGCTCGTGGCCAACGCCTGGCCGTCGAAGACCAGCCCGCCGGCGAACTGGTGGTGCAGACCCGCCACCGAACGCGACAGGGTCGTCTTGCCCGACCCCGACTCGCCCAGCAGGGCCACGCACTCTCCGGGGGAGACCGAGAGGTCGATCCCCTCCAGCACCTGCGTGCGCCCGTATCCGGCGGACAGTCCGGAGATCCGCAGCAGCGGTTCCCCGTCCCGGGCCGGCGGCTCCTCGTGCCCGGAGGTACGCAGCAACGGCACCGCCATGAGCAGCCGTCGCGTGTACTCGTGCTGCGGGTCCGACAGCACCGCGTCGGCGCGTCCGTGCTCGACCAGCTCACCTCGGTACATGACCGCGATGTCGTCGGCCAGGTCGGCCACGACCGCCATGTCGTGGCTGATGTACACGCCCGCGGTCCCGTACTCCCGCGTCATGGACCGGATGGTCTCCAACACGTGCGCCTGGGTGGTCACGTCCAGGCCGGTGGTCGGCTCGTCCAGCACGATCAGGTCGGGACGACCCACGAACGCCATCGCGATGGCCACCCGCTGCTGCTGTCCACCGGACAGCTGGTGCGGGTAGCGGCGCAGGAACGCGTGGTCGTCGGGCAGCGCCACCTCGCGCAGGACCTCGCGCACCCGATCGGCGATCTCCGACCGGGTCAACGTGGGATCGTGCAGGGCCTCGGACAACTGGTCGCCCAGCCGCAGCGCCGGGTTGAGCGCCGAGGCGGGCGACTGGGGGATGTAGGCCACGGCACGGCCCCGCAGTTCCCGGACCTGCCGTTCGCTCAGCGACGCCAGGTCCTGCCGGCCGACCCACACACGGCCCCCGACGATCTCGGTGGCCCGCTTGAGGTGGCGCAACAGCGTCAGCCCCAGGGTGGTCTTGCCCGAACCGGACTCGCCCACCAATCCGAGGATCTCCCCCCGGTTGACGGACACCGACACGTCGCTGATGATCTCGACGTCCGAGGGACGCCCGATCACGGTGAGCCCGTCGACCGACAGCACGGTGCCCTCGGTCGAGGGTCGGGAGTCGGCGGTGGACCCTTCGGCCCGTGTGTTCTCCGGTTGTTCAGTCACTTCTCGACCCCCCGGTCGATGCCGATCGCCGCGCGGGACAGCCCGTCGGTGATGAGGTTGGCGCCCACGGTCAGGATCGCGATCGCCGTCACGGGCAGGGCCACCGCCCACGGCTGGACGGCCATCGCCTGCCGGTTCTCGTTGATCATCAGGCCCCAGTCGGCGGTGGGCGGCTGCAGCCCCATGCCGAGGAAGCCCAGCACGGCCACCACACCGATCGAGTAGGTCAAGCGCAGGCCCAGCTCCACCAGGAGCGGGCTGGTCACGTTCGGCAGGATCTCCACCGCCATGATCCGCCCGCGTGGCAGACCGATCGCCTCGGCGGCCTTCACGTAGTCCTGCTCGATCACCTTGCGCGTCGCCTCACGGATCACCCGCGCCACACGCGGCATGTGCGACACCGCGATCACCGCGACGATCAGCCACACCTTCGGGCCGATGATCGACATCACCAGCAGCGCGGCGATGAGCTGGGGGAAGGCCAGCAGCACGTCGTTGGTGCGCATGAGGACGTCGTCCACCCAGCCGCGGCGGTAACCGGCGATGATGCCGATCACCGTGCCGGCGGCGACGCCGAGACCGGCCGACGCGCCGGCCAACAGCAACAGCGTCCAGCCGCCCCACAGGAACCGGGTGAGCACGTCGCGTCCGCGGTTGTCGCCGCCGAACAGGGTGCCGTCGGCGCCCGACTCGAACGGGCGGGCCACGAACTCGGTGGGCGTGTAGGGGGCCACGAACGGACCCACCACGGCGATCAGGACGATGAGGCCGGCCAGGGCCACGCCGACCTTGGTACGGCCGAACCGCCACGCGGTCCGGAACAGCCCCGTGCGGCGCCGGACCGGCGCCGTGGGGGTGGTGCTCGTCGAAGGTCCACTCATCGGTTCGCGACCCTCACCTTCGGGTTGGCCGCCAGCCCGATCACGTCGGCGACCAGGTTGACCAGGATGTAGATCCCCGCGATGAGCAGAACCACGGCCTGGACCAGAGGCACGTCACGGTTCTCGATGGCGTCCATGAGGACCTTGCCGACGCCGGGGAAGTTGAACAGGAACTCGATGGCGACCACGCCGCCGGCCAACCAGGCCAGCTGGAGGGCGACGACCTGGGCCACCGGGCCGATCGCGTTGGGTGCGGCGTGCCGCCACAGGACCCTGCGTTCGGCCAGTCCCTTGAGCCGTGCCTGCTGGACGAACTCGCTCTCCAACACCTCGATCATCGTCGCCCGCATCATGCGGACGATCGGAGGCGCGACGGCGAGCGCGAGGGTCAGGACCGGCAGCACCCACTGCTCCGGGCCGCCCTCACGTGCGTACACGGACGGGAACAGGTCGAGTCCGCCCGGGCCCAGAAGCAGGATCAGCAGGATGCCGACCACGAACTCGGGGATGGAGGCCACGACCAGCGTGCCCATGGAGGCGCTGTGGTCGAAACCGCGGTCCCGGCGCAGCGCGCTGAACGCACCGACGAACAGTGCGATCGGCGTCGCGACCAGCGCGGACAGCCCCATCAGGGTCAACGAGCTCTGGACGGGGGAGGCCAGGAACTCGGCGACCGGGCGCCGGTTGGAGAAGGACGTGCCCAGGTCGCCCTGGACGACCCCCTGGAGCCACTGCATGTACTGCACGGCCACGGGCTCGTGCAGGTTGAGCTGGTCGCGCAGTGCCTCCAACCGTTCCGGGGTGGCGTCGCGGCCCAGGATGAGTTGGGCCGCGTCGCCCGGCAGTGCCTGCGTGGCCGCGAAGACCACGAGGGACACCGCCCAGAGCGTCAGTGCGCCGAAGAACAGGCGAACGGCGATGAGTCGAGTCATGGTGTGCTTTCGATAGCTGGCCGGGAAGAACGGACGCGTCCGTGGTTCGGGCACCGGCCGGCGGCCGGAAGGGGTGCGGGTGTCGCCGTCCTCCTCGACGGCGACACCGGGTCCCCACGCTGTGCGCTGCGACCCGTCCCGCCGCGCCCCTCGGGGCCCGGGTGACCGGGCGGCCCCGGTCGTGGGGCCGTCGAGGGGCGGGGGTGGGAGAGGAGCGCTCGTGGGGAGCGACGCGGCGCGGGCCCGAACGGGCGCCGGCTACTCCTGGTCCAGCCACATGGTGTGGAAGGCGTAGGAGCCGAGCGGGTGTCCGGAGACGGCCGGCTCCAGGCCGTGCGCACGGGTCGAGTGGGCGTCGAGGAGGTTCACGAAGCCCCAGACGATGTAGCCGCCCTCCTCGAACTCGATCTCCTGGGCCTGACGGATGAGGGCGTTGCGCTCGTCATCGTCGGGGGTCTGACGCGCCTCGGTCAGGTACTCGAGCCACTCCTCGTGCTCGCCCCACATGGTCTCGTTGTAGGGGGCGCCCACGACCGAACCCTGCGCGGTCTGCGTGATGTAGTTCCGCGCGCTCCAGAAGTCCTGGCCGAAGGGGTAGGGGAAGCCCTCCTCCGGGTTCCAGTAGTCGCTCGGGTTGACCCGCCGCAGGCTCACGTTCACACCGGCCTCACGGGCCTGCTCCTGGAAGACCTCGGCGGAGGCCACCACACCGGCACTGATGTCGGAGGTGACCAGCTCGACGTCGAGGCCGTCCTCGTATCCGGCCTCGGCCAGCAGCCGCTTGGCCTCCTCGATGTCCTGGTCCCGCTGTGGGACGTCCTCCGGGTAGGAGGGGTCCATCCGCGCGTACATGTCGTTGCCGAGCTGGCCGTAGCCGGCCAGCGCCTGGTCGACCATCTGCTGACGGTCCACGATGAGTCGGAAGGCCTGACGGACGCGCACGTCGTCGAAGGGCTCCTCCTCGATGTTCATCGTGAACGGCAGCCACATGCCGGTCTCGGACTCCATGACCGCCAGGTTCGGGTCGCCCTCGATGATGGCGACCTGGGTGTGCGGGACCTGGCTGATGACGTCGACACTGCCGCTGTTGAGCGCGTTGACCCGGGCGTCGTCGTCGGGGAAGTTGACGATCTCCAACTCGTCGACGTACGGCTGCCCCTCGATGTGGAAGCCCTCGTGGCGCTCGAAGAGGCTGTACTCGCCCACGACGAACTCGGCGTACTTGAAGGGGCCGGCGCCGATGGGGGAGTCCGGGTCGTAGTCGACCGGGACGATGCAGTTGTAGTACTCGGCGAGGGCCTCGGGAAGGGTGACCAGCGGCTCGTCGACGTGGATGATGACGGTCCGCTCGTCGACGACCTCCAGCTTCTCGGGGTCCACACCGGGCATGTCGCCGGCGCCGCGCATGGGGTTGTCGGTGTCGAGGATGCGCTCCAGCGAGTGGACGACCGCGTCGGAGGTGACGGGGGAGTCGTCGTGGAAGGTGAGCCCCTCCCGCAGGATCAGGGTCCACTCGGAGCCGTCGTCGTTGGACTCAAGCGACTCGGCCAGGTACGGCTCGATGGTGCCGTCGTTGGCGAAGCGCATGAGCGACGCGTAGAGGGCGAAGTTGCGCGCGATGTCCACGTTGTCGGTGGGGTCGTGCGCGTCGAGGGTGTCGCTGGCGCCACCGCCGGCCACACCCACCCGCAGGCGCCCGCCCTGCTGGGGGTCGCCTTCACCGCCGCCGCCCGAGCCGGAGTCACCACCGCCGCACGCGGCGAGAACGGGGGCGACGGCGGCACCGGCGGCGGAGGCCTTGAGGAGACTGCGGCGGCTGGTGAGGTTCTTCATAACGGGGACGGAATCTTCGGGCAGGGTCGGCACGTGACACCTCGGTGGGATGGGGACAACGTTCAGCCGACACGGCAATGACACTCGGTGAGTGGGGGGTGCCCGGGCGATGCGATGATGTCGGCCTCAAAGATCCTTGTTGGCCCCACATGGGGCGTCAAACGCCGCTGGGGGCGGACCCTGTGTGAACTCCGTGTTTCCGCCGGTCGGTGGGGAGCGCCGCTCCCGGTGTGGAGGAAAGCCCATGTGGGCCGGGCTGTTCCGCACGATTTCGGGGTCGTGGCGCGCCGGTGAGTGCATGTCCCCCACGAGCCGTGATAGTGGGCCCGGGCGGCGTTCCGGGGCTCGGGGTTGTGTCCTCATCGTTGTCACCGGGAGGCGAAACCGTGGTGTTTAGCCGAGACTTATCTCGCTTTGCCAGGGACACGGTGACCCAGGGTCACCGCTACCGTGGTGGGGTGCCGGGCGAGGATCCGCGTGCGGAGGTCGCGCCCGAGGTCTCCCGAGCGTGAGGGAATCGCCGCGGAGATCGGTTTCGGCAGGGTATTGCCAACGTGTTACACCTCACATGAATGTCGCTGGGCTCCGGGCTGTTTCCTTGGTTCACATCGGGGAGGACACAGGAGGAGGTTTTGTGGCCGATCCCCAGCGCCACGAACGCGGGTGTGTTGTTCTGGACGCGGCACACCCTTGTCTAAGGTGAGTGCAGGCGGCGCGACCCGCGCGCCCGACGCGGGTGATTGGAGTGACCGGATGGCTGAGGCGAGGCAACTCCGGGACTACGTGCCCGTGCAGGCCCCGGACGCCACGACGTCGGCCGTGCCGGCGATCGACGTGGCCGACCTGACCGGTGGGGTCACCGACCACACCGTGTGGAGCTGCGCGGGCAACCTGACCGCGGTGCGGTCGATCCGTGCCCGTGTGCGCGAGTTCCTGTCCCGCACGGGGCACTCCGAGGGCGCTCTGGACGACGCCGAACTGTCCGTCAGCGAGCTGGCCACCAACGCCCTGCTGCACTCGCGTTCCGGCCAGAGCGGCGGCGTGATGACCCTGTTCATCCGCTCCGACGAGGGTCGGCTGCGTGTGGCCGTCGCCGACCAGGGCGAACGGGCCCCGGAGGAGACCGCGGACGGGCACACCCGCGAGGACGGGGACGACTTCGGTCGCGGCAAGTTCATCGTCGAGAGCTGTGCGACGCGCAGCGGCGACTATTGGACCGACGCCACGCACGTCGCCTGGTTCGAGATCGACGACGAGGCCGCCTCGGCCGAGACCCGACCCTCCTGAGATCGACGCTCCCGGCCTTTCCCCGCGGGTCCGGGTCCGTACCGCAGGCGGCGGCCTCCGCGCCGCCCGTCGGTCCTTCCTCCGCTTCCTAGCGGCCCCTGTGGGGGTCGGCGACCCGTATCGGGTCCGGAGCGCACTCCACCGTCACCCCGCGCCCCTCCGGCGGCGGGCAGTCGTCTCCGGCGACCACGCACGCGCCCGTCCACAGCGCGAGCGCGACCAACGCGAGCCGGGTGGCCTCGTCGCCACGACGGTCCACGGCCACGACGTCGTCCGCCGTCAGGTCGAGGGCGTGACGCAGCTCCGCGAACCTGGCCAGCAGGTCGTGGTGGGTGTGCAGGGTGGTGAGGATGCCGGCCCGGGTGTTCTCGTACTCCAGCAGCCCGTTGTCGAAGAGCCCGCGAGACGGGCTGTACCCGTTGCCGTCGGGACTGGGCAGGAGCAGTTCGGCGAACTGCGTGGTGCCGAGGGCCGAGCCGAAGGTGATGATCTGTCGGACCCGTGAGCGCTCGGCCAGTTCGAGTCCGCGTGCGGCGAGGTCCTCGCTCACCAACAGCAGACGGGCGTCGGTCTCGGTGAGCGCCGCGCACTGGGTGTCGGGGTCGGACTCGGGCATGACGGTCAGGGCCCGGCCGCCGACCGCCATCACCGTGTAGGAGGCCAGGAAACGGTCCGGGGAGACCGGGGCGAGGACGCCCACCACGTCGCCCAGACACAGACCGCGTCGGCTCAGCCCGGCGGCCGCCTGCTCGACCGTGGCCGCGAAGGTGAGCCCGTCGGTGCGTCCGGATCTGCCGCGGATCGTCCCACCGCGGCCGGGACGCAGCCGTAGCCGCTCGCACAGGCCACCGGTGAGTGAGCCGATCGGGTCGTCCCGACGCGGCAGATGCCTACCCGGTCGTCCGGTTCCAGAAGACAGCCCTACCCCCATACGCTCCCCCAGTCGGCCGTGGTTCTCGTGGGTTCGCCGACCGGGCTCGTCACGCCCCCTCCACGTGACGAGCCCGGAGGCGCCATGCCGGTGACTCGTCGCGAGGACCCTCCCCAGGTACTTCCTCGCGCCGGCACGGGTGCCCACCGATCCCGAGGGCCACCTCGGGACCGACGGCGCGCGGGGTGGTCGGTGTTCCGCCCGGTCCCCGACGGCCGTTCTCGGGACGTGTTCGGACCCGCGTTCGTGGAGCCGCGAGCCTGATGTCCCATGGCTCGAAGCCTAGCGCGTTCACAGCCAAATGCACATGCATCTTGCCATGCATGTGCATATGTAGATTCAGTGCGTGGAGCTCTACACAACCCCGGTGGCGGGGCTGTGGGGTACCCGTGAGAGAGCCCCATCAGGGCTCAACCGGTCCTGTGTCGTTCCACCCACGCGGTGATCTGCGTGCGCGAGTGGAAGCCCATCTTGCGATTGATGTTGGCGACGTGGCGTGCGGCCGTCGAGGGGGTGATGAACAGGTCCCGCGCGATCTCGGGGTTGCTCTTGCCGGTGCTGACCAGCCGGGCGATCTCCAACTCCCGCTTGGTCAGACTCTCCTGCGGACTCGTGACCTCGGGGGAGAAGGAGGCGGCGGGCGCGCGGCGGCGTCCGCTCCCGTTGCGACCGCCCGACCGGGACCGCTTCCCGGTCTCCGCGTTCGCGGGCGGTGCCGTGACCGTGCTCGCGCGCGCGGCGTCGCGTCGCCGTCGCTCCGGAGGACGGCGCGCCTCGGCGACCAGTTGTTCGGCCTCCACGACCGCCTCGGCCTGCCCCAGGCGGTAGCCCTGCTCCCACCAGGCCACCAGGTGACGGCGGCGTCGCCGCACCGGCTCCATGTCCAGGAACGGCCAGGGGGCGCCCTGGGTGGGCAGCCCCATGCGTTCCCGCAGCGCGACGGCCGCCCCGGCCAACCGGCAGGCGGGTTCGCGCAGGTCGTCCTCGAACGCGGCCCGGGCGATCGCCGCCAGGATGCGGGCCGCCTCCGCGCGCTGACCGCTCTGGTGGCTGAGCAGCAGCCCCTCGCTGAGGTAGTCGTAGGCCTGACTCGGTGAGCCCTGCGCGTGCGCCACCCGTCCGATACCGGCCAGGCAGCGGGCCTCCTCCGCGGTCGCGCCGATCATCCGCTGGGTGTCCAGGGCCTCCCGATAACACCGGTCGGCGGTCATCAGGTCCCCGCCGCCCTCGGCGGCACGGGCCTGCCCGATGAGGATCACCCCCACGCCCCAGCGATGGTCGATCCCGCGCAACAGCGTCAACGCCGCGTTGTAGTGGTGGTCGGAGGTGGGGTAGTCGCCCTGGTGGGCCACCAGCGCCGCCCGGGTGCCCAGGGCGATCGCCTCACCCCACAGGTCCCCGGACTCCCGGCACAGGCGCAGTGCCTCCTCCACCAGGACCGAGGCCTCCTCGGCGTTGCGCTCGCGCACCTCGACCAGCGCCAACAGGTTGAGCGCGGTGCGCACGAACGCGTCGTCACCGGTCTCGCGGCACAGACGCAGGCCCTCCTCGCCCAGAGAGCGGGCCAGCTCGTGGTCGCGCCGGACACGTGCCAACTGGGCGCGACCGACCAACGCGCGGGCCCGCGAGGGCGCCTTGGCGGTCTCCTCCAACGCGAGCAGGCGGTCCATCCAGTGGGCGCCCTCGGAGTGGTTGTGATGGCTCACCCAGTGGGCGGACAGGCTCACGCACAGCCGCAGCCCCGGCTCGGCCGCCCCGCGCAGGTGCGACCAGCGCAGCAGGGAGCGGAGCGTGTCGTACTCCGCGATCACGCGTCGCCGCCCGGAGTCCCGTTCGGACCAGGGCATCGAGCGACTCGACTCCAGCTTCTGACCCAGGTCCTCCACCAGTGCCAGCATCCGCTCCAGGAGTCGGTCCTGGAAGAGCTCGGACTCGCCCGCCTCGGCCAGACGCTCCTCGGCGAACCGGCGCACGGCCTCGGGCAGCCGGTACCGCACCCGCCCCTCGAACTCGCCGGTGACGGTGGCCAGGGAACGGTTCAGCAGCGAGGTGATCAGGTCCAGGATGGTGGACTCGGGCAGTCCCTCGTCCGCGCACACCTGCTCGGCGAGCTCCAGGTCCCAGCCGCGGAACACCGACAGGCGCCGCAGCAGGACCCGCTCCGCCTCGGGCAGGTTCCGGTAGACGTAGTCGAGCACCAGCGGCAGCACCTGGCTGCGCGAGACCGCCTGTCCGGGACCGGGCCGCAGCTCAGGGGAGGACAGGTACGTGCGCAACCCCTGGAGCAGGGTCTCCACGCCGCTCTCGGGCGCCTCCGCGCCCAGCATCTCGATACCGAGCGGCATGCCGCCGGCCAGGTCGCACAGGGACGACACCGCCTCCAGCTCCTCGGGGGAGGCGTCGAAGCGGGGGTCGCGCGCCCGCGCGCGGTCCAGGAACAGCCGCACCGGTTCGGTGGTGGCGGGGTCGGGCGGCGGGGCGTTGCGCGCCACCACCGGCTGGGACATCGGCGGGACCATCCACACCGTTCCACCGGACAGCCGGACCGCCTGTTCGCTGGTGAGCAGCAACGACACCGTGGGGCAGGCCGCCAGCAACGCGTCGCCGACCTCGGTGACCTCCTCGGCCACGTGCTCGCACGAGTCCAGGAGCAGCAACAGCCGACGGTCGCGCAGGGCCTCGGTCACGGTGGTGGCCAGGGGCTGCCCGGCCTCCTCGACCACACCCACCGCCTCGGCGACGCGGGCGTACACCTCCAGTCGGGTGCGCACGTCCGTGAGATCGGCGAACCACACCCCGTCCGGAAAGGACACGGTGGACTGTTCGGCCACCCGCAGGGCGAGGCGCGTCTTACCGATCCCATCGGCGCCACGGATGGTGACCGACCGGCTGGAGCCGAGCAGGCGGAGCAGATCACTCAGATCCGGCTCCCGGCCCACGAAGCTGGTGCCCGGCCGGGGGAGATTGTGCCGCGCGGGCGCGGTCAAAGGTGCCATGGCCTTCACAGGTAGGGGCTGGTCGGGGGTGTGTTCACCGCCGGGGAGGCAGGGGTCACAGGGGGAGGACATCGTCGGGATGGGCGGTACTGCTTGGGCTTTCTGGTTTAGCGGGTGCACGCGCGCTGTGCAAGTGCCGGTGCGCGTACGCGGGGCGTTCAGTCAGGGTCTCGGGAGGAGGTCCAGCCGGTCAACTGCGTCCGGGATGAAATAGAGAGTTTTCTGAAGATGTTCGCGATATGCCGTGCCGCGGTGGCCTGGCTGATGGTCAACTCCTCGGCGATCTCGCGGTTGGACAGTCCCTTCTCGGCCAGTGTGGCGATCTCACGCTCACGCGGAGTGAGCGAGTCCGGGCCCACGGCCCGCGCGCCCTGCGGTCGAGGGAAGGCCAGGGCGCGGTCGCGCACCTGTTCCAGCGGCAGCGACCGCCAGGCGTTCCACGCCGTGGTGGCCTGGCCCGATCCCACACGGCGTTCCACGGCGGAGCGCAGCCGGACGGTCTCGGCCGACGGTTGTTCCAGGGAGGCGCGCAGGTCGGCGGCGACCCCCGCCAGCGCCGCGGCGCGGGTGGCCTCCTCCTCGGCCAGGGCCAGTTCGGCCAGCGCCTCCAGGGCCTGGGCCACCGCCAGCTTGCGGCCGGAGGAGAAGCTCACCTGGAGACAGCGGGCCAACGGGGTGCGCGCGGACAGGGGGTCGCGCCGGGCCAGGTGGAGCCGGCCCAGATCGGCGGCGCAGCGCGCCACCGCCGGGTCGGAGGGCAGTTCACCGAAGACCTCCAGGGCCTCCGCGAGCATGGCACCGGCGCGTTCGTGGTCCCCGTCCTCGGCGGCGATCGACCCCAACCCGTGCAGACACCGTGCCTCGGCCCACCGGTCACCCAGGTCGCGCGCGGCGGCCAGGCTCTCCTCCAGATGGGCGACGGCCTCCTCCGGGTGGCCCCGACGCCGGGCCAACCGGGCCAGAACCCCGCGCGCGGTGCCCTCGGTGACCGGATCGCCGGCGATCGAGGCCCACTTGAGGGCCTTGTTCGCCTGCCGTTCGCCCTCCTCCAGGGCGCCGGTGCGCAGGGAGAGCGTGGCCATGGTCGCCAGCGCCGAGGCGGCCGCGTCGGAGGTGCGGCAGGCCCGCGCCGACTCCAGGGCGCACAGCGCCAGGGTGGACACCCTCGTGGCCGGATCGGTGTCCAGGCGCAGCTCTGCCTGGAGCGCCAGGGCGCGGGCCCGCAACGGCGGCGACTGGACGTCGGGCGCGGTGTTCAGCGCCTGCTCCAGGAGCCGGCAGCCCTTGGCGTTCAGGTCCCGCATCAGCCAGTACCGGCGTAGGGCCAGGCACACGCGCAGCGCCTCGTCCACCCGGCCCTTGGACAGGGCCCAGGAGACCGCACGCGTGTGGTTGTCCTGGTGGTGGTCGTGCTTGCGCAGCCGGATCACGCGCTCGGCCCAGTCGTCGGGGCCGGAACCGCGGGCGTCGGCCTCCTCCAGCCGTTGCACGGCGAACCCGATGTAGCGGGACCAGCGTTCGTCGACGTCCCCGTCCTCGGCCAGCCGTTCGATGGCGTAAGCCCGCACGGTCTCGGTCAACCGGTAGTGGGCGGTGCCGTCGATCTCGGCGTCCATCACGATCAACGACTTGTCGAGCAGGGAGAAGTGCAGGGGCAGGATGTCGGTGGGCTTCACCGCCCCGCCGGAGCAGACCTCCTCGGCCATCTCCAGGTACCAGCTGGAGAACACCGACAACCGGTGCAGCAGCACGCGCTCGGCGTCGGTGAGCATGTCGTGGCTCCACTCCAGCACGGCCCGCAGCGTCCGTTGCCGCGCCGGGAGATGCCCGATGCCGTCACTGGTGAGCAACTGGAACCGATCGTCCAACCTGCGCAGGATCTGCTGGACCGACAACACCCGGACCCGCGCGGCGGCCAGTTCGATGGCGAGCGGCATGCCGTCGAGCATCCGACAGATCTCCGCGATGTAGCCGGAGTTCTCGCGGGTCATCTCGAAACCGGCCCGCGCCGCGTGCGCGCGCGTCAGGAACAGGCGCACCGACTCGTAGCGCTGGGCGTCCCGCCGCGGGATGGGCACCGGCACGGCGGCGTAGGGGTCGGTGGGGGTGGGACG
>NZ_QOCZ01000097.1 GCF_018207095.1 Nocardiopsis sp. MG754419 | reverse complement strand
GCTGTCAGAAGGGCGTCAAGGTCTTTGGTCACACACTGATCCTCGACGCCCTTCGTCTTGCCCGCAGGCGTTTCAGGGATTTCCCATCAACGATCTAGGAGACGGTGTCCTCGGTGGTGTCCGGCGCGCGGTGCCGCGCGTCCAACCGCTCGGACAGCTCGTCGGTGGTCACCAGGTCCCGGCGGATCCGTCCGGTCCGGTACCCCACACGGGCCGCGATGTGGCCGGCGACGGGGACCGTCACGACCTGGAACAGCCCCACCAGGATCAGGGTGCCGACGCTGAACACGCCGGTGTCCTCCTGGGGCGCGATCCGCAGACCGATCCCCACGAGTACCAGCAGCAACCCCAGCACCTGCGGCTTGGCCGCGGCGTGCATCCGGGACAGCAGGTCGGGGAAGCGGACCAGACCGACCCCGGCGATGAAGGAGAGCAGCGCACCCGCGAGGATGCACAGGATCGCGATCCAGTCCAGCACGTGGACGACCTGTTCGCTCATGAGGTCTTGCCCTCCTCCTTGGCCGTGCCCTCGGCGGGCGGGAGCATCGACTCGTCCTCGTCGGCGTGCTCCTCAGGGCGCCGCGCGACGAACTTGGAGATGCTGATCGACCCGACGAAACCCAGCAGCGACAGCACCAGCAGCGACGGCAGCACCGTGGGGTCCCGGAAGAAGGCCGCGTAGGCCCCCAGGCCGGTCAGCGCCGAGGCCAGCAGGACGTCGACGGACAGGGCCCGGTCGAGGATGCTCGGACCCAGCAGGAGTCGGGCAGTGCCCAGCAGCGCGGCCGCACCGAGCAGGAGGGCGATGACGATCCACAGCGCGTTCACTCGTTCCCCCTCTCGGTGGCCAGGGCGGCCTCCAGTTCGGCGATGTTCTCACGGGTCCCCAGCGCCCGGACGATCCGTTCCTCAAGGTCGTGGATGTCCTTCTTGGCCGTGGAGACGGCGTCCTCGTCCTCCGCGCCCAGCACGTGGACGTACAGGACGTGTTCGGGCTGGGCGACCTCCACGATCACACTGCCCGGAATGATCGACGTCGCGATCGAGGTGCACACCAGCATCAGGTCGGAGTCGGTGCGCAACCGGACCGCCACCACCGAGCTCCGCACCGGAGGCCCGGGGCGGAACACCTGCAGGGTGACCTGGAAGCTCGCCACACCCATCTTGGCCACGATGTACAGGAACATGCGCACGCCCTGCAGCGGCCAGAACCGGAAGCCCGGGACGATCGGAGGCAGGGGGAACACCATCATGATGGTGACCGACACCAGGAAGCCCACCACCATGATGCCCAACGACTCCGGCCGGAGCTGGAAGGCGTTGAACAGCAGCATCCAGACCACGGTCATCCCGAGGGCGACCGGGAGCTGTACCTTGCCGATGCGGTGGCGCACGGCACGTACGCCCAACCTCTTCTTGGTCTGCAGATCGTTCATCGGGATCCTCCGAGGACCGCCTCGATATAGGGAGTGCGTTCCAACAGCTCGACCGCGGCCTCCGAGGAGTAGGCGATGAGCGGACCTGCGAACACGGTCATGGCCAGACCGAAGGCGACCAGGGCGATCGTCGCGCCCAGCATGCTCTTGGGCAGGACCACCGAGGTCACCACCGGGGTGGCCGCGGTCGTGGTGTCGCTCAGGCGGGAGGACGGACCGACCGCCTCGCCCGGGCCCAGGGCCGCGGTCGAGGTGTCGTCGGCCTCGGTGTCCTCCAGGACGGTGCCGGGCTCGGCGACCGTCCCCTCGGCCGGGGTGCGCCAGAACGCGTAGTTCCACACGCGCGCGATGACGTACAGGGTCAGCAGGCTGGTGAGCACCGAGGCGCCGACCAGCGTGTAGGCGAGCGGGGTGCCCGCGTCCACACCGGCCTGCATCAGACCGATCTTGCCGAGGAAGCCCGACAACGGCGGGATACCGCCCAGGTTCATCGCCGGGATGAAGAACAGGATGGCCAGGAGCGGAGCCATCTTCGCCAGACCACCCAGGTGGTCCAGCGACGTCGACCCGCCTCGACGTTCGATCAACCCCGTCACCAGGAACAACGTGGTCTGCACGGTGATGTGGTGCGCGATGTAGTACACCGCGCCCGCCATGCCCAGTTGGCTGCCGAGCGCCACACCGAACACCATGTAGCCGATATGGCTGATCAGGGTGAACGACAGCAGACGCTTGATGTCGGTCTGCGCCACCGCGCCCAGGATGCCCAGGAGCATGGTGGCCAGGGCCACCCACATCAGGGCGTCGTTGAGCTGGTCGCCGGGGAAGAACAGGGTCTGCGTCCGGATGATCGCGTACACGCCCACCTTGGTGAGCAGGCCGGCGAACACCGCGGTGACCGGGGCCGGCGCGGTGGGATAGGAGTCCGGCAGCCACGCGGCCAGCGGGAACACCGCCGCCTTGATACCGAACGCCACCAGCAGGATCACCTGGAGCACCAAGGCCAGCTCCGAGGAGATCTCCGGCAGGCGCTCGCCCAGCTGGGCCATGTTCACGGTGCCCGTCGCGCCGAAGACCAGCGCGATGGCGATGAGGAACAGCACCGAGGAGACCAGCGACACCACCACGTAGATGGCGCCCGCCCGCATCCGCGACTGCGTACCCCCCAGGGTCAGCAGCACGTAGCTGGCGGTCAGCAGGATCTCGAAGCCGACGTACAGGTTGAACAGGTCACCGGCGAGGAACGCGTTGGAGACACCTGCCACCAGGATCAGGTAGGTCGGTTGGTACACCGACAGCGGCGCCACCTCGGCCTTGCCCGCCATGCCCTGACCGATCGAGTAGATCAGCACGGCCAGGGTGATGGCGGCGGAGACCGTCACCATCAGCGCCGACAACCGGTCGGCGACCAGCGTGATGCCGATCGGGGTGTCCCAACCGCCCACCTGGACGGCCTGTGGCCCGAACATGTCGGCGCCCACCATGAGCGCCGCACCGGTGGCCAGGACCAGCGCCAGCGAGATGACGCTCAGCCACTGCTGCATGCGGGGCCAACGGATGCCCATCGCGAGCTTCACACCGGCGGCGAAGAGGGGCAGCACCACCGGCAGCGGAACCAGGTAGTGCAGGAATCCGGCGAAGTAGTCCCATCCCATGGTCAGTCGTTCCCTTGCAGGTCGCTGTCCTCTGCGCGAGCCAGGCGTTCACGCTCTGCCCGCATGGTCTGACGTGCCTGACGCCGCTGCGAACGGATGCGGCGGCGCAGCTCGCGCCACAGCTCGCGTTCGGCGGCCCGGTCGGCCCGTCGGTGCTCACGCAGTCGCTTGCGGCCCAGTCGGATCCGGCCGCGCAGCTCCGTCACCTGGTTGACCATGCTCTGCTGGCGGTCGGTCAGGCGGCGCAGCGTCTCCTGGGACTGCTCGTCGGCGTGGCCGTCCTCGGCCTCGACCTCGAACCGTGCCAGTTCGGCCTGGGCCGCCGCGATCTCCGCCTTGATACGGGCCTGCTCGGCCAGTTCCTGGGCGTCGGCCGCGGCGATGGTGGCCTGGAGTTCGGCCCGCTGCCTGCGGATGTCCGCGCGCAGCCGGCGACGTTCCTGCAGGAAGCGCTGGCGCACCGCGCGCCGCCCCTCGCCCTGCACGATCCGGAGGTCCTCGGCGTCGTCCTGGACCTCGTCGTTGCCCTCCAGCTGCCAGCTCCGGTAGGCCAGGGCCAACAGGAACGCCGTGATGCCGAGGGTGATGACGATGGCCGTGAGGATCATGGCCTGGGGCAGGGGGTCGGTCATGTCCTCGTCCCGTGGGGTGAACCACAGGACCGGGGGACCGCCCGGCTGCCCGGCCATGGCCAGGATCATCAGGTTGACGCCGTTGCTCATCACGATGAAGCCCAGCAGCACACGGGTGAGGCTGCGCTCCAGCAGGAGCACCACGCCGACCGCGACGAGGACACCGATGACGATGACGAGTGTGAGGCTTGGGGACTCGCTCACGAGGTGACCTCCTCGGCTCGTGCGGGGGCTCCCGGCCCGGCGGTGGTCTCCTCCGCGTGCGCGGCGTCCCGCTCGATCTGTTCGTCGATACGGGCGCCGAGGCTGCGCAGGATGTCCAGGATCAGACCGATGACCAGCAGGTAGACACCGATGTCGAAGAACAACGAGACCGTGATGTGGGCTTCGCCCAGGATCCAGAAGTTCAGGTAGGCGTCGCCTCCGGCGAGGACGTCCCCGCCGAAGATGGCGCCACCGATCGCCGTGCCCGTGGCCAGCGCCAGACCGGCGCCGATGAGCGCGCCCGGCTGCACCCACGCGGTGGCGTACAGCTCGAACCTGCCTCCGGCGAGGTAGCGGACGATGAACGCCAGACCCGCCACGATGCCGCCGGCGAACCCGCCACCGACGTCGGTGTGGCCGGTGAGCAGCAGGTACACGGAGATCGCCATGATCACCGGGAAGAGGAAGCGCGAGACCACCTCGAAGATGAGCGACCTGCGCTCGGTGGGCAGGGCCTCCGCGCCCGGCAGCCAGCTGCGGTTCCACTGCGGCTTGACGTGCAGGCTCTGCGGAGCGATCGTCAGGTTGCTCAGGTCCACCCGGTCGTGCCCGTTGGTGGGCTGCGGCGGCTGGGTGACGGACAGCGCCATCACACCGCTGGGTGCCTTACGGGGCCGGGCCCGGCGGCGCACGAACATCAGGCTGGCCACACCGGCGGCCGCGGCGGCGAGCACCGAGATCTCACCCATGGTGTCCCAGGCACGGACGTCGACCAGCAGCACGGAGATGATGTTGTAGCCGCCGGCCTCGCCCGCCGCGTCCGAGTAGGCAGGACCGTCGGGTCCGCCCAGCGCGATGGAGGGTTCCTGCCGGCCGGCCAGGGCGAACCAGGTCATGGTCGCCACGAGCAGACCGGTGGCGGCACCGATCGTCATGTTCCAGATCCGGCGGCCCTTGAGCGCGGGCGCCGAGAAGTGGGACGGGAACCGGCGCAGCACCAGGACGAAGACCACCAGGCTGACGGTCTCGACCAGGAACTGGGTGAGCGCGATGTCCGGCGCGCCCTGCAGGTAGAACAGGGCGGCCACGCCGTAACCGCCGATACCGACGAGGATCACCGCGAACAGGCGGCGTCGCACGAACAGGATCAGCAGGCACGTGATGACGATGATGAGCGCCGGGATGACCTGCACCGGGGTGTCCCACAGACGCAGCGACGGGTTGTCGCCGTTCCAGAGGCGTCCGGTGATGATCGGGATGCCCGCGCCGACCACGAGGAAGACCAGGATGGTGCCGAGGTAGACCGGCAGCGAACCGCGCTGGGTGCTACCGGTGACCTGCAGTGCCAGGTTCTCCAGGCCCGCCATCATGCGGCGGTAGTTGCGCTCGGGGTTGACGAAGGCCATCCGGTTGCCGAGCCAGGCGACCCGGTGACGGAAGGAGAACAGCACCAGACCGCCGGCGACGCAGACCGCCGACAGCAGGAGCGGCAGTTCCCATCCGTGCCACAGCGCCAGGTAGGAGGCGTACTCCTCGCTCGGACCCTGGGGGACCGTGTCGGCGTAGGCCGCGAAGAGGGGGTCGACCCACGCGGACACCAGACCGCCGACCAGGCTCAGCGCGGCCAGGATGACCGCCGGAGCGAGGAAGAGCGCACCGGGCGCGTGGACCGGGGTGGGCTGCACGCCCTCCTTGTCGATGAAGGCGCCCCAGAGGAAACGGAGGCTGTAGGCCACCGTGAGGGTGGAGCCGATGACCAGGCCGACCAGGACCAGGGTGTCGAAGCCGCCGCCGTGGGTGTAGGCGCCGAAGGCGAGCTCCTTGGCCACGAACCCGGCGGTGGGCGGTAGCCCGGCCATGGAGGCCAGCGCGATGACCGAGATCCAGAAGGTGCTCGGCATGGACCTGCGCAGCCCGGAGAGTTCGCGCAGGTCCCGGGTCCCGGTGCTGTGGTCGATGATGCCGACCACGAGGAACAGCGGGGCCTTGAAGAGGGAGTGCGCGACGAGCATCGCGATACCGGCCAGGGCGCCCGCCCGGGTTCCGGTGCCCAGCAGGGCGATGAGGAAACCGAGCTGGCTGATGGTGCCGTAGGCCAGGACGAGCTTGAGGTCGACCTGGCGCAGCGCCTTCCAGCCGCCGAGGATCATGGTGATGACACCGAAGAACAGCGCCATGACCTGCCACACGGCGACGTCGCCGAAGGCGGGGGTGAGACGGGCGACCAGGTAGACGCCCGCCTTGACCATCGCCGCGGCGTGCAGGTAGCCGGAGACCGGCGTGGGCGCCTGCATGGCGGCGGGAAGCCAGAGACTGAAGGGGAACAGCGCCGACTTGGACATGGCGCCGATCATGATCAGCACGAGGGCGGCGTTGACCACGGCGCCGCCCGGGGGCGGGTCGGCGACGATCTCGGAGATCACGTAGGTCCCGGCGGTCTGGCCGAGCATGATCATGCCGACCAGCATGGCCAGACCACCGAACGTGGTGACGGTCAGGGCCGTCATCGCCGCCCGGCGGCTCTCCTTCGACTCGGCCTTGTGCCCGACCAGAAGGTAGGAGAAGACCGTGGTCAGCTCCCAGTAGATGAAGAGCTGGATGAGGTCGTCGGCCAGCACGAGACCGAGCATGGCGCCGGCGAACGCGACGAACACGCCCGCGAAGCGCGGCAGCCCTTGTTCGGAGTCACTGAAGTAACGCGCGCAGTACGCCAGGATCAGGGTGCCCACGCCCGCGGCGATGAGCGTCATGATCAGGCCGAGGGCGTCCATGTAGAGGCCGAGCCGCAGGGAGAACTGCGGAGCCCACTCGATGGATTCGGACAGCGTCCCGCCGTTGAGGATCGTCGGGAGCTGGAACAGGGCCCAGACGGTGGCCAGGCCGGGGACGATCGCGAGCGCGTAGAAGCCGTTACGACCCCATAGGCGCACCACTAACGGCGCGACCGCAGCTGTGATGAAATGCGCGACCAGCACTGTTGTCAATGCGCCCCTCCCGGACCGGTCCGGGCCCGCCCGACGTGTCCGGACGGACGTCCCGTGCCCCGCAGCAAACGAGACCGCCCACAACCGGATCAGTGAGCGGGGTGTCGTTTCCGTTTTGGTGGGGCATGGATCTACTTGAACTTGCGTGCGCAAGCTATTTAATAGCTACACTACACAAACGTCAAACCACCGCGCGGGTCGGGGACCCGTGCGCAGAGCCCAGCCAGCGAGGACCGTTTCGTGCCCGACGAGACCCCCGATCCCTGTTCTGAGCAGCAGGTACACACCCAGCCGAACGCGCTCGAACTCGAGGAGTTCCAGCGCGTCTGGACCGAACTCATCAACGCGGCGCTGCACGCCCGCTCACGAGGTGGGCACGGGCATCGCGGAGCCGAAGAGATCACCCTGACACAGTCGCTCCTGATGGAAGCGGTGCGCGGCATGGACAATCCGAGTGTCGGTGCCGTTGCTCACATCGTCGGGGTCTCGTCCCCGTCCGCCACCCGGATGATCCAACAGCTGGAGCGCAAGGGCATGATGGCCCGGCGCCGTTCCGAACGTGACGAACGCAGCACCGTCGTCACGATCACGGAGGAGGGCGAGAACGTCCTCGCCGAGCGTCGCAAGTACATGGAGCGCAAACAGCGACAGGTCTTCGACGCCATAAGGCCCTCGCTGCGCCCGGTCGTCCTCGACGTCCTGCGCGACCTGCGGGCCGCCATAGACGACACCTGATCCGCACGGCACCAGGCGACGCACTCCCGACGACACGTCGAAGGCGGGCTCCCCGGACCCCGAGCCCGCGCACTCCCAAGGCCCTCGACAGGGCCTTTCGTCATGTCCGGAAGCGTTCCGGTGCGCGACCCGCAGGACCGGACCGGTCCACCTCCCGCGCGATCGGACCGCTCTGCCGTCGGCACGACCGGACCGTTCCTTCATCGGCACGACCGGTCCGCTCTGCCGGCCGCAGATCTGCGCCGGGCCGAAACGATGGCGACCGGCGTCCTCCCCGCCGCAGTCTGGAGCCACCGGCCGCGAACGGACCCACCGTCCGTGGCGCCGAGGCCGGGACGAGGAGGTCCGATGCCGACACCACCCACGCTCGCCGCCGAGTACGCACCCGGCGGCGGGTTCGACGACCAGCTCGCCGCGCGGCTGCTCCGCAGCCGGATCGTGCTGCTGGGGACCCAGGTGGACGAGGAGAGCGCCAACCGTGTGTGCGCCCAGATCCTGTTGCTGGCCGACGAGGATCCGCACAAGGACATCACGCTGGCGATCAACAGCCCCGGCGGCGTGATCAGCGCCGGGCTCGCCATCTACGACACCATGAACTTCGTGCCCAACGACGTGTCCACCCTGGTCATGGGGGTGGCCGCCAGCATGGGGCAGTTCCTGGCCTGTACCGGGGCGCCGGGCAAGCGGTACAGCATGCCGCACGCGCGCATCATGATGCACCAGCCCTCCGGCGGGCTGGGCGGAACCGCCGCCGACATCGCCATCCAGGCCGAGAACCTGGCGCACACCAAGAACACCATGGTGCGGCTCATCGCCGAGCACACCGGTCAGAGCGAGCGCACCATCGCCGAGGACCAGCACCGGGACGCCTGGTTCACCGCCGAGGAGGCCCGGGAGTACGGGTTCGTCGACCACGTGGTGACGACCGTGGACCAGATGGCGGGTGGGATGCGCCTGGGCGGCACCGCGCCCGGGTTCGCCGCCCCGAGGGGAGGAACGCGATGAGCGGGCGCTACACGGTGCCGATGGTGGTCGAGCGCACCCCGAACGGCGAACGCTCCTTCGACGTGTTCAGCCGACTGCTGTCCGAGCGGATCATCTTCCTGGGCACGCCCATCGACGACGACGTCGCCAACGTGGTCATGGCCCAGATGCTGCACCTGGACTACGAGAGCCACGACACGGACATCCAGCTCTACATCAACTCGCCCGGAGGCTCGAACACCGCGCTGACCGCCATCTACGACACGATGCGCTTCGTCCGGGCGAACGTGGCCACCGTCTGCATGGGTCAGGCGGCCTCCGCCTCCGCCGTCCTCCTCGCCGCGGGTGCGCCGGGCAAGCGTTCGGCCCTGGAACACTCCCGGGTCCTGCTGCACCAGCCCTCCAGCGAGGGGCAGGGGCAGGCGGCCGACCTGGAGATCCAGGCCGCGGAGATCCTGCGCGTCCGCGCCCAGGTGGAGGAGATCCTGTCCCGGCACACCGGCCAGACCCAGGAACGACTGCGGGCCGACACCGACCGGGACAAGATCTTCACCGCCGCGCAGGCCAGGGAGTACGGACTGGTGGACCACGTGATCACCACGAGGGAGGTCGTTCTCCCGGCCGCCTGAGGTGACGGGGTCGGCCTCGGGGGTGGCGCACGTCCTACTACCGGAGGACGCCCGAGGCCGATCACGTGACCACGGAACGGAGGAGCGGTGGTCCCGGCCAGAGCGCGCCGGAACCACCGCCGGGCGCCGCGCGCCTGGGATGGGCCGGAACGCGGTGCCGTCTGGCGTGGACGCCGGGCCGTCGGAACGGGGGACCGTCGGCCGGCGCCCGGGGCTGTGCTGTTGTGCGGGGGACGTGGGAGTACGGAGAGGCGGAGGGGTCAGGCCGCCAGGGAGAGCACCCGTGCCTGGTGGGCCGGGGGCGCGGGGGTCGTCACCGTGCCGGAGCGCCGGGGGTCGGCGCGTTCGAGACGGAACAGCGTGGTGCGCCGGTGCAACGCACCGAGCACGTCGGTGATGCTCAGTCCCAGAGAGCGGTACACCGCGGCGAGGACCTCGGAGGAGGCCTCCTTGCGGCCGCGTTCGATCTCGGACAGGTAGGGCAGCGACACCTGGGCGTCCTCGGCCACCTCGCGTAGGGTCCGCCCCTGGTCCACGCGGGTCCGGCGCAGCAGGTCGCCGATGAGGTCGCGCATGAGGGGCTCCGCGGCACGCTCCTCGCGGACCGGGCCCCTGCGGGCCTCGTCCAGGGAGCGTAGGACGCTCTCGCTCATCGGTGCCTCCCCGTCGACAGGATCTCCGACTTTCGACACTACGTCGCGCGACGCCGTCGGGGGAGGGGGTCGCGTGGCCTTATGCGGACGGCAGAACCCCCGTGACATCCCGGTGCGGGTGTGGTCCGGGAGCGGTCCGGCGCGCCCGGGAGGCCCGTGGCCACGGGCGATACCGGCATCGGTGGTCCGCATCGTGTTCCTCGGGGTCTCCGCCGGCGCCCCGGCCGCGCACTCCGTCGCGCGGGGCCGGCGTGTCCACGGAACCTCCCCCGTGGTGCGACACCCGGGTCCTAAGGCGGGGGCGCGCACGATCTAAGGCACCTCCACGGCCTGGATCCACTGCACTTTCCCGATGTGCGGCGGGGGTCCTCGGCCCGACTCTGGAAGCAGTCGGGGGACGGCCCCGGCACCGACCCGGAGGAGACCACCATGCACCCCGACCTCAGCGCTCGGGCCGCCGACCTCTACCGCGCCGAGCGTGAGCGCGCCGCCCACAGGGAGCGCCTGATCGCCACGGTGGCCGGGGGAGCGGAGTCGGGCCGGCGCACCGTGTGGGCGCGGTTTCGGACGCCGCGCCGCACGCCGCACGTCTGAGGCAGGGCCCGAGGCCGGGGCCGGGGTCGGGATCGGGAGGGTGTCGTGTCGAGCGGGGTTCGACGCGGCACCCTCCGCGCGGGCGGTGACGTGGTCGCTCTCCTTCCGCGGCGTGGCCGGGCGGCCGAACCCGGCCCCCGCGATGTCGTCGGCGGGGGCGGGACGACGGTCACCGCTTCGTGGGGGCATCACCGCTTCCCTCGATGACCAGCAGGACCGGTCGTCCCCCGACCCTTCCCACACCTCCGCTCGGTCGTTCACCTCGGTGCGGATCGCGACGTAGCGGCGAGTCACATTCCTCGTGAGCCCCAAAACCGGCAAAAGCTTCGACCAGGTCGCCGTGTCCGCGGTGTCCTTCCTGGTCACCGCGGGAACGACGGGGGTGCGTCCAACCGTGGGAGGTCCTGTGGAGATCACCGGCATCATCAGCGCAATCATCGTCGGTCTGATCATCGGTGCGTTGGGGCGACTCGTCGTACCCGGCAAGCAGCACCTGCCGATGTGGCTCACCCTGGTCCTGGGTATCGTGGCCGCCTTCCTGGGCGGATGGATCGCCGGCCTGTTCACCACCGCCTGGCTGCTCGTGCTCATCGTCCAGGTCGTGGTGGCGGCGGGGATCGTCTACCTCGCCGATGGAATGTACTCCAGGAACGCGGGCAGCACCGCCTGACCACCCGCGCTCGCTCCCGACTCTCAGCGCGAGGCCGCCGGATCCGATCCGGCGGCCTCGGTCACGCGTGTGGTCCGGCCGGAGCGGACGGACTCCTCCGCGGCGGTCAGGACCGCCACGACCTCGCGTCCGAAACGCAGGTCGCACGGGTCGCCCGGGGTACCCGCCACCTGGTCGAGGAGTCGGTCGATCGCGGAACCGAAGGCGACGGCGGCACCGCGGTCGCCACCGGGCACCGCACGCGTCCCCGGTTCCCCGTAGAGGTCGATGGAGAACGTCGTGGCCTCGGGGGCGGCGTCCAGGGTGACCGAGAAGGAACCGACGGCCCCGTCCCGGTGGCGGGTCAGCACATGGACGCTGTCCCGGGGGCCGTTCAGTGCGGTCACCTCCTCGACCGGGCCGAGCACGGGGAGCACCAACGACAGCAGGTGCGGACCCACGTCCCACAGTCCGCCCTTCTCCCGGCGCCAGGGGGAGGCGCCGTACGGGTTGTCGGAGCGGAAGATCGACGCGAACAGGGTGGCCCGGGCGCCGTCCCAGCCGCCCTCGTCCGCGGCGGTGCGCAGGAACGTGTCCACGTTGTCGGAGAAGCGGTGGGTGAAGAAGACCACCGAGGCCAGCCCGCGGACCCCCGCCTCCGCCACCAGGGCGTCGGCCACGTCCAGGTCCAGGGCCACCGGTTTGTCCAACAACAGGTGGCGGCCGGCCCTGGCCGCCCGCAGCGCCAGGTCGCCCTGGACGTCCGGGGGCAGCGCGATGGCGACGGCGTCGACGTCGGCGATGAGCGCGTCCACGTCCTCGTAGGGTCGGGTGCCCAGGTGCGCGGCCAGGTTCGCGGCCTTGGCGGGGTCGCGCCCCCACACACCGACGAGCTCGGCCTCCGGGTGGGCGGCCAGGGCCGCCCCTTGCGTCTCGCGGGCCCAGTGGCCGGTGCCGAGCAGTCCGAATCGCTGTCCCATGCGTCGTCCTTCCGAAGGTCGGTGATCCACCCTGTGCACACTGACCTACGGGAGCGCTCCCATCAAGGGGGTGGCTAGATTGTCGGCATGGCCCACATCGCCTTCTTCGCGCCCAACGGTCCCGGTCACGTCAACCCCCTGCTCGGAACCGCGGCGGAGCTGGTCCGTCGCGGGCACCGGGTCACCTTCGCCGCACCCGAGGAGTTCGCCGCGCGCGTCACCGAGACCGGCGCCGAACACGTGCCCACCCCCACCACGTGGAGGGGTGGCGGCGACGCCCCGCAGATGCACGGGCGCGGTTTCGTCCGTGCGGTGGGCCTGCTGCTGGAGGAGATCCGGGTCGTCCACGCCTCGCAGGTCGACCGGCAGGCCCCCGACCTCGTCGTGCACGACGGCACCCTGGCCTGGTGGGGGCGGCTGCTCGCGCACCGCTGGCAGGTCCCGGCCGTCGAGAACTGGCCCAACCTGGTGAGCAACGAGCACTGGGGGATGCACCAGGAGTACACGAAGTTCAACCCGATGAGCCCCCGGTTCCTGCTCACCCTGTTCCGGATGGCCCGCTTCGCCCGCGCCCAGGGCGTGACCGACGTGGCCGGCTTCCTGCGGGGGAGCGGGGCCGCGCTGCGCCTGGTCACGCTGCCCCGGGCCTTCCAGTACGAGGGCGACACCTTCGCCGACACCCACCTGTTCGTCGGTCCGGACCTGACCGCGCGGGCCGCGCGACAGCACTGGACCCCGCCCACGGACGACCCCGTCCTGTTGGTCTCCCTCGGCACGGCCTACAACGACCGGCCCGACCTCTACCGGGAGATCGCCCGTTCCGCCGCCGGGCGTCCCTGGCACGTGGTCATGGCGATCGGTGGCACGGACCCGGCCGACCTCGGTGAGCTCGCGCCCAACGTCGAGGTCCACGCCCAGGTGCCCCAGCTCGCGGTCCTGCGGCACGCCACGGTCTTCGTCACCCACGCGGGGATGGGCGGCACGATGGAGGGCCTCGCCCACGAGGTGCCCCTGGTCGCCCTGCCGCAGATGGCCGAGCAACGCGCCAACGCCGACCGCGTCGCCGAGCTCGGGCTCGGGCGAGCGCTGGACCCCGACACCGTCGACGCCGCGACCCTCTGGGCGGCGGTGGAGGAGGTCGCGCACGACCCCGCCGTGCGCGAACGTCTGGGGTGGATGCGCGAACAGATCACCGAGGCGGGCGGTGCCGTGGCCGCCGCGGACGCCGTCGAGGGGCTCCTCACCCAGGACACGCCCACCCTCTGACGTGGCCGGATGCGGACGCCGGTACGCGGTGCCCGCCGACGAACGCGCAGGTCGTGGGGCCGGCCCGGATCGCGGCGACCGGGGCGGGGCGCGGGAGGTCGTGAAACGCCTGGTGTTCCCTTCGGGTCGTGCAGCATCATGGTCACCTGTACGCGCAGGTCGCGGCGTCGACGGAGACAGCGGCGGTGGTGCGGCGATCCGGGTCGAGGGGACCCGGTGGGCCCGAGGCCGAGGCACGCCACCACGACCCCACCGCGGGACCGGCCCGCGCATCGCCGACCACACCCCCCGGACTCCGTGCGGGGCCCGCCGATCCCCGGCGGCGGTGGAGGTGCCTCCTTCCGGACACGACCGCGCGACGGACGCCGGCACTTCGACGCGAAGGAGGCCGAACCGGTGGAGCCCGCCCCGATGGACGACGAGACGATCACCGAACACCCACGCCCCGCGCCGATCCCGGAACGGTCGGAGTCCGCCTCCGCCACCGCGGTCGAACGGCGCGCGCGGAGCCGTCCCTACCTCCACGAGACCACCGACCACCCCGGCCGCCGCGCGGACGGGGAACATCACGTCGCCTCCCTCGTCTCCGTCGCCACCGACGGGCCGATCGCGGGCCTCGACACTTCTCCGCCGGAGTGCGGGACCGAGGACGGGGCGCGGGACTGGATGCGGGCCAACGGCGAGATCCTGGCCGCGTACGTGCGCCGGTCCGAGGCCCAGGGGCACCACACCGTGGTCCTGCGGATCGTGGAGTCGGTCGAGAACCGGCTGCGGGGCGGTGGGCGCTCCGGCGAACGACTGGAACTGTTGGAGGCCGCGGCGCGCGCCGCCGGTGTGCTCCGCGACCCGGCGGAGGAGGCGCGTGTGCGCACCCTCCTGGCGCTCGGCTTCCTCGACGCGGCCGAGCTCGGTCGCGCCGACGAGGAGTGCCGGGCGGCCTACGCGCTGGCCGACGCGGAGAGCGGACAGGACACCCGTGCGGCCTCCCTGGAGTGCATGGGCATCGTGGCCCAGCGCGGCCGGCGGAACGAGACGGCGTTGGGCCTGTTCGAGCGTGTGCGCCCCCTCCGGGCGGCGACGGCCGGCCCGCGGGGCGCGGCGGCTCTGGACCTGCTCAGCGGGCGATCGTTGGTCAGCCTGGGCCGGTTCGACCACGCCCTCGAACGGCTGGACGCGGCCCTGGAGGTCTTCACCGCGCCGGGGGACGACCACGAGGCGGACGAGGTCGACGTCGCCGAGGTCCGTATGGAGCGCGGGCGGGCGCTCAACGGCAAACGCCGCACGCCCCAGGCCCGCCGGGAGTTGGAGCGCGCCCTGGCCGGTTTCGAGGCCGGCGGCCGCGCCTACCAGACGGCGAAGGCGCGTGAGGTGCTCGCCGGTGTGGACCAGCTGGCCGGCGCCGAGGACTGGAGGGAACATCTCGTCGAGGCGGTGCGGCTCTACCGGGAGATCGGGCACGACGCCGAGGCCCTCAGAGTGAGCGCGTACGTGGGCTGACGGTGCCCCGCCGGCGGGACCGACCGCCGCCGGTGTGGCCCGCCCGCGGGAGGGATTCGAGCACGGATCGCCTGCGGTGACGGGGTTTTCGCGCCGAACCTCCCTTGACAGACCAGCAACGCGCAGTGACTATGGGGCAACTGCAAACGTTTGCAGCTTTCGGGTCACATCGCCGGTGCGGACGACCCCGCTCATCGACCCCCTGACCCCACCGGCAGAGAGGCACCCCCATGTCCGTCCCACGCAGAAGACGTCCCTCGGCCCCCCTGGCGCTGGCAGCCGCCGGAGGCGCGGCCCTGCTCGCCGGGGCCTGGTTCGTGGTCCCCGGCCAGCAGGTCGACGGTGAACTCACCGCCGGCGCGAACCCCCGGATCCTGGCCGATCCCCACAGCGACGTCCCCGTCGGATACGCGTCCATGAACGGCGGCACCACCGGCGGTTTCGGCGGTGACGGCGTCGACGAGTACGTGCTCAGCGAGTACGCCTCCTGGAGTGAGGAGAGCGAGCCGGGCGAGGCGCTGTACCAACTGCTCAAGGACCACGACGACAGTGACGGCGGCGGTCTGGTCGTGTACGTCGACGTCACGGTCACCCCGGACCAGGTCGACGAGTCCAAGATCGACGTCAAGGACGTCGCCAACGTGTCCATCCTGGGCGTCGGCGACGAGGGCGAGTTCGACGGGATCGGCTTCAAGGTCACCCGGTCCGAGAACATCGTCTTCCGCAACCTGAACATCCACCACGTCTCGCAGGGCGAGGGCGACGCTCTGGAGATCACGGAGCAGACCACCAACGTGTGGATCGACCACAACGACTTCAGCAGCGAGAAGGAGGGCGTCGACAAGGACTTCTACGACGGCCTGGTCGACATCAAGCACGGCTCCGAGTACGTCACGGTCTCCTGGAACCGGTTCTCCGACCACTGGAAGACCTCACTGGTCGGGCACAACGACTCCGCCAGTGCCGCGCCGGACAACATCACCTACCACCACAACCACTTCAACAACCTCAACACCCGGGTGCCGCTGATCCGCCACGCGGACGTGCACATGCTGAACAACGTCTTCGAGGACATCGACGGTTCGGCGATCAACGCCCGCATGGGCGCCCGCGTGCTGGTCGAGGGCAACCACTTCGACAACGTGGGCTCCGGTGACACCGACAGCCACGACGGCCAGATCGAGGGCCCGGTCGGCTGGTGGTACGGCAGCTCCGAGACCGGTCACTGGAACCTGGTCGACAACACCTTCGCGAACGGCACCCCGCACGAGCACCTGGAGTCCACCACGGACTTCACCGTGCCCTACGACTACACCGCCCAGAGCCCCGAGGACGCTCAGGCGGACGTCGAGGCGTACGCGGGCACCGGTGTCATCGACACCACGTCCTGACCCGATCGACGGCGGCGCCGGACCGGTCCCACCGGTCCGGCGCCGCATCGAAAGCGTGTGCGGGAAGAGCGTCGTGCCGCTGCTCAGCGCAGGCGTCGCGCCCCCCGGGAGGGCAGGGCGGTGAAGACCTCCGGAGCGCCGAAACCGTGTTCGGCGAAGGCCGACCCCACCGCCGCGGCGCAGGCGTCCGTCCGGTCGGTGTCCACGAGCGCGATCACGCAGCCGCCGAAACCGCCGCCGGTGATGCGCGCGCCCAGGGCCCCGGCGGCCAGGGCCGCCTCCACCGCGGTGTCCACCTCGGGGACGCTCACCTCGAAGTCGTCGCGCAGGGAGACGTGCGAGGCGGTGAACAACGGCCCCACCTCGCGCGGGAGCCCCGCACGCAGCAGCTCCACCGTCTTCAGTACCCGGTCGTTCTCCGTCACGATGTGGCGGACCCGGGCGCGCGTGACCTCGTCGGGCAAGGCGTCCAAGGCCCGCGGCAGGTCCTCGACGGTGACGTCGCGCAGCGCCCGCACGCCGAGGATCCCGACCGCCTCCTCACAGGTCCGCCGGCGTTCGGCGTAGGCGCCCTCCACCAGTCGCCGTGGGGCCTTGGTGTCCACCACCAGCAGGGCCATGCCGTGCGCGGCCAGGTCGAACGGCTCCTGTTCGGTGGCCAGCGAACGGCAGTCCAGGAACAGCGCCCGGCCCTCGTCGGACTGCATCACCGCGGACTGGTCCATGATCCCGCAGGGCATGCCGACGAAGTCGTTCTCGGCCCGCTGCGCCAGGCGCGCCACCTCGGCCGGGGCGGGCATGTCGCCGTACAGCCCCGTGGCGGCCAGGACGGTCGCACAGCACAGCGCCGCCGACGTGGACAGTCCACTGCCGGCGGGGATGGTGCTGTCCACGAACAGGTCCAGCCCGCCGATCTCGTGGCCCTCGTCGAGCAGTGCCCACAACGACCCCGCCTGGTAGGCGGCCCCCTCCGGAACGGTCCCCGGGGCGAGGCCCGCCAGGTCGAAGCCGTGGTCCCCGGGGAACCGCCGCGACCGCAGCCGCACGTGCCCGTCCTCACGGCGGGCCGCCGCGATGGTCAGGCTGTGCGGCAGCGCCATGGGCAGCGCGAACCCGTCGTTGTAGTCGGTGTGCTCACCGATGAGGTTGATCCGCCCGGGGGCGGCCCACACCCCCTCGGGTTCACGCCCGAAGGCCTCCCGGAAACCCGAGGTCAGGAACTCCACGTCGATGTGGCGGCTCGGCGTCCCGGCGGGAGCCGGCCCGGCCCCCGGGCCGGAGGGGGCGGGGGAGACGGTGGTCGCGGCGTGGTCCGGCCGGCTCACTCCGGCACCCCCGCCCTCGCCTCGGAGCGGACCCGGGTGAACTCCCAGGCGTCGGTGACGATCGTGTCCAGGCCGCGGGTCGGCTCCCAGCCGAGCTCCGCGCGGGCCCGCTCGTTGGCGGCGACCAGCACCGCGGGGTCGCCCGGCCTGCGGGGGCCGTCGACCACGGGAACGGGGTGGCCGGTGACCCGCCGTACCGCGTCGAGGACCTCGCGGACGCTGTAGCCGCCGCCCCCGCCCAGGTTGTGGATCCGGTGCGTGCCCGACTCCAGGCGTTCCAGGGCGCGCACGTGGGCGTCGGCCAGGTCCCGCACGTGCAGGTAGTCGCGGATCGCGGTCCCGTCCGGGGTGGGGTAGTCGGTGCCGTACACCGAGGCGTGCTCCGCCTCTCCAGTGGCCACCTTCAACAGGTTGGGGATGAGGTGGGTCTCCGGGTCGTGCCGCTCACCCAGGCCGCCGTGCGCCCCGGCCACGTTGAAGTAGCGCAGGCTGATCGCGCCCAGGCCGTGGGCGCGCGCCCACCCGGTGAGCATGTGGTCCACCGCGAGCTTGCCCGCGCCGTAGGGGTTGGTGGGCGAGGTCGGGTCGGTCTCGCGCAGGGGCGCGCCCGAGGGCGGGTCGCCGTAGGTCGCGGCGGTGGAGGAGAACACCAGCCGGTCCACGCCGTGCTCGCGCATGGCCTCCAACAGAGCGAGCGTGCCGCCGACGTTGGTCTGCCAGTACGGCCCGGGGTCCTGCACGGACTCGCCCACCAGCGACTTGCCGGCGAAGTGCAGCACCGCGTCGAAGGAGGGGTCCAGGAACCGGGCCGCGTCGTGGATGTCCCCCTCGACGAAGGAGGCACCGGAGGGGACGGCGTCGCGGTGACCGGCGGAGAGCACGTCGAGCACGGTGACCTCGTGCCCCACCTCCAAGAGGAGGTCGGTGACGACGCTGCCGACGTAACCGGCACCGCCGGTGACGAGGAGTTTCACGGGGCGGCCTCCCGGAGGCGCTGGGCGGTGGTCTCGGGCGCGATGTCGTTGATGAACACGCCCATGCCGGACTCGGTGCCGGCCAGGTACTTGAGCTTGGCCGCTGCGCGGCGCACGGAGAAGAGCTCCAGACGCAGCCGGGACAGGTCGCGGGCCTCGGCGTCGCGGACGGGCGCCTGGTGCCAGGCGGAGATGTAGGGCAGGGGGCCGTCGAAGAGCCGGTCGCACCGGCCCAGCAGCGCACTGTACAGCTCGGCGAAGGCGTCGCGTTCGGCGTCGTCGAGCGAGGGCAGGTCGGGTACGGCCCGGTGCGGGTACACGTGCACCTCCACCGGCCAGCGCGCCGCCTCGGGCACGAACGCGGTCCAGTGCTCGTTCTCCAGCACCACGCGCGGACCCTTGCGTTCGGCGGCCAGGACGTCCTCGAACAGGTCGCCCCCGGTCTCCTCCCGATGGGCGCGGGCCGAGGCCAGCACGGTCGCGGTCCGGGGGGTGACGAACGGCAGCGCGTAGATCTGTCCGTGCGGGTGGTGCAGGGTCACCCCGATCTCCGGTCCCCGGTTCTCGAAGCAGTACACCTGCTCGATGCCGGGCCGTTCGGCGAGCGCGGCGCTGCGGTCGGCCCAGGCGTCGACGATCGTCCGCACTCGGCGGGGGCCCAACTCCGCCAGGGAGGTGTCGTGGTCGGAGGAGAAGCAGAGCACCTCACAGCGCCCCTCGTCCCCGCTGAGCGAGGGGAAGCGGTTCTCGAAGGCGACCACGTCGTAGTCGGCCGAGGGGACCTCGGTGCGCCGGTCCCCGGTGGAGGGGCACAGGGGGCACTGGTCGCTGGGCGGCAGGTGCGTGCGGCCCTGGCGGTGGGCGGCCACCACCACCCACTCGCGGGTCAGGGGGTCCCGGCGCAGTTCGGAGCCGGGGGCCCGCTCGGGCAGGTCCCGGTGGTCGTGGAGCTCGCGGCGGGCACCGTCGGACTCGTCGAAGTAGATGATCTCCCGGCCGTCGGCCAGGCGTGCTGAGGTCTTCCTCATCCGGTCTCCCGGGGAACGTCGGTGACCACGAGGCTGCGCACGTGGTCGTGGAGGGTGCGGTGGGCGTCCGGTGCGAGCCCGTCGTCGGTGACGAGCACGTCGCACCGGTCCAGGGGGGTGATGGTGCTGATCCCGACGGTGCCCCACTTGCTGGAGTCGGCGGCGACCACGAGGGTCTCGGCCGACTCCACCAGGGCCCGGTTGGTCTCGGACTCCATCAGGTTGGGCGTGGTGAACCCGGCCCGTTCGTGCATGCCGTGCACGCCCAGGACCAGGGTGTCCAGGTTGATCCCGCGCACGGACGCGAGGGCGAGCGGGCCCACGAGGGCGTCGGAGGGGGTGCGGAACCCGCCGGTGAGCGCGACGGTCCGGTCGGGGCGTTCCGCCCGGTGGAAGACCTCGGCCACGTGCAGCGAGTTGGTGATGACGGTGAGGCCGGGGGTCTCGCGCAGGAACTCGGCGACCAGCGCCGTGGTGGTCCCGGCGGACAGCCCGACCGCGCTGTGCGGTTCCACGAGGTCGGCCACGGCCCGGGCGATGGCGCGTTTCTCGGCCGCCATCCGGGTCGACTTGGCCTGAAATCCGGGTTCCTCGGTGCGCGCGCCCTCCGGAGCGACCGCACCGCCGTGCACCTTGCGCAGCGCCCCGCGGCCCTCCAGGACGTCGAGGTCCCGTCGGACGGTCATGTCGGACACGGCGAGGGCCTCGACGAGGTCCGTGACGCGGACGCTGCCGTCCCGTCGGAGTCGGTCGAGGATCAGTTCCTGCCGTTGCGCGGCCAGCATCCCGCCCCCCGTGTGGTCGAAAATGTTCGATCTTGTTGAATCACAGTCTGCTCCGCCCCTCTCATGGTGTCAATCGGTGCCGAAGTGCGCGGAATCCTGTGCGAATCCGTTGGTAAGTGTTGACAGGTTCCGGGTGGAGTATCGACGATGTGGGTGTTCGTGGCCGCACTCACAGTCCGCGTCGCCCGGCCGGACCGACCCCGGGAGCGAGCAAGGCATGACCGACCACCGCACCATCGTTCTGCGCGCCGCCGGGACCGCCCTCGTCCTGCGGGTCCCCGATCTCGGACTCCCGTACGTCCTGCACTGGGGCGCGGACCTGCCCGACCCGGAGGGACTCGTTCCGGCCGCGGCGCCCCCGGCCGCCCTCAACGACCTCGACGCGCCCACCCCCGTCTCGCTCGTGCCGACTCAGGGCGAGGGTTGGCGCGGACACCCCGGACTGGCCGGCCACCACGAGGGCCGGGTCACCTACCCGGCGTGGAGCGCCGTGGAGGTGGACGTCGACCCTCCGACGGACACCGGGTCCGAGGCCGGCGGTCGCGTCACCGTCACCGCCGAGGGCGGCGGGCTCCGGCTCCGCACCGAGCTGTGGATGGAGGCCCAGGGCCTGGTCCGCGCGCGGAACACCGTCACCAACCTCGACCCGGACCCCTGGACCCTGGACACGCTCACCGTGACCCTGCCGCTCCCACGGGAGGCCGAGGAGGTCCTGGACCTGACCGGGCGATGGGTGCGCGAACGGTCACCCCAGCGCGCACCCCTCACCATGGGCACCCGCATGCGGGCCTCCCGCCGCGGCCGGACCGGACACGACGCTCCGCTCGTGCTCGTCGCGGGCACCCCGGGTTTCGGGTTCCGCTCGGGTGAGGTGTGGGGCGTGCACACCGCCTGGAGCGGCGACCACCTCCACCTGGCCGAACGTCTCCCCGAGGGTGCGGGCCAGGCCGATGCGGTCCTCGCCGGGGGCGAACTCCTCCACCCCGGCGAGGTGCGCCTGGCGCGGGGCGAGTCCTACACCACCCCCTGGATCTTCCTCGGCTGGTCGGACCAGGGGCTGGACGGTCTGTCCGGCCGCTTCCACCGGTGGCTGCGGGCCCGCCCCGACCATCCCGCCTCACCGCGTCCGGTCGTGCTCAACACCTGGGAGGCGGTCTACTTCGACCACGACCCGGAACGGCTGAGGCGGCTCGCCGACACCGCCGCGCGCATCGGCGTCGAACGGTTCGTCCTGGACGACGGTTGGTTCCGGGGCCGGCGCGACGACACCGCCGGGCTCGGCGACTGGACCGTCGACGCCCGGGTGTGGCCGGACGGACTGCACCCGCTGTTCGACCACGTGCGCGCCCTGGGCATGCAGGTGGGGCTGTGGGTGGAACCGGAGATGGTCAACCCCGACTCCGACCTCGCCCGCGCCCACCC
>NZ_QOCZ01000096.1 GCF_018207095.1 Nocardiopsis sp. MG754419 | reverse complement strand
TCACCGACCGGACCCCCACCGGACCGCCCGACACCCCCCACGGGCGGTCCGGGCCCGTACCCGACCACCATCGCCGGACCCCGAGGGGGAGAGCGTGACCACGACCCCCGAGACCGAGAACCCACCCGGGCGGAGCGACGTCGTGGGGACGCCCCTGGCACTTCTGCGCGCCTGCCGACCCCGACAGTGGCTCAAGAACCTGCTGGTGTTCGCCGCGCCCGCCGCCGCGGGCGCGCTCACCGACCCCGCGGCGCTGCTGACATGCCTGGCGACCTTCGTGCTCTTCGGTGTCGCCGCCGGCGGCACGTACCTGCTCAACGACGTCCGTGACGCCCCCCGCGATCGACGACACCCGCGCAAACGCCACCGCCCCGTCGCCTCGGGCGCCCTCTCGGTGCCGGTCGCGGTCGTCGTCGGCGTCCTGTTCGTCACGGCGGCGCCCCCGGCCTCCCTCGCCCTCGGCGTGCCCGCGTTGAGCGCGGTGATCGGCGCCTACGTCCTCCTCACCCTGGCCTACACCCGGTACCTCAAGGACCGGGTCGTCGTCGACCTGGTGGCGGTGGCTGCCTGCCACGTGTTGCGCGCCATGGCGGGCGCCTACGCGGTCGGGGTGCCGCTCACCTCGTGGTTCGTGATCGTGGTGTCCCTGGCCGCCCTGCTCGTGGTGGTCGGCAAACGCGAGGCGGAACTGCGCACGGCCACCGACTCCGGACCGGAGGGCGACACCCCCGTCGAAACGGAGGACCCGGCCACCCCGACCGGGCACGGCGGTCCTCGCGACCCCGGACCCGCTCGAACCGACGGGGTGTCGGCCGTCGACGGCGCCCACCCCACCCGGGTGGCCCTGCTCGGCTACACCCCCGGCTACCTGGCCCAGATCCGCACCATCGCCTCCGGCGCGATGATCGTCACCTACTGTCTGTGGGCGCTGGAACAGGCCGATGGTCCGCAGTCGCCGTTCCACGCGGCCAGTATCGTTCCGTTCATCATGTTCGTGCTCCGCTACAACCTGCTCGTGGACCGCGGCGCGGGCGAGGAACCCGAGGAGATCGCGCTGCGGGACCGCCCCCTCCAGTGCGTCCTCGTCGCCCTCGTCCTCCTGGTCGGACTGGGGATCTACCTGTGAGTCGCCCGACCCTGCTCACCGGCTGGGGGCGCACCGCCCCCACCGCCGCCACCGTGGTGCGTCCGCGCACCGTCGCCGAGGCGGCGGAGGCGCTCGACCGGGCCGGACCGCGCGGCGTCGTGCCCCGCGGCCTGGGACGGTCCTACGGCGACGCCGCGCAGGACGCGGGCGGTCTGGTCCTGGACTGCACCGGGCTCACCGGGCCGCTCCGGTTCGACCCCGAGCGCGAGGAGGTCACCGCCCCCGCGGGCACGCCTCTGCGCCGTCTCATGGCGCACCTGCTGCCCTACGGTCGGTTCCTCCCCGTCGTCCCCGGGACCGGTCACGTCACCCTGGGCGGGGCGATCGCCGCCGACGTCCACGGCAAGAACCACCACGTCGACTCCTCGATCGGCGCCCACGTCCGTTCCCTGACACTGCTCACGCCCCGGGGTGAGGTCCTCGAACTCGGCCCCGACTACGGGGACACCGCGCTGTTCTGGGCGACCGTCGGCGGCATGGGTCTGACCGGCGTCATCACGTCCGCCCGACTGGCGGTGCACACGGTGGAGACCGCGCACCTGCGCGTGGACACCGACCGCACCGGGGACCTCGACTCCACGCTGGAACTGATGGAGCGGACCGACCACGCCTACCGGTACACGGTGTGCTGGGTGGACCTGCTGGCCCGCGGGGCCGCCACCGGGCGCGGTGTGCTCACCCGGGCCCACCACGCCCGCCTCACCGACCTTCCCGCGCCGCTCCGGCGCGAGCCCCTCCGCCACCGGCCGGGCGCGCCGCTGAGCGCCCCGCCCTGGGCACCGACCGGACTGCTCAACCGGGCGACCGTCGGCACGTTCAACACCGCCTACTACCACGCGGCGCCGCGACGCCGGCGTGGTCGGGCGCACCCGCTCGGCGGGTTCTTCCACCCGCTGGATCGGGTGCGGGGCTGGAACCGGATCTACGGTGCGCACGGGTTCGTGCAGTACCAGTTCGTGGTCCCCTTCGGTGCCGAGGACACCCTGCGGCACGTCGTCGAGGGGCTGTCCCGGGCCGGTGCACCCTCCTTCCTGGCGGTGCTCAAACGCATGGGGGAGCCCACACCGGGGCCGCTGTCCTTCCCCCGGCCCGGATGGACGCTCGCCCTGGATCTTCCCGCCGCGTCGCCCGGCCTGGCCCGGCTGCTGCGCGGTTTCGACGAACGCGTGCTCGCCGCCGGCGGGCGTCTGTACCTGGCCAAGGACAGTCGGGCGGACGCCGCGACGGTGCACGCGATGTACCCCGAGTTGGCGTCCTGGCGCAGGGTGCGCGAACGGGTCGACCCCGACGGGGTGCTCGTCTCCGACCTCGCCCGCCGGCTGCGGCTCGTCTGACCCCACACCCGGACCCTTCTGGAAGGAACCCCATGCGCGACTCGCTGGGAACAGTGCGCAGCGTCCTGCTGCTCGGCGGACGCAGCGAGATCGGCCTGGCCATCGTCGAACTGTTGGTGCGGGAGGGCGCCCGCGAGGTGGTCCTCGCCGCCCGGGGCGGGGTCGAGGAGACGCCCGCGGCCTTGACGGTCTCCGGCGCCAAGATCCACTCCCTGGAGTTCGACGCCGAGGCCACGGCGACCCACACCGACACCGTGGACGCCGCCGTCGACCTGGTCGGTGACCTCGACGTGGTGGTGGACGCCTTCGGGGTGCTCGGAGAACAGGACGCCTACGACCGGGACCCGGGCACCGCCGCCCGGGCCGCCGCCGTGAACTACACCGCGCACGTGTCCGTGGACCTGGCCGTCGCCGCCCGCCTGCGCGAGCAGGGGCACGGCGCCCTGGTGGTGCTGTCGTCCGTGGCGGGGGTACGGGTGCGGCGCGCCAACTTCGTCTACGGCTCGGCCAAAGCGGGCCTGGACGCGTTCGCGCAGGGGCTCGCCGACTCACTGCACGGGTCCGGCGCCCGGGTCCTGGTGGTCCGCCCGGGCTACGTCCCCACGCGCATGTCGGCGCACGTGGATCCGGCCCCGTTCCCGGCCACCCCGGATCAGGTCGCCGACTCCGTGGCGCGGGGACTCCGGAGCGGTGCCACCACCGTGTGGGCCCCACGGGTCCTGCGGCCGCTGTTCACCGGCATGCGCCTGTTGCCCCGCCCCCTGTGGCGCCGTCTGGGTCGTTAGAGGCTCCGGACCCGGGGGCGGTACAACGGTGGACGAGCACGGTCCGGAACCGGAGCCTTTCGCCACGACACCGGGTCCGCGCCGGGGGCGGGCCGTACCCTTCCCGAACGTCGTGGACCCCGGAGCCGGCCGGGCGTCGTTCGCGCCCCCGCTTCGAGGGACACGGGTTCCGGGACCGGCGGGAGCGCCGGAGCCCGATGGTCGCCCCTTCGGTCACACGCGCTACGCGTCCGACGCCTGCGGTGCGTGGCCCGTGGTCCGCTCCGCTCAGGGGGTGGAACTCGGGCGGGCGCTCGGGAGGAACACGGCCGGGATCAGCGCGAGCGCGGTCAGACCGGTCATCCACCAGAAGGTCGCCTGAAAGGCCGGGGTGGGCGCGGTGCCCTGGGCGATCAGGGACGACAGCAGCAGGGCCAGGGCGGCGGTGCCCACCGCCGCGCCCAGCCGTTGGGTGACGTTCAGGGCGCTGCTGGCGCGGGGCACCTGGTCGGAGGGCAGTCGACGGTAGGCGGTGGCCAGCATCGGGACCATCGCCGTGCCCAGGCCCAGACCACGCACGAACATCGCCGTGGCCAGCAGCGTCGGTGAGGTGTCCGGTCCCGCCAGGGCGAACGGCGCCGTCGCAGCCGCACCCACCAACAGGCCGCCCACGACCAGGTAACGGGGGCCGGTCCGGTCGGCGATCGGGCCGACGAACAGGTTGACCAGCGCCACCCCGGCCGCCATCGGTGCCATCAACAGCCCCGCCGTCAACGCCGAGGTCCCCTGCACCTGTTGGAAGAACAGCGGCAGCAGGAACATGCCCGCCCAGATGCACAGCCCGAACACGAACATGAGCAGGGCGCCCAGCCGGAACAGCGTGTCGCCGAAGAGACGGAGGTCGATCACGGGGGCGGGCCCGCGAGGGCGACGGCGCAGGGCGTGCACCACGAACCCGCCGATGAGCAGCGCGCCCACGAGGGCGAACACCAGAGCGAAGCGGTGGTCTCCCAGCACCGACAGCCCGTACAGGAGGGTCGCGATCCCGGGGGACAACAGGGCCAGCCCCACCACGTCCAGCCTCTCGCTCGCCCGTGGGTTCCCCCGTTCCACACCTCGCACGCCCAGGGCCATGGCCAGCAGGATCAGGGGGATCGACACCAGGAAGATCCACCGCCACCCGAGGGAGTCCAGGACCAGGCCGCCCAGGACCGGGCCCATCGCCGGGGCGATCTGGATCGGCACGCTCAGCAGCCCGATGGCCCGTCCCAGGCGCCGCGGACCCGCGGCCTGCACCAGCACGGTCATGACCAGGGGCAGGATCATGCCGCTGCCCAGGCCGGTGATGACCCGGAAGGCGATGAGACTCTCGATGGACCACGCGGCCGCGCACAACAGCGATCCCACGCCGAAGACGGCGAGCGCGGTCATCCAGGTGGCCCGCTGGCCGAACCGGTCCACCGCCCACCCGGTCACCGGAATGACGGAGGCGGTGGAGAGCAGATAGGCGCTGGCCACCCATTGGGCGGTCGCCACGGGGGCGTCGAGGGAACGGGAGAGGTGGTCGACGGCCACGTTGACGATCGTGGTGTCGAGCAGGGCGGCCATCGCCCCCACCAGCAGCACTCCGGCCAGCTTCCACAGCGCGCCGTCGATGCGGGTGGGGTCGGGTACGGGAACGGGTGCGAGGGAGGGATCCGGGGCCGTGGTGGAGGGGTCGTGCGTCGCCATCCCTAGGAAACTACACCGTGCAGTTTCCCGCGGGTCCGGTCGGGGTCCCGTCATGGTGCGCCAGACTGGGGGAGAGACCGGGAACGGCCCGGCGATGGCGGAGGTAGGCGATGACGGACCCCTGCGACGAGACAGGCGCACGCCGCTCCCCGGTCAAGCGCGAGGCCATCGTCGAGGCGGCGCTGCGGGTGTTCCTCCGGGAGGGCTACGCCCGTGCCTCGGTGGACGCCATCGCCGCCGACGCCGGGGTGTCCAAACGGACCATCTACAACCACTTCGCCGACAAGCGGGACCTGTTCGCCACCATCGTCGAACGCAGCAGCGCCGCCCTGGTCGCCGACCACGCCCGCATCGCCGAACGGCACCTGGTCGCGGCCGAGGACGCCCGCGCCGCCCTGACCGCCTTCGGCGACGAGTGGCTCTCCGCCGGTGGCCGCCGCGCCGATCACGGTGCGCTGGTCCGGTTGCTCATCTCCGAGGCCGCGCACTTCCCCGAGGCCGCCCGGGTGTGGACGGCCCGTGGCCCCGACTGCTCGCTGCGGAGCCTGGCCGCCCACCTGCGCGCGATGGCCGACCGCGGACTCCTGGACCTCGGCGTCGGGGAGGAGGAGACGGCGGCCGGTCACTACGTCGCGCTGGTGCGCAGTCCCGTCAACAACCGGGCCTTCTTCGGGGCCCTGCCGTTGCCCGAGGCCGAGGTCCGCGCGGTGGTGCGCTCCGGGGTGGACGCGTTCCTGCGCATCCACGGAGCGGCCGTCCCGCACCACTGAGGCCCCGCGTCGAGGCGGTGGATCTCGTCGCGCCGGTCGAAACGCCGCATTCGCCGATCCTTCGGGGGTGCGGGCCGGCACGGCGGTCCCCACGTCCGCGACGCGCGTTCGGACCACGCGCTGCGCGGGAACGGGGGCGTGCGGGGACGGCGCGTGCGGTGCGGGGTCCCTAACGGCGCTCGGGGGCGTCGTCGACGGACGGCGTGGCGGCCACCGCCTGGCCCGGCGCGGGGACCTTGGCGCCGGTGGCGGGGACGTCCTGGGTGCGCATGTCGTGGGGGACCGGGCAGCCCTGGGGGAACGTGCCGATGCGGGAGGGCTCGTACCCCTCGGGGTAACTGCGGATGTTGGGGTTCATACGGGCCCAGCGCGGCTCCGTGCGCGGCCGCATCCGGCGCACCACCTTGGCGCGCCCCTTCAGGGCCAGGTCGCCGGCTTTGCGCCAGAACGCGGAGGGTTCCGGGTAGCGGAACGCCTGGATCAGGCGGTCGTCCAACAGCGCCTTCGTGAAGGGCCGGACCAGGGGACGCTGCCAGGCCGGATAGAAGTCCACCATCAGCCCCAGGGTGGCGTCGGAGACCGCCCGTCCGCCTTCGGTGTAGGCGAAGTGCTCCTCCTCGTAGGAGTCCATGAGCCGCCGGAACTCCTCGTAGGTGTCGGGGATGTCCTTGATGCCCATGTGCCGGCCGAGCTTGCGGTAGTAGTTGGTGCTTCCCGCGATCTCGTGGTCGGACAGGCGACGCCAGCCGTAGCCGTGGTCGTTGAGCCAGCGCACCGGCATGACCACGAAGGTGCTCAGCACGTACAGGTAGTCGTCGTTGCTGATGTCGTAGGAGCGGTGCATCTGGTTCATCCGGCGCAGCGCGTCCCGGCCGCGGCCGGGCTCGAACCCGTGCTCCATGATGTCGTTGAGGATCAGGGCCGTGTCGTCGTACCGGTGCTGGGTGCGTTCGGTGAACTCACGGGTGTCGCCGAGCAGCCCCCCGACGCTGGGCACGGCGTAGGTGCGGTAGAGCGCCAGCCCCAGGGCCTGCTCGATGTCCCAGGGGAACTCCAGGGTCCCCAGGATGCGGACGATCTCCTCGCAGTCGGCCTCGGCATCCAGGGCGTGGATCTTGTCGCGCCACTCGAAACGCTTCATGGGTCTTCCACCTTCGTCCGGGCCCGCCCGCGACGGGTCCAGGGTCGTCGGGAACGTGAAACGCCGCTCCATGGGACGCCTCACCGCCCCGCACTTTACCCGGATGGGGCGCGTGTACAGAGGGCGTGTCCGGCCCCGCTCGGTGGAGCGGGGCGGGCCGGAGCGCATCGTGCCCGCTCCGACCCCTGCCCGTGCTCGGAACACCGGGAACGACGAAGGGGGCGACACCGGCCACGATGAGGGTCGTGGCACCGACGGGCGGAAGGCGTGGGCCGCCCTCCCGAGGCCCGAGGGAGCGCACACCCCGGGCCCGGACCTTCGCGTGAGGCGAGGCCGCCGGACCGCGGCGGACCCCGCCGGAGCTCAGGCGGTGACGCGCTCGGCGACCCGGTTCACCAGGGTCGACAACACCTGCTTGGCCGATTCCCGCTCCCGGGCGTCGCACAGGATCACCGGGATCTCCGGGCTCAGGCTCAAGGCCTCGCGCACCTCGTCCGACGCGTACTCGTGCGCGCCCTCGAAACAGTTCACCGCCACCACGAAGGGCACACCGCGCCGCTCGAAGAAGTCCACCGCGGCGAAACACGTCTCCAGACGTCGGGTGTCGGCGATGACGACCGCCCCGAGGGCGCCCTCCGACAGTTCCTCCCACATGAACCAGAAGCGTTCCTGGCCGGGCGTGCCGAACAGGTACAGCACCAGGCTCTCGTTGATGGTGATGCGACCGAAGTCCAACGCCACCGTGGTGGTCGTCTTCGCCTCCACCCCGGACAGGTCGTCGATCCCGTAGCTGGCCTCGGTCATCACCTCCTCGGTGCTGAGCGGGGCGATCTCGCTGACCGCGCCGACCAGGGTGGTCTTCCCGGCGCCGAAACCGCCGGCGACCAGGATCTTCAGGGCCGAGGGGACCGGCGCCTCGGTGTCCGGGTCAGAGTCTGTGGATGCCATCGAGAACCGCCTGGAGTACGTCCCGGCTCACCGGGCTCTTTGCTTGGTAGGGGGCGCGGGCCAAGGCCAGACCGCGGTTGAGCAGGTCGCTGAGCAGGACTTTGACCACGGCGACGGGGATGTCCAGGTGCGCGGACACCTCGGCCACCGACTGCGGTCTGCGGCACAGCTCCAGGATGCGCAGCTGTTCCGGTTCGAGCTCCATTTCGTCGACCTCGACCCGCTTGGCCGCGATGACCACGCTGATCATGTCCAGTCGTACGGTGTCCGCGTGCTCGCGCCCCTGCGCGATCACGTAGGGGCGGACGAGCGGGCCGGCCTCGTCGTGGCCTATCTCGTCGCCGTAGCCGCCCACGACGTCGCGCCGGGACCCGCCGTTCCGTAGATCGTCCGGTTCGATCTCGTCATGCGCTTGCATACAGACCCCTATCGATCGACGTCCTGGCCGGCGCCTCCACGGCGCGGTGCGGCGTCCATGTAGCGGCCCACCTGCTCGACCAGGACGTTCATCTCGTAGGCGATGAGACCCACGTCGGCGCTCTCCTCGGCGAGGACGGCCAGGCACGCGCCCCGACCGGCACCGGTGACGAACAGGTAGGCCTGCTCCATCTCGACGACGGTCTGGAGCACCTCGCCGCCGCCGAAGTGGCGCCCGGTGCCGCGGGCCAGGCTCTGGAAGGCGGAGGCCACCGCCGACAGGTGCTCCGCGTCCTCCTTGACCAGCTCGTGGGAGCGGCCGATGAGCAGCCCGTCGGAGGACAGGACGATCGCGTGCCGGGAGCCGACCGCACGATCGAGCAGCTCGTCGAGCAGCCAGTTGATGTCCTTCTTGCCTGCGGTGTCGCCGCCTGCGCTTTCGGTACTGGTCACGATGACGTGTCCTTGTCGGTGTCGTTGGTGTGCTGCCTGCCCTCACGCCGTCCTCGGTCCGTGCCCTTCTGGAACGCGGACATGTTCTTGCGCAGGCGAGCCAGCCGTTCCGAGCCGTCCAACGCGGGCGGGGTCGCGTTCGGGGCGCCGGAGGCCGGTCCACCGCCGGAGGGCGTGTCGGCCAACTGCGGGGCGAGGTTCTCCTGGGGGCGCCGCTTGGGCAGGGGAGGCCGGCCGTCGTCGGCGGGCGTGGTGTCCGGGGCCGGGCTCGACGGAGCCTCGGGGGCGGGCACGGTGCCCGCCGGTGTCTCGGACACGCCGGACTCGGGGGTGGTGGTCCTGTCGGGGCGACTGTCGGGTACCGCGCTGATGCGGGAGCCGCGGGTGGGCAGCGGAGGACGATCCTCCAGGGGAGCGGACAGGACGTCCTCGCCGGAATCCCGTTCGACCGGGGTGGACACCGAGGTCAGTACCGGTTTGGCGCTGCCCCGGTCCGCGTCGCCGCGGGCGGATCGGCCGGACTCCAGGGCGTTCCCGGAGGTGCGCCCCATGATCTCGCGCACCTCCCAGATCTCCTCGCCCGCGGTGTCGGTGGTCGGCATCGGGGTGCGGTCACCGGAGATGAGCTCCTGCGGGAGCAGGACGATGGCCTGCACGCCGCCGTACGGGGAGGGGCGCAGGTGCACCCGGATGCCGTGCCGGTGGGCCAGGTGCGAGACCACGAACAGACCCAGGCGCATCTTCTCGTTGAGGCGCATGACGTCGAACTCGGGGGGCTCGGCCAGCAGGCTGTTGGCCGACGTGAACTCGGCCTCGGTCATGCCCAGGCCCCGGTCCTCGATCTCGATCGTCACTCCGTTGGGCACGTCCTCGCTGCTCAGTCGCACACTGGTGTGCGGCGGCGAGAACATCGCGGCGTTGTCGACGAGCTCGGCGACGAGGTGGATGACGTCGGCGACGGCCGGACCGTTGAGGTTGACCCGGGCGATCCGTTCACGCTTGACCCGCGTGTAGTCGCCGGACTCGGAGATCGCGCCGCGCAGGACGTCGATCAGCGGCATCGGGCGGTGCCAGGTACGGCCGGGGGCCTCCCCGCCGAGGATCAGCAGGTTCTCGGCGTTACGGCGCGACCGGGTCGCCAGGTGGTCCAGCTTGAACAGCTGGGCGAGCTGGTCCGGGTCCTCCTGCTCCCGCTCCATCTTGTCCAGGAGACGCAGCTGGCGGTGGACCAGTGTCTGGCTGCGGTGCGCGATGTTGAGGAAGACGCGGTTGACGCCGTGGCGCAGCTCGGTCTGCTGGACCGCCTCGTCGACCGCGGCGCGCTGGGCGGTGTTGAACGCCTTGGCGACCTCACCGATCTCGTCGTCGTCGACGCGGAGTTCGGGGAGGTCGGTGTCGGTGTCGATCCGCTCGCCCCGGTGCAGGCGCTCCATGATCGACGGCAGCCGGTCCTCGGCCAGGGAGCGCGACTCGTCGCGCAGGGTCAGCAGCTGCTCGTTGAGGGCACGTGAGGAGCGTCGGGCCAGGAGGAAGGCGAGGCCCGTGACGGCGGCCACGCCGAGACTGCCCCCGACCGCGAGCATCACGGCCTGGTTGGCGTCCCGGCGGGTCACGACGGCGGCGTGGCCTGCCTCGTCGGCGCCCAGGGCGGTGAGCTCGGCCACGACGTGCCCGTAGGCCTGGTCCCACTCGTTCTCGTTCACCGGCATGGACAGGTTCTCGACCGTCTGCGGTGCGAGCGTCACGGGGTCGGTGGTGGTCTCCGTCTCCACCTCGCGCTCGATGATCGTGGTCTGCATCCGCTGTAGGGCGGCGTACTCGGGGCTCTCCAGCACCGCCCCGTAGCGCTCCGTCTGACCCGGACCCTCCAGGTAGTCGGCGTTGGCGTCCAGAAGGCTCTCGTAGGCGCCCACCATGGCGGTGAACTCGCGCTGGTCCTCGACGCTGAGCTCGTCGGTGGCGAAGCCACGGGCGATCTGGGCGTCGGCCTGGGCGAGAACGTCCACCGTGCGGAACATGTAGATCGCGGTGAACCCGGGGCTGACGGCGTCGCCCTCGTTGCCCTCACGGCCCTGGCTGTCGAAGCTGTCGGCGCCGTGCAGGATCAGTTCGTTGTAGTAGTCCAGGACGTCACCGCGGCCCGCGTCGCCGGAGTCGACGGCCTCGCGGATCTCGCCGATCTCCTGGTACATCCCGTGCAACATCTCGATGTGCATGCCACCGTCGCCGGGGGCCAGGTCGGCGAAGCCGATGAGCTCCTCCACGACCACGCCGAGGGAGTCGTCGGTGCTCTGTCGGGCCTCCACCATTCCCTGGGCCAGCTCGGCGTCGTCGGTGTTCTCGACGTAGGCGATGGTGGCCGACCGCTCGGCCATGGCGTCCACGAGGCCGACGGCGGCGGGGGTGACCAGGTCCTCCGTGGCCTTGGCGCGAATGAGCTGGTAGATCGCGTCGCCGCCGAGGACGAAGGTGAGGATGAGCCACAGGGCGACCAGCGCGGTCGTGGGGATCATGACCATGGCGCGGATGCGGGCTGTGATCGTCCGCCCGCGTTTCTTCGGTACTGCCTGCACGGTGCTCCTGTCCATCCGCGTCATGGGTGTGTCGTTCGGGCTCGGGGGCGTGGCCGCCTGGTCGTTCGTCGCGACCGGCGTGGGCGCACCGCCTCCCGCCCGCACGCCGTGTCTCGCCTGGGGTTCGGGTGACACGGACCTGTCGCAGAGTAACCACGAATGGGGGTTTTAGGCGTTCGGGATCGTATCTCGGCGGTGAATCGCCGAATAATCCGGGGGTGGAGGCAGTCTGCCATGAACCAGTGGAATGTTCACACAAATGCAGGTCTGTGGCCTACCGGTCAGTATGGTGCTGATGTCGCGCACGACTATAGGACAAAAGTCTCACGCGCTCCTAGGGGTGCTGCGGTGTTCCTTATCGGTCCGGACCGGTCGGTCGTTCCGGGGATCGACCGCCGAATCGGCGTTCCGCACCCACACGCCCACCGCCCGTACTAGCCTGGGTTTTCGAGGGTCTCCGCCGCGCCTCGGCCCGGCCTCGGGCGGTCGGCGGCCCGGCGAGAACCCGTCGGACCTGCGGTGGAATGGCGCATTCCTCGCGATTCCACCTCCGATTCCTCCCCGGCCCTGCCGGAGGCACGTTCCGCCGGCGCCCGCACAAGAGAACATCCCCTGTGGTGCAACGAACAGGGCCGAGCGTGAGGGCTCGCAGAGCCGGAACGGGGAGAGGGACTCCATGGGGCAAGCGTTCGGCGGAGGACAGGCCGCCATCGACGTGGCGGTCGCCGCCCTGCCACTGCTGATGGTGGTCGGCTCCGCTCTCTACCTGCGCGGGCAGCTCACGCGCTACGGCCGCCTGGCCGGTTGGCCCGGGCAGCTGACCCTGGCGGCCCTGCTCACCGGACTCGGCCTGGTCGCCTACGCGGTCTGGCCCCTGCCGGCCTCGGTCGACGGAGTGTGCCCGGTCATCCCCGAACCCACGCCGCCCCTGGACGTGCGGTCCATCCTGCTCGCCTTCGGGGTGTTCCTCCCGGTGGGGATCCTGGCCCGGGCCCGGTTCCGCCGCGGACTCCCGGTCACCCTCGCCCTGGGCACCGCCCTGGCCCTGGCGGTGACGGCCGTCCGCGCCACCGGCGTCCTCGGGTTCTATCCGTGCGCGTACAACACCGGTCCGCTCGCCCTCGCCGGGGTCGCCGTGGCCGGGGTGCTCCTCGGGTGGCTCGCGGCCAGGTGGGCGCCCCTGTTCTGGCCCCTCGGCCCGCACCGTTCCTGGCCAGGCGCGGTTCCGGACCGCGGTGTCCCCGACCTCACCCGTCGTGTCCTCGGCACCCTGCTCGATCTCGGCCTGTGGTGGTTCGGCTCCGCGCTCACCGTCGCCCTGCTGCACGCCTACGGCGTGATCGGCTCCGGGGTCGAGGACGAGGTCCGCACCGCGCTCCTCTTCGGGCTCGCCCTGGTGTTCGGGCTGTTCCTGCCGCTGATGCGTCGGGACCGCGCCACCCTGGGGACCGCCGCCGTCCGGGTCGCCCTGGCCGACCGGACGGTGCCCCGCGCCGCCCCGAGGCACCGTGTCCTGCTGCGCTCTCTCCTCTTGCAGGCGCCCGTGGTGGTGCTCATCGCCCTCGGCCTGGGGTGGTGGTCCCTGATCGTGGTCGCCCTCCACGCCTCCACCGCCGTGGTCCGCCCCGACGGGACCGGCCTGGCCGACCTCGTCTGCGGTACCCGGGTGCGCACGCGCGCCACCCTGGACGGCGGACTGCCCGAGCGGTTGGTGCGCTACGCGCCGCCGGCCGAGGAGCCGCCCCGAACGGATCGGGAACCGACCCACGTCTGAGCGTGCGCGGCGACCGGTGCCCGCCACCGTCGCGGGGTGGGGCTCAGGAGGTCTCGCCCCAGTGCAGGTAGCCGAGGAACGCCCCCGCCGCCACCAGGATCAGGCCCAGGGTGCCGAACAGCGCTCGCACGTAGTGGCTCAACCAGGGGGCGGAGACGATTCGGGCGCGCTCGGGTGCGTCGGGGTCGTAGGAGACCGTGACGATCTCCCCGGCGCGTGAGGCCGTCCAACCGGTGTTCTCGTGCTCGGCGTGCACCTCCTTGCCCTCCTCGGTCTGGAACTGCACGATCATCCGCGAGGCGACCGACGTCTCGTGGTAGCCGATGACCCGCCCCTTGGCCCGCACCCCGTGTTTGATCAGGCGCAGTTCCATTCGGGTGTCCCGCGCGACGACCCACAGGAGGATCGCGCCGGCCAGTGCTGGGAGCAGGGGATACAGATCGGCCATGGTGGGGGAGTCCTTCCGGGGGTTCGCGTGGGGCGTGCTGGGACGCTCAGTACGGTGACGAGGGCGAGCCGATCAGACCGTCGGCCATGTGCGCCAGGGTGGTGTGGATCTCCTCCACGGACCGCTCGGGCTGGAGGGTCCGCCAGTCGAGGGCCACGGTCACCACCATGCCGAACAGCGCCGACCCCGCGAGCGCGGTGTCCAGATCCGGACGGGTCAGTCCGCGTTCGACCATCGTGTCGAGCTGGTCGGTGATGACCCCGATCGCCTGGGTGCGGATCTGTCGGACGGTGGCGTACCAGGAGCGGTTGGTGCGCCAGGTCTCGGCCATGAGGAGCCGGGCCAGTGCCTCGTGGGTGCCGATGAACACGACCCCGGCCCGCAGTACCTCAGCCAGGGCCCGACGGGGCTCGACCTCGGGTTCGGGCACGGCCTCGCGCAGCGTGTCGGCCAGCCGGGTCACGCCCCACTCCATCAGGGAGGCGTACAGCTCGTCCTTCCCGCCGAAGTTGTAGTAGACCGTGCCCTTGGCCACGCCCGCGCGTTCGGCGATCTCGTCCACCGTGGTGTCGCCGTAGCCCTGCTCGGAGATCAGGGTGACGGCGGCCTCGAAGAGCTTGCGCCGGGTCGCCTCGCGGCGACCGCCGGCACGTCGCGAGGGCTCGGGGGTCTGCACGTTCATCGCCTCCATTGTGCCCTCCACCTAGATCTTCAGCGCCGGGTAGAGGGTGGACATCGTCCACACACGCTTGCGGGCCACCGCCAGCCAGGTCAACAGCAGGGGCACCACCAACCACAGGGACATCACACCGAACGCCTGTGCCACGAGCGTCATGTCTCCGCCGCCGATGAGGTGACGCATGGCGGTCACTCCCCAGTGCAACGGCAGGAAGGGGCCGATGGCCTGGAAGAACGCCGGGCTGGTCTCGATCGGGTAGGTGCCCCCGGCCGAGGTCAGCTGCAGCACCAGCAACGCCAGTGCGACCACGCGACCGGCCGCGCCGAACCGCACGGTCAGGTACTGCACGGTGGCGGCGAACGCGGAGGCGGTGAGCAGGAGGAAGGTCGACAGCAGTGGCCAGTGGGCCGATTCCAGGCCCAGCCCGACGTGCAGGACGGCCATCATGATCAGGACCTGCGCCCAGCCGACCAACATGGGCACCACCCGACCGGCCAGTGCCACCCGCCAGGACGGTGAGGCCGAGGCCAGGCCGCGTTCGGACAGGGCCGGCAACACCATGAACACGACCATCGCCCCCACCCACAGGGACAGGGGCACGAAGAAGGGGGCGAAACCGGTGCCGTAGTCGGGCACCTCGTTGTCCACCCGGCTGTCGAGACGGACCGGTTCGCTCATCATCGCGGCCGCGTTGGTACGGCCGGAGTCGGAGTAGGTGGGAATCTCGTCCACCCCGTCCGCAAGGCCCGAGGCGAGGTCGCCCGAACCCGAGGCCAGCAGATCCAGCCCTTCGTTCAGTTCGCCGGCACCGCCACTGAGCGTGCCGAGGCCGCTGTCGAGGTCGCTCGCCCCCTGTGAGGCCTCGGCCAGGCCGTCGCGGAGCTCCCGCGCGCCCTCGGCGAGGTCGGCCAGACCCTCGTCGAGTTCGTCCACCTGGTCGCGGGCGCCCTCGGCCTGGTCCACGATGTCCGGCAGGTCGTCGGCGATCTCGGCCGCCCTCGTGCTCAGGGCGGCGGCGTCGGCGGCGGTGTCGTCGATCTCCTGGCGGTGGTCGCTGACGAACCCCGCCACGTCGAGGGCGGTGTCCATGGCGTCCTGGAGATCGGTCAGCAGCGCGTGCAGCTCGGGCTGCTCCCGCTCCAGTTCGGGATGTTCCTCCAGGAACGCGGACAGTCGGCCGTCCACGTCCTCCAGCCCGGAGACGTCGATCCGCTCGGGCAACTCGCCCAGGGCCTCGTTCACCCCCGCGGCCACGTCGGCGACCTCATCCGCGCGTTCCTGGACGTCGGGGATGTCCTCCCGCAGCCGGGGCAGGACGTCGTCGGCCAGGTCGTTCAGGTCGTCCACCTTGGCGGAGACCTGTGAGGAGGCGTCGCCGGCACCGCTCGCCAGGGTCGAGGAACCCTCGTAGAGATCACCGATCCCCTCGCTGAGCGAGCCCGCGCCGGTGTGGGCGTCGTCGATGCCGTCGGAGAGTGCACCGGACCCGGTCTCGGCGTCCCCCGCGCCCTCCGCGAGCCGGTCGGCGCCGTCGGCCGCCTCCTCGGTACTGCCGTGGATCTCGTTGAAACCGAGGAAGATCCGGTCGAGGTAGTCGCTGATCGCCGAGGTGGCGGCGGCCTCGCGGATCTCCTTGAAGGCGCTGCCGGCGAGCTGCCGGACGATGTAGCTGTTGGAGTCGTTGTAGTCGGCGACGAGCAGCGCGGTGGTGGGGTCCTCGCGGTCCCGCGAGGGTGAGGTGAGTGCCTCGCTGAAGTGCGCGGGGATGGTGAGGGTGACGTAGTAGTCGCCGTCGGCGAGCCCGCGGGCCGCGTCGTCGGCCTCCACCAGGTGCCAGTCGAGGTCGCCGCGGTCCAGGAGGGTGTCGGTCAGTTCCCGTCCGGCGTTCACCTCGTCGCCGTCGACCTCCGCCCCCGTGTCCTCGTCGACGAGTGCGACGGGCAGGTGCTCCATGCGGTCGAAGGGGTCCCAGAACGACCAGAGGTACATCCCGGAGTAGAGCAGGGGGATGAGCATCAGGGCGGCCAGCGCGGCGGTGGGCAGCGGGGAACGCAGGAAGGACCGCATGGTGAGCAGCCCGAGTCGGGGGACGGCGAAGGGGCGGTAACGCGGTGTCCGGTCAGTCCTGGGCACGGTGGGCGCCCCCCTTCCGGCGGCCGCGCTTCGCGCGTTCCTCCGCGGGGCCGAGCAGCGCGGAGACGCCGACGACCGCGTCGTCCTCCTTCCCGTCGCCCCGGTCGAGGCAGGCCTCACCACCCTGGCGGATGGGAAGGGGGCCCTGGGTGTCGCGGTCGGCCACGGCGTCCAATCCGTGGGCGTCGGCGCAGGTGGCGATGACGGTCAGCCCCTCCTCGGCCAGATCCTTGAGGGTGCGCCACAGGGAGGCCCGGTGTTCGGTGCCGAGCCCGCCGTCGACGTCGTCCACGGCCAACAGGCGGGGCTCGTACACCAGTCCCAGAGCCAGGCCCAAACGTCGCCGTTGGGTCATGGCCAGCTCCTTGACCAGGGTGCTCCGGTCCAGGTCGGCAAGCCCGACCGCCTCCATGGCCTCGTCCGTGACCGAACGCGCGGCCGGACGCAGGCGCAGCAGCCGTGCCTCGGAGAGGTGTTCGCGCACCCGTAGGCGTTCGTCGAGCGCGTTGACGTCGTTCATGAGTCCGAGGGCGCTGATCCGACGCACCTTGCGCGCCTGTCGCGGCAGGGTGTGGCCGTCCACGTGCAGGAGCCCCCGGGTGGGGCGCATCCGGCCGGTGAGCGTGAGCAGCAGGGCACTGCGACCTCCGCCGGAATCGGCCTGGAAGACCGTGAGCGTCCCCGGCCGTGCCGTGAAACCCACCCCCGTGTAGACGGGGCCCTCGCGTGTGGTGAGCGAGACGTCCTCGGCGTGCACGCGTGCTCCGGTGGCCCGTCGCATCCCTGGTGTTCCCCTTTTTTTAAACTGACCAGTCAGTACAAATTACGGCTCCACCGTACTGGTTCGCGCCCGTCGCCCCGAGCGTTCGGGGCTGTGGGGTGCGGCACAACGAGGCGCTTCCGCGAGAGGGGGGATCCGCGGTCGGATTCGACGCTCTCCTTGCGCGGTCGCGGTTGCTCTTGCAATAAATACGTAATTGCGTAATCTTGGAGGTGGTCACGACACCGAGGAGGGGTCATGGAAGGAACGGGTCTGCGCGTCATCGCCGACCGACTGATGAGGATCTTCCTGTTCCTCATCCTCGTGGTGCTGGTCCTGGTCGTCGGGTCGATGCTGGGGGCGCCCATCCCCGCCTACGCGGGAGGCCTCGTCGCCCTCCCGGCGGCGGTCCTCTACGTGGTCGCGCTCGTGTGCGGTCTGCTCGCCGCCCGCAGGGCGGCCCGAAGCCCCGCGCCACCGGCCATCGAGGTGGGTCCGCCCGTCGAGGGCACCTGGACGGGGCTGAACGGTCCGGCCGACAAGGTGCCCAGCCACGGCGTGCACTCCCTCGGCCAGACCTTCGCGATCGACATCCTCATCGACTCCGGACGGCCGATCGTCGACGGGTGGTGGCCGGTCATGCGCCCGGCCACGGACTTCCCCTCGTTCGGCGCGCCGCTCGTGGCGGTGGCCGACGCCACCGTCGTGCGCGTCTCCGACGGGCAGCGCGACCATCGCAGCCGTGGTTCCTATCCGGGCCTGGTCTACCTGTACGCGGAGGGTGTCGTCCGTTCCCTGGCGGGGCCCCGGCGGATCTTCGGCAACCACGTGATCCTGGATCTGGGCGGTGGTGTCCACGCCGCCTACGCCCACATCAGGAAGGGGTCGATCGCCGTTCGGGAGGGCGACCGTGTCGTCGCCGGTCAGCCGATCGGGGAATGTGGCAACTCCGGCAACTCCTCCGAACCACACCTGCACTTTCAGCTCATGGACCACCCCGACCTCAACCGCGCCGGGGGACTGCCCTTCACCTGGACCGGTGTGGGTGTTCCCGCCAACGGCGCGTCCTTCACGGTCGCACCCTCCGCCCGCTGAAGACGGTTCGGGTCGTGCTCGTGTTGGCTGTGGGCCCCGCTGCGCTTCGGCCCGTGTTCGGGCGCCTGACGGCACGGCGGGAACCTTCGGGTCCTGCGGTGGGAGGGATCGTTTCTCGCGATCCCACCTCCGGCACCTCCACGGGTTTTCGGAGATCAGGGCCCGCCGGCGCCCGAAGCCCTGCTCTCTTTGGGCCTCCGCTGCGCTTCGGCCCGTGTTCGGGCGCCCCACGGCACGGCGGGAACCTTCGGGTCCTGCGGTGGGAGGGATCGTTTCTCGCAATCCCACCTCCGGCACCTCCACGGGTTTTCGGAGAGCAGGGCCCGCCGGCGCCCGAACGCACACCCCCTCGTGATTCGGGGGTCTGTGCGGGGGTGGGCGTGCGCGGGACACCCTGGGGACCCGACCGGCAGGCCCTAGACTGCGCGTGGCAGGTCGAGTCGGAGACGGTGGGGGACGATGACACAGATCGCCGAACGCGCGGCCCGGGCACTGGAGGATCCGGAGAACTGGCCGGACGACCCCAAGGAGGCCGTGGCCCGGCAACGGTTGCTCGCCGACCGCGTGCGGGTCGAACCCCTGGACGCCGACGCCGTGGAGCTGGTGTGCGGGCTCGACGTCAGCTACGGGGTGGGCGACACCGAACTCGCCGCGGCCGCGGTGGTCCTCGACGCCCGCACCCTGGAGGTCGTCGACACCTCCCTGGTCGCCGACACACCCGCGTTCCCCTACGTCTCGGGGCTGTTCGCCTTCCGTGAGCTGCCCCCGGTCCTCAAGGCCATCGAGGGGCTGTCCGTCACCCCCGACGTGTTCGTCAGCGACGGCTTCGGTGTGGCCCACCCACGCCGTTTCGGGATCGCCAGTCACCTGGGGGTCCTCATCGACGCACGGGTGATCGGCTCCGCCAAGACGGTGCTCTACGGCCGCAACGCGATGCCGGGCGAGGAACGCGGCTCCTGGACCCCGATGGTGGCGGGACGCTCCGAGCTCGTCGAGGACACCACGTCCCTGGCCGACGAGGGGGCCGAGGTGATCGGCCGCACGCTGCGCACCCGCGCCCGGACCCGGCCGGTCTACGTCTCCGTCGGCCATCGGGTGGACCTGGCCGGGGCCGCCGACCTCGTCCTGCGGGTGTCGCCCGACTACCGGATCCCCGAACCCATCCGGCACGCCGACCGTCTGTGCGGGCGGTACCGCAAGGAGCACGAGGCGAGGAACGCCGCGACGGGGGACTGACCCGCAGCGGGTGTCCAGGGGTACGGGGCGATCCACCCCGAACACGCGACAGGGGAGGGGCCGTCGGGCCCCTCCCCGTCATCGTCTCCGGTCGGCCTACGTCACCAGCCGTTCTCCACCGGACGGCCCTCGTTGTAACCGGCGGCGCTCTGCACGCCCACCACGGCCCGCTCGTGGAACTCCGCCAGCGAGGTGGCGCCCGCGTACGTCATGGAGCTGCGCACCCCCGCGATGATCTGGTCGATGAGGTCCTCCACGCCCGGACGCTCGGCCTCCAGGTACATGCGGCCGGTGGAGATGCCCTCCTCGAACAGCGCCTTGCGGGCCCGTTCGAAGGGGGAGTCCTCGGCGGTGCGCAGCCGCACCGCGCGGGCCGAGGCCATCCCGAAGCTCTCCTTGTACTGGCGGCCCTGCGCGTCGCGCATGACGTCGCCCGGCGACTCGTAGGTACCGGCGAACCACGACCCCACCATGACGTTGGAGGCGCCCGCGGCCAGGGCGAGGGCGACGTCGCGCGGGTGCCGCACCCCACCGTCGGCCCACACGTGTCCGCCCAGCTCACGGGCGGCGGCCGCGCACTCCAGGACGGCCGAGAACTGCGGGCGGCCCACCGCGGTCATCATCCGCGTGGTGCACATCGCGCCCGGTCCCACACCGACCTTGACGATGTCGGCCCCGGCCTCGATGAGGTCCCGGGTGCCCTGCGCGGTCACGATGTTGCCCGCGACGATGGGGACGTCCGGCGCCAGGGCGCGGACCTTCTCGATCGCCGCGATCATCTTCTCCTGGTGACCGTGCGCGGTGTCGATCACCAGCGTGTCCACCCCGGCGGCCAACAACTCGGAGGCCTTGCCGGCCACGTCGCCGTTGATGCCCACGGCGGCGGCCACGCGCAGCCGGTTCCGCGGGTCCACGGCCGGGGTGTACAGGGTCGAGCGCAGCGCGCCGGTGCGGGTGAGCACGCCCACCAGGGCGCCCTGCGTGTCCACGACGGGCGCCAGACGGTGCCGGAAGTCGTGCAGTATGCCGAAGGCCTCACGGGGTTCGGTGCCCGCGGGGATGGTCAGCAGTTCGGTGGACATGACGTCGTGCAACTGCGCGAAGCGGTCGACACCCGCGCAGTCGGCCTCGGTGACCACACCGAGGGGACGGCGGTCGTCGTCGATGACGATGACGGCGTTGTGCGCCCGCTTGGGCAGAAGGTTGAGCGCCTCGCCGACGGTGCTCGTCGGGTTGAGGGTGATGGCGGTGTCGTAGACCAGGTCGCGCTGCTTGGTCCAGGCGATGACGTCGGACACCACCTCGAAGGGGATGTCCTGCGGGACGACGGTGATGCCGCCACGGCGGGCGATGGTCTCCGCCATCCGTCGTCCGGCGACGGCGGTCATGTTGGCCACGACCAGCGGGATGGTGGTGCCCGTTCCGTCGGGCGAGGACAGGTCCACGCTGAGTCGGGAGCCCACGGCGCTGCGGCCCGGGACCATGAACACGTCGCTGTAGGTCAGGTCCTGGCTGGGGACCTGGTCGTTGAGAAAACGCAATGCCTCTACCTCGGTCGAGACCGAAGGGGGTGGACCATTCCGCCGATTCGCCTCGACGGCACCCTGTTGATCCCCCTCTTACCGGTCAATTATGCCGTCACCGATTACCTTGGAGATACCCCCGTCTGGCATGATGACTCGATTCCCGCCTCTACTCGGGGCCCGACCCATGCCCTCATTCGGCGGCACGACGCCGTGAACCGCGGGTACGGGGGAGACGGCGCCCTCCAGGAGAACTCCCGAATGTCGCGTTTCACTCTCGCGCAAGTCAAGGAAGAGACCTACAAGGCGAAGGACGCCTGGTGGACGGTCTTCCTGGTCGATCCCCTGGCCGGCCGGCTGGTGGTGTGGACGGCGAACCGCACCAACATCACCCCGAACCAGCTGACGCTGGGCGCCGGTGTGCTGGGACTGCTCTCGGCCCTGTGCTTCGTGGCCCCGGTGTGGGCCGGTGCCGCCGGGTGGGCCTGGCTGGTGGCCGGGGCCCTGCTGTTCCACCTGAGCTTCGTGCTCGACTGCATGGACGGCAAGATCGCCCGTCTCAAGGGCAACGGTTCGGTCTTCGGTTCCTGGGTCGACTTCGTCTTCGACCGGATCCGGTTCTTCGGCTGCGTGATGGCCCTGCTGATCGGGCAGTGGGTGATCACCGGCGACGCCGCCTACCTGATCGTCGCGCCGGTCCTGGTCTTCTTCGACCTGCTGCGCTACCTCAACGGCTCGCAGGTGGCCAAGACCCGCAAGTCCATGAAGCAGGCCCTGGCGGTCGCCTCCGGCGACACCGACCGGCTGCGGGACGAGGCGGTCAGCGCCCCGGCCGCCGACCCGGAGGACGACGAGTCCGCGGACGCTCCGGAGAAGGCGAACCCCGCGCCTGCCAAGGGTCTGTACCCGCGCGTGCGCAACGCGCTGCTGCGACGCCGGGTACGCCCGCACCTGTTCAGCGGCATCGAGTTCGAGATGTTCCTGTGCGTGGTCGCCCCGATCACGGTGGTGGTGGCCTTCTTCACCCCGTTGAACAGCCTCATCATCCCGGTCGCGGTCTTCTCCGTCCTGGCGCTGGCCTTCTTCGAGGTCGTCCTCGTGCTCCGCCTGTGGAAGGAGTCGCGCCGCTTCGAGGTACGTCGCCGCGAGCTCGCCGCGGCCCCGCCGGCCGGCTCCGGTACCGGTGGCTGACCGAGGAGGGGCGGTCCGCATCGATGCGGACCGCCCCTCCTCGTCGTTTCCCCTCCGTGCCCGGTGCCCTTCGTCCGGGCACGGAGCGCGGGACCGCGGGTGGTGTGCCGTTCGGGTGCCGAAGATCCCCACTCCGCCTTCAGGTGCCCGAGCACGGTCGAGGCGCGGCGGAGAGCCGGCAGGACACGACCTACGCGGAGGCCCCGCTGGGTTTCGCCGGCGGTTCGTCCTCCGCCCGCCGTGCCTCCGCCCGCTTGTGGGCCAGCCCCTGGTCGTCCTGGCGCAGGAACCAGGTCGCCTGTGGCTCGACGGCCCACTGCAGGCCCTTGCGCACCCAGGCGCTGCACAGTGCCAGCGTGATCGCGGCGCCCAGGGCGATCGTGGCGGCCAGCCCGATCGCGCCGTTCATCGCGTCGTACCAGGGGGACGCCTTGAGCACGAGCAGGATCACCGAGTGCCCCAGGTACACGAACAGCGTGTAGGCGCCGAGCGACGTGAACCAGGTCCGACGCTTGGGCGTGAGCGCCAGTACGGCGACGGTCATCGCCAGGGCGATGCCCATGAAGGCCAGGCGGATGCCGATGCTCGGCATGAGCGGGTCGATGTCGCGGTCGGTGAGGCTGTCCCGCCAGAACAACCAGTCCCGGCTGAGCCGGTCGGAGATCGGCACCGACAGCACGGCGGTGGTGGTCAGTACCACGACGGCGCCGACCCGGACCCAGAGCCGGTCCAGGTGGGCGAAGTGTTCACGGCGCAGACTGAGCCCGAGCACGAAGAAGGGCAGGAAGCTGAGCACCCGCCCCACGGACAGAGTGGTCCCCAGGTCGGTGGTCGTGGCGAAGAGCGAGATGACGAGCGCGATCGCCACGGGCCAGCGCAGACGCTTCCACACCGGAACGGTGAGACGCCACACGAAGAGCGCGACCAGGAACCACAGGGTCCAGGTGGGCTTGAGGATCGACAGGGAGTCGGGCAGCCCGCCGCGCTCCACCGCGTAGAACGCCTGGTGCAGCCCCCAGAAGATGAGGTAGGGCACCGCGATCGAGAGCACCAGCTTCTCCACCCGGGTCGACGAGCCGTCGAAGGACCGGGAGAGGTAGCCGCTGATCATGATGAACGCGGGCATGTGGAAGAAGTAGATCCAGTAATAGAGGGCACTGGTGGGCCCGTAATCGGTGAGCGGTTCGATCGCGTGGCCGATGACGACCAGCGCGATCAGGATGAACTTGGCGTTGTCCAGGCGGGCGTCGCGGCCCGGTGCGCCTGTCGACGCGTCGCTGTGCGCGGGGGTGGCGCTCACGTCGCGCTCGTCCTTTGCTCGTGGGGTCATCGGACTGGTCAGGGATGAGGCCACTCGGGACTCCGTCGTGCGGGTTTGTGGGGCGTGTGCTGCGTCGCCCCGGGCTTCGTGGGTCAGGGGAGCGGAGTGGGACCGCCGGGCGGTGGCGGTGGACCGGTCGATCCGGTGCCGCGTGGCGCGGTCGGGGGGTACCGGAGTCTCCTGTCGGCGAACATGGAGCGTTACCTTACTGAGACATAACGGGGATCGCCAGTGGTTCGCGCAAATCCGGTCATAGCTCACAGAACGCTCTCGCCCCGGGTGGCGGGGCGTGCGGGGCTCCGGCGAGCCCGCGTGAGGTCGCCTCGGAGATGGCTTACCGTGTGCAGACCCTAACCCATGGCACACGGTGATGCGCTCGTCCTCCCCATCATCCGACCTGTGGACCGCACGCGTCGGTGTGAACGCGCGACGCTCGCGAAGATAAGGTGCTCGGAGGCGGCTGTTCCCCTTGCAGTCTCCGCCCGGACGAGAACGAAGAAGGCGGTGGAAACCGTGCCGCACGCGGTGGATCCCAACCGTGCCGCTCAGCACGGAAGCGTGGTCATGAGGCTTCTCGACGAGATCTTCCCGCTCGTGGAGGGTGTCTACGTCGACCTGCACAAGAACCCGGAGCTCTCGCACTCCGAACAGCGCACCGCGAACATCGTCGCGGAGTGGCTGACCCGCACCGGCTACGAGGTCCACAAGGGCGTCGGCGGCACCGGTGTGGTCGGCATCCTGCGCAATGGTCCCGGCCCCACGGTGATGCTGCGCGCCGACATGGACGCGCTCCCCCTGGAGGAGAAGACCGGACTTCCCTACGCCAGCACGGCCACCGCGGTGGACGCCGACGGCGTCGAGGTCCCCGTCATGCACGCCTGTGGCCACGACGCGCACACCGCGTGTCTGGTCGGCGTCGCGGATCTGCTGTCGGAGACCCGCCAGGAGTGGGCCGGCACGATCATGATCGTGGCCCAGCCCGGCGAGGAGACCCTCGACGGCGCCCAGGGAATGATCGACGACGGCCTGTTCGACCGGTTCGGGCGCCCCGACGTCATCCTCGCCCAGCACCTGGGCTCTCAGCCCGCCGGGCTCATCTCGCACCGGGCCGGCATCATCCTCGGTGCCGCCAACGCCTACCGCGTGCGCATCCACGGCGAGGGCGGTCACGCCTCCCAGCCGCACACCACCGTCGACCCGGTGCTCATCGCCGCCAACATCGTCAGCCGACTCCAGGGCGTGGTCTCCCGCGAGATCAGCCCGAGCGAGATGGCCGTCCTCACCGTCGGTCGGATCCAGGCCGGGACCAAGGCCAACATCATCCCCGACGAGGCCTACCTCGAGATCAGCACCCGGGCGCTCAACGAGAACGTCTCGGACCAGCTGGAGCAGGCCATCGGTCGGATCGTGCGTGCCGAGGCCGCGGCCTCCGGCGCCGGACGCGAGCCCGAGGTCGAGCGCTTCCAGGGCAGCGGGGTCACCCACAACGACCCGGCGAGCACCGGTGACGTCGCCGCGGCGCACCTCGCCTACTTCGGCGAGGAGTACGTCATCCACCTGCCGGATCCCTCCCCGGCCACGGAGGACTTCTGCCGCTTCGGTCTGCCCGATGACCCGCAGCCCATCCCGTACGTGTTCTGGTTCGTGGGCGCCACCCCGCACGACGTGTGGGAGGCGGCCCCCGGTGACACGCCCTACGAGAAGATGGGCAACGTCCCCAGCAACCACTCGCCGTTCTTCTCCCCGGCACGCGAACCCACGCTCCGGGCCGGGCTCGCCGCGCTGACCGTGGCCGCCCTGTCCTACCTGGGCAGCGAGAACAAGAACCCGTCGACGCCCGGCCTGCCGCCCACCGTCGTGCCGGTCGGACCCGCCTACTCGGGGCCGGCGCCCACCGACACCGCCGACCCGGGCGCAGCCACCGGAAGCGGCGCGAGCCTGGCCGCCACCGACCCGGCCGAGGCCTTCGGTTTCCCGGAGCCGGTGACCGACGAACCCCTGAGCGTGCCCTCGGGGCCGCAGGACCTTCCCTCGTGGACCCGGACCCCGCCGTCCGGGCCCCAGTTCGTGCCGTCGGGCCCGCAGGAGGCCTACACGGACCCGGTCCCGTCCTCGGTCGAGAGCACCGGGGACCCCCTCACCGGACCGTCCGCGACCGGTACGTCGTTCGACGACAACGACGCCTACGACAGCGCCTTCCTCGCCTCCTCCTGGCCCGCGCCGGGTGAGTCACTCGTGGAGTCCACCGCCGACGCCGACATGGGTGCGGTGATGGGCGAGCAGGACCGGGAGTACGGGGACGAGTGGCCCGGCGGCAAGAGCGACGAGTCGACCCTGTCCGCCGACATGGCGGCCCTCATGCACGAGGAGACGGCGCCCCCGCCGCCCTCCGGTCCTCCCTCGGGTCCGGCCTTCGGTGGCCCGCCGCCGGTGGGCGGAGCGCACGACGCGCCCCCGCCCGGACCGGACGACGACCTGCCCGACACGCAGTACCGGTACTGACCGCGCGTGGGGGTCGTCCCGTGGCGATGGGGTGACCCCCGTGTGCGCCGGTCCCTGCGGCATCACCGGGAGACGTCCATTCTCATCGGATGTGTCCTGGTGACGCTGTTCACCATCGCGGGGGCCGTGAGCCGCGCCCTGTCGGGGGACCCCAATGAGCCCCTGCTGCTGTTGAGCATCCCCGTGCTGGTCTACTTCGTGCGCGGCCAGTTGTACGCCCGTCAGCGGGTCAACGGGGTGCGCATCACGGAGGACCAGTTCCCCGAGGCGCACCGGATGGTGGTCGAGGCCGCCGCGCGGTTCGGGATGCGTCAGGTCCCCGACGCCTACGTGGTGCTCGGCAACGGCGTGGTCAACGCGTTCGCGTCGGGCCACGGGTTCCGCCGCTACGTCGCCGTCAACAGCGACCTCTTCGAGGTGGGCGCCCGTGACCCGGACGCCCTGCGCTTCGTCATCGGCCACGAGGTCGGGCACATCGCGGCCGGACACACCTCGTTCTGGCGACAGTTCGGGGTGTCGGTCGCCAACATCATCCCCGGTGTGGGCAGCACTCTGGGGCGCGCCCAGGAGTACACCGCCGACAACCACGCCTACGAGTACTGCCCCGAGGGCGTGCCGGGCCTACGGGTCCTGGCGGCGGGCAAGTACCTCTACCGCGACGTGGACTTCGACGACATCGCCCGGCGGGCCCACACCGACACCGGGTTCTTCGTGCTGTTGGTCAACCTGCTCTCCAGCCACCCGGTGAACACGTTCCGGTTCGCCGCCCTGGCCGACCGGACGCGCCCCGGCCGCGTGCTGTGAGGCGGGCGCGCCTCCGCCGGGGACGGAGCCCCCGGAGGCCGCCGTGTCACTCCGAGGGCGCCAGTCCGGCCGGAACCTCCCGGCGCGCGGTCGGTGACACCATCCGGCGACCCCCCTCGTCCGACCGGTCCGGCCGCACGCCCTCCGACCACGGTGCCCCGCCCGGACGGCGCCCGCGGCGGGCCCGAGCACGGCCCGCCACGGACCCCGTCAGTCCCCGTCGCGGGCTCGGGCCATGCGGTGCTCCACGTGCTCGGGCAGCCGCTCGTGCCGCAGGTAGTCGCGGGTGAACAGCCCCGTGCCGTGGGAGACCGACCGCAGGTCGACGGCGTAGCGCGCGATCTCCAGCTCCGGGACCTCCGCCCTGACGACGACCCGGCCGCCGTTGGCGGCCTCGGTGCCCACCACCCGGCCGCGCCGCGCGGACAGGTCGCTCAGCACCGCGCCCAGGTCGGCCTCGTCGACCTCCACCGTGACGCTGTCCACCGGCTCCAGCACGGCCCGCTCACAGGAGGCGGCGGCGTCGCGCAGGGCGAGGCGTCCGGCCTTCTGGAAGGCCATGTCGGAGGAGTCCACCGAGTGCGCCTTGCCGTCGTACAGGGTCACCCGGAGATCCACGAGCGGATACCCGTCGTCCACACCGTCCGCCATCTGGGCGCGCACGCCCTTCTCCACGGACGGAATGAACTGGCGGGGCACCACACCGCCCACGATCCGGTCGACGAACTCCAGGCCCGCCCCGGACTCCAACGGTTCCACCCGGATCCGGCACACCCCGAACTCTCCATGGCCGCCGCTCTGCTTGACGTTGCGGCCCGTGCCCTGGGCCGGCACCGTGAAGGTCTCCCGGAGCGGGATGCGGATGTCGCCGGTGGTCACCCGTACCCCGTACCGGTGCTCCAGACGATCCAGGGCGGCGTCCAGGTGCGCCTCGCCCAGGCACCACAACACCATCTGATGGGTCTCGGGGTTGACCTCGACCCGCAGCGACGGATCCTCGGCGACCAGACGGGCCACCGCCTGCGACAGCTTGTCCTCGTCGGAGGCGGACGCGGCGGCGAGCGCCACCGGCATCGTCGGCTCGGGGAAGGCCCACGGCGCCACCCGCAGGGGTCGATCCGGCGCGGAGAGGGTGTCCCCGGTGCGGGCGGCGGGCAGTTTGGACACCATGCACAGGTCACCGGCGATCACCTCGCCCACCGGTCGTGCCTCGCGTCCCAGCGGCACCGACAACGAGCCGACCCTCTCCTCCTCGCCGGTGCGGTCCAGTACGTCCGACGCGCCCAGGCCGGAGACGACCCCGTGGCCGTGCAGGTGCACCTCGGAGTCCGGGGTGAGGGTGCCCGAGAACACGCGCACCAGGCTCACCCGGCCCACGTAGGGGTCGCTGGTCGTGCTCAGCACCTCGGCCACCAGAGGGCCGTCCGGGTCGCAGGACAGCCCCTCGATGGGGCGGCCGTCGGGCCGGACCACGGCGGGGAACGGACGCCGGGTCGGGTCGGGGCAGGACAACGGGAGTTCGCGCAGGAGTTCGCGGACCCCCACGCCCCGGGTCGGGGACAGCGCCAGCACCGGGTGGAGACCGCCCGCCGCCACCGCCAGCTTCAGGTCCGCGATGAGCAGGTCCGGGTCGAGCGCGCCGCCCTCCATGTAGCGCTCCATGAGCGCTTCGTCCTCGCTCTCGGTGATGACCTCCTCGACCAGGGTCGCGCGGAGCGACCCCGCGACCTCGCGGAGTCGGTCGGGCACCGAACGCGCGGCGGGGGCGGAGTCGGCCCCGCCCCCGTCGGAGTAGTCGTAGTAGCGCTCGGAGACCAGTCCCCACAGGCCCACGAGCGCGCGTTGGTCGCCCGTTCCCTCGAAGGCCGGGACGTAGGCGGCGTGCACCCCCGACCCGAAGGTCTCCTGGCACCGGGCGACCACCTCGTCGAAGTCGGCCCGCGGGTGGTCGATCTTGGTGACCGCCACCGCGCGCGGCATGCCCACGGCCGCGCACTCCTCCCACAGCAGTCGGGTGCGCCCGTCCACCCCGTCCAGGGCGGAGACCACGAAGAGGGCGGCGTCGGCGCCGCGCAGGCCGGCGCGCATGGGCCCGATGAAGTCGGCGTACCCCGGGGTGTCCAGCAGGTTCACCTTCACCCCGTCCACCATCACCGGGTTCACGGTGAGGTTCACGGAACGGTGCCGGCGGACCTCGACCTCGTCGTGGTCGCTGACGGTGGTGCCCTCTTCCACGTTTCCGAGGCGTCGGATCTCACCCGAGGCGTGGAGCAGTGCCTCGACCAGAGTCGTCTTGCCCGCTCCGGTCGGTCCGACCAGTGCGACGTTGCGGATGTTCTGGGGCCTGTCGGCCCTGGGTACGGCTACGGTTCGCTCTGCCATCCCTGCTTCCCAGCCCTTCGGGCGTCCGGGTGGTGGCCTCCAGGACCATCACCATGGGTGTGACCTGTGACACTTTCTACGGTCGCTGTTCGTGGCCGTGATCACAAGAGGTCACGCAGTCGATATCCCCAGGGTCAGGATTCGGGGCCCTATGACCCGAGTTGTTCTTCTAGGCTGTCCCCCGTGCCTTGGTCGGAGATTCTTCCCCAGTTCAGTCTCATCGGGACGCTGCTGACGATCCTGCTGTTGTTCTTCGCGGCGTTCGGTGAGCCCTTCCTCGGGCGACGCGCCTTCGCGTGGCTGTCCCGCCGCGAGGGTGACGGGCGTGCCCTGGAGCTGCTGTACGCCGTCACGATGGCCGTCCACCTCCTGTGGGGCCTGCTCGTGTTGGCGGTCGTGCTCACCTCGCCCGAACTGCACCCGGTCGACCTGGGACTGCGGTTCCCGGACGCCTGGGGGCCGGTGGTGGGCGGTGCCCTCGGCGGACTGGTGGCGCTCACCGCCTTCTGGCTGTTGGTCAACGGCAGGCCCACCGCGGACCGGTACCCCGCCCTGGCGAAGCTTCCGGGGGTCGGGTCCAAGCGTGGGAGGAAGGACGACGACGCCGGCACCGAGTCGAGTGGGGGCCGGGGGCGTCGCGGTCACCGCGGACGCCGTGGCCCCGCCGCGCCCATGACGCTGCCCGAACCCGGTCACCGCCAGCACCTGTTGCTGCCGCGCACGCGCAAGGAACGCGCCTTCGCGGCCGGTATGGCGGTCACCGGCGGCGTGTTCGGCGAACTGCTCTACCGCGGCCTGTTCATCGTGCTGGTCGCGAGCATGGACGTGCCGCTGTGGATCGCCGCGGTGCTCTCTGTGGTGCTGTTCTCCGTCGCCCACGTCTACCAGGGTTGGTGGGGGCTGCTCAGCGCCGGCTTCTCCGGCACCCTGTTCACCGTTCTGTACCTGGGCACGGGCAGCCTCGTCGTGCCGATCATCGTGCACGTGGCCCTCAACCTGCGTTCGATCGTCTTCCCACCGGCCGCGGAGCTGGCCAAGGCCGAGGAGTACGACGACCGCGACGGTGACGACGGCTACGACGACTACGACCGCTACGACGACGAGGACGACTACTACGACGACGACGAGTACGAGGAGGAGGGCACCGGCGAGTTCGCCTCGGTGGAGGCCGCCCCCGGCCCCGCGGACGCCACACGGGCCATGCCCTCCCAGGAGCCACCGTCCGCTCCTTCTTCGGGCACACCGCCCTTCGGCGGACCGAGTCCGTCGGCGTGGCCCGGTCCGCAGGGCCCGCCTGCCGGGGACCCTTTCCAGGGTCCGCCCGCCGGTGGCCCGCGTCAGGGACCGCCGCCCGGGGATCCGCGTCAGGGTCCGCCGCGCGGCACCCCACCGCAGGGCCCGCCTGCCGGGGGCCCGTATCAGGGGCCGTCGCACACCGCGCCGCCTCAGGGTCCGCCTGCCGCGGGTGCGTATCCGGGACCGTCCCACGGTGCCCCGCCCCAGGGCCCGCTCCAGGGCGCACCCCCCGGTGGGCCGTATCCGCACCCCCCGCACGTCGCACCACCCCAGGGTCCACCGCCGGGGCGCCCCCAGGGGCCGCCCTTCGGCACCCCGCCTTCCGGGCCGCCGTCCGGCCCTCCCCAGGGGACCCCGCCCTTCGGAGCACCCGGCCCGTCGACGTGGCCCGGACCGCACGACCCCACGTACGGGCAGGGTGGTGATCCTCGGCACCCGGGTCCTTACGGCAGTGCCGGCGGTGACCTGTTCTCCCAGGAGCCGCCCGCGCAGCCGCGGCACGCCCCGGGCGACTTCCTCTACGGCGATCCGCCTTCCTACCCGGACCATGGTCGCGAGCCGGACGAACGTCCCTACCCCGGGTTCGATCCTCGTGATCATCCCTACGGCCCCGGCGACGACACACCGGGGCGGGGTACCCGCCACCGGGACTGATCGTGCACGATGGAGTGGTGTCCGACGCCATCGACCACTCCATCGCGCAACCCCGTGAGCACCGCTACCGTCTCACCACCTCGGACGGGGTGGGCATCGACGCGGTCCTGTTGCGCGCCGCCGATCGCCGGACCACCGCGGTGATCCTGGCCAACGGGTTCACCGGTACCTATCGAAGTCCGCACACCCGGGCCATCGCCGAGGGACTGATGTCCGTCGGCGACGTCATGACCTTCGACTTCCGCGGGCACCACGGCTCCGGCGGCCACAGCACGGTCGGCAACGCCGAGATCCACGACCTCGAAGCCGTGGTGGGTCACCTGCGCGACCTCGGCTACGGCCGTATCGCCGCCGTGGGCTTCTCGATGGGCGCCGCCGTGGCCATCCGGCACGCCGCCATCTTCGGCGGTACCGACGCCGTGGTGGCCATCAGCAGCCCCAGCCGCTGGTACTACCGGGGCACCCGGGCCATGCGCGTCCTGAACCTGTGCATCCGCCGCAGCGTGGGCCGTGCCTTCCTGCGACGGTTCCGCAAGGTTCGTGTCACCGACCAGCGCTGGAACCCCACCCCGGCCGAGCCCCGTGAGATCGCCGGTTCGGTGGCCCCCGTGCCGCTGTTGGTGGTGCACGGTGACTCCGACGGCTACTTCCCCGTCGCGCACGCCACCGCCATCTACGACGCCGCCCGACGGCCCAAGGACCTGTGGGTCATCCCCGGCATGGGGCACGCCGAACGCGCGGTCGGCGCGGACCTGGTGGCCCGGTTGCGCGAGTGGCTCGACGAACGTCTGACCGTCACCGAAGAGGCGTGAACGCGGCCGGGTGATCGCGGTCCCGACGGGTGCGCTCCGAGGCGGGAAGACCCACGTCGACAGTGGGTGTCGGCGCCGGTACAAAGGAGGGATGACCCGATCCATCGCCTCCTCCGGGACCGCCTCCACCCCCACCGACATCCCGGGGTTGAAGGGGCGTGGGTTCGCCCTGCTCATCATGGCCACGGCGGTGGGCCTCTGCGGTTTCGCCGCGGTCCTGCCGCTCGTCCCCCTCTGGGCCACCCGTGGGGGCGCCGGCGCGTTCGGGGCGGGTGCCACCACGGCCGCCTTCATGCTCACGACGGTCCTCACCCAGCTGGGCATGCCCTGGCTGCTGGACAGAGCCGCCGGTTACCAGTGGACCTTCCCGGTCGGTGCGCTCATCATGGGCCTGCCCACCCCGCTGTTCGCGCTCACCAGCGACCTCGGCCCGCTCATCGCGATCTCCGCGGTGCGCGGGATCGGGTTCGGTATGGTCACCGTCGCCGGGACCGCCCTGGCCGCCCGGCTCGTGAACCGCGCACAGGTGGGTCGTGCCACCGGCTACTACGGGCTGGCCGTGGGGCTCCCACAGATCGTCATCCTGCCGGGTGGTGTGGCGCTGGCCCTGCGGTTCGGTTTCGACACGGCGTTCTGGATCACCGGGATCTGCGGTGTGGTCGCGGCGGCGTTGGCTTCGGGGATCCTGTTCGCCGACGGCGGCCGGAACCGGGCCGCGCTGAGGAACGCGGGCGACACCACGACCGCGTCGACGCCCGCCCTGCGTGGACCGCACCTGTGGGTGGCCCTGGCCACTCCTCTGATCCTCATGCTGGCGCTGTCCTCCGGGGCGAGCGCGATCGTCACGTTCCTCGCCATCCCCCTGGAACGGGCGGCCTGGTTGGTCGGCGCGCTCCTGGCCGCGTACGCGCTGATGGTGGTGGTCGGGCGTTGGACCGCCGGGGTGATGTTCGACCGCTACGGGCGCACGATGCTCCTGCTCCCCGGGGCCACGGTGGGGGCTGTGGGGATGGGCCTCATCACCGCGGGTCTGTGGGGTCTCGGCGACGCCGCCCCGGGGCCGGCCACGGCCGCGCTGGTGCTGTGCGGAGCCGCCCTGTTCGGGCTGGGCTTCGGCGCCGTGCAGAACGAGACCGTCACCCTGATGCTGGATCGGGCCGGCCCCACCGGTCACGGCCGGGCCAGCGCCGTGTGGAACATCGGCTACGACGCCGGCACCGGAGCGGGCGCGGTGGGGTTGGGACTGGTCATCCAACTGCTGGGCTACGGTCCGGCGTTCGCCGTGGTCGCCGTGGCCCTGGTGGCCGTCGTCCCCCTGGCGCTGCGCCGCGCCCGGTGAACGGCGGCGGTCAGGGCCGCCGGGGGGCGACGGTGAGCACGAGGATCAGTAGGAGCTGACGTGCACGTGGTCGTAGTGGTTCTGCGTCAGGTCACCACGGTCGTTCATGTACGTCCACTGGCGTGAGGTGGACTGCCAGATCTGCTGTTCCCAGATGATGTACTTGATGCCCAGCCGGTCGGCGTTGGCGATGCCGTAGTCGGCGATCTGCGTGCCGAGCTGGCGGTTGGCCTCCGTGGGGGCCCCGCCGTTGGCGCTCATCATGAAGTCGCAGGCCCGGCCGTCACCGTGGTCGTCGGCGCTGGGGCGCCAGCAACCCACGGGGAAGGGCGCGCCGAACTCCATGATGATCTCGTCGCGGATGGCCGCCATCCGCGGCTGGGTCTGGTCCCAACCGCCGCCCTGCGCGCTCTCGGGGATGCTGCCGTCGCCGGGGGTCTCGGGGACCTGCTCCTCCTCGTACTCGGCGATGCGGTCCGCGACCTCCTCGCGCTGCTCCTCCAGGGTGTCGATGAGGTCGGAGGCCTCCGACAGCTCTCCCTGGAGCTCCTCGGTGACCTCGGCCTGTTCGTCGCGCAGATCGATGAGGTCGCTGATCTGTTCGGCCTGGCTGTCCCCCAGGTAGGTCACGGTCGCGGCGTCCGCGAACATGTCCTCCGGTTCGCTGGAGAACACGATCTGCAACGCCGGGTCGAACCCGTCGCTCTTGTACCGCGCCGCGGCGATGCCGGACACCCCCGTGCGGGAGCTCTCCAGGCGCTCCTCCAGGTCCACGAGAACCTCTTCGGCCTCGTCCACCCGGTCCTTGATCTCGGTGAACTGGAGCAGTTCGCCGTCGTAGGTCTCCTCGAGCTCGTCGGCCCGCGCGGTCAGCTCGTCGATGTCCAGGTCGTCCGGGTCGGCATGGGCCACCCCGGACAGGCTCAGGAGGGTCGCGGTGCCGACGGTGACCGCGGCCAGGGGCAGGCCGCGTCGGGAGGCGGCGTTCTGAGGAGAGGAAGTCATGTCAGCTCCGTCGATGGTGCGAGCGCGTCGGTCACGCCCTGGGCGACGGTCCTGCTTGCGTCACGGGAGGGGCGGAGGATCCGCGGCCGACCATACGAGATCTCGGTGTTATCTGCACAGTGTGTTGACTCGTGATGATGTGGGGGAGTGAGCGGGGTCTGTCCGAAGATACCCGGGGCCCACGACCAGAACGGCACGTGCCCGTTCCTCGGCGTGGACCCCGGGGACGGAAGCGACCCCGTGGGGGTCGATCGAGGTCGAAGGTCCGCGCACCGGGGTGCCGAAGGTCCCCGGCCACCCGGCGGTCGACCACGGGTCGAAGCACGGCGGCCCGGAAAGGACGCGGCTCTTCCAGCCCGGACGGGTGTTCCGCGTACGCGCCGGCACCTCCGACACGGGGGTGTTCCTCGGTGCGGGAACCGCGGGTCCGGCCTTGCCGTGAGGCGCCCGAACGCCGGCCACGGCGTCGGGGAGGCTCCGAAGAGCCGGCCTAGCCGATCCCGCCGAACGCGCCCGGCAGACGGACCGACGTCGTCGGAGCGGGCCGGTCCGCGGGGAGGAACCAGTCCGAGTGGCGGATGTCGCGCAGCGCCCGCTTCCGGTCCTCGGCGGAGAGCCGATCGATGTAGAGCATGCCCTCCAGGTGGTCGGTCTCGTGCTGGAGGCACTGCGCCATGAGCCCCGTGCCCTCCACGGTGATCGGCGCGTTGCGCAGGTCCACCCCCCGGACCACGGCCCGCGCGGCGCGTCGGGTCCCGTACCAGAGACCGGGGATGGACAGGCAACCCTCGTCACAGTCCTGGAGCTCCTCGGACAGTTCCACGATCTCGGGGTTGATCACGTACCCCACCCGCCCTTCGACGGCGTAGCTGAAGACACGTGAACCCACCCCGATCTGGGTGGCGGCCACTCCGGCCCGTCCGGGGGCGTCGACGGTGTCGAGCAGGTCCCGCACCAGCTTCTCCGTGCGCTGGTCGAACGTGGTGACGGGTGCGGTCTTGGTGACGAGTACTGGGTCGCCGAAACGGACGATGGGGCGCATGGTCATGCGTCCCAGATTAGGGCCTTTTCGCTCGACCGAGGGTGGCGTTCCCCGCGGATCGGGTGCCGTCTCCGCGTGGGCCGGGGTCGCCGGCCGGGAGGGAACGCGAGGGAGCGGTGGCTCAGGTGGCCAGACCGGGGCGCAGCGACTCGTCCAGGACCATCTCGATGTAGTCCAGGGCGGCGCGGCGACGGGCGAGCGCGCTCTCGTACAGCGAGGGGGTCTGGGCGCCGCGGCGGACGCGCAGGCACTCGTTGACGATGCGCTGCCACCGTTCGGGGAAGGCGTGCAGGGCGTAGGCGCCGGCCCCGGACTTGGAGGTGATCTCACCGGTCTTGAGGGTGAAGTGCAGGCGGCTGACGCTGAGCACGCTCCAGGACGGGGCGAGCGAGCCCAGCACGGCCAGACCGCGCGGGGTGACCAGACGCCCGGCCTTCTCCCGCCAGCGGCGCCACTGTTCGTCCAGGGACCCCAGGGACCACGAGCGCAGGCTCTCGGGCTCGTCCCACACGTCGAGCTCGACCGGGTGGGGGCCGCGGACGGTGACGCCGCGTTCGGCCAGGACGTGCCATGTGGCCGGGTTGACGTCGGCGGTGCCGCGGGAACGGAAGCGTCCGTTGATCACGGAGGGGACGGGACCGCACTCGGCAGGGGCGCGCCCGAGTTCCTCCCACGTGAGATGGATCCCGTTGAACTGCGGTTCGGACACCTGGTGCCGGGTCCGGTGGTGGATGCGACGCAGGGTGTCGAGGTCGTCGTCGGCGAGGTGGCGTTCGGTGACGATCACGAAGTCGACGTCGCTGGTGTGCGGACGGAAGTCGCCGAGGGCGACCGAGCCGGTCAGGTAGAGGCCCTGAACGAGGCCGGGGGCCTCCTGGTCGGCGTTGGCGAGGAAGGCCTGGGTCAGCGTCTGCACCCTCGGGTGGACGGCCATGCTCACTCCAGTCTGGACGGTTCTGCGGTCGCGAGTCTGTGTGGAGGGGGACGTCGGTGCGCGGGTCGGTGCGGTCGGCTCGCGTGAGCGGAGGTGCTCGCGGGGGCGGTCGGGGCCCGCGTGGGTCCTCCCTCGGGTTCCAAGTGTGGTCGCGGTCGGGTCCGATTAGCAAGTGATGGTGCCGGAACCGCACCCTGTCCCCCCACGTCAAGTGGTGTGCGGGTATCGGGGCCTGGGGGAGTGCCCACCCTTGACGGGTTGTTTCGGGCCATGGTAAGCGACCGCGGTTCCCGGCGGCTGTCCACCCGTCGGTGCGGTGGAGCGTACACCGAGCGTGGTCGGGTTCGCCGGCAGGTGAGAATCGTGTGCGCATTCCGTGGCACGTGCATTCGCCCCGTGCATTTGCATTTGCTCGGACTTGGGTGGATTTCTCTGTAGAGGCCGGGCGGGGTTGTGGTCGTGTGCGGTTCCGGCCCCGTTCACGTGTGTTGTGCGACGGATTCTCCTTCTGCGTGGACGCATCGGCCGCGTTCTCCTGAATGAATATGCGCAGGTGGGAAGCGATGGTCGGGAATGGTCGGCCGCTCGCCGTCTTGCGGCGACGGAGCACCGTGATGCGTTCCACTTTCTGAGAAGTGGACAGAACGTCTTTTTTTGGAGATTGTTATGGTTCACCAAGTCTTCCCCTGGTGATAACCATCAAAGCCATTGCCTGCTGTTTTTCTTCGCGTAACACTGGGGCACCCCTCTGAAACCGCACCTCTTTACGCTCGGTGGGCAACGGCAGATCACAGAACGATTCCAAGGAGCCGTGCATGGTCCCCACGATGGTCCTCGTAGCCGATGATTCACGCGACGCTCAACGCCGGGATGCCCTACGCGGGCTGGCCGAAGCGGTGGCCGACAGAGGTGAGGCGCCCGTCACCGCGGCTTTCGGAAGTCCCGAGGAGGTCAGGGCGACGATCCGTTCGGTCCGCGGTCCCAAGGTGGTGGTGCCCGCCTATGTCGCCGGGGGCGATGTCGCGAGCGCGCACCTGTTCTCCCGGCTCGACCTCGCCCGCCTGGAGAATTCCTGCCAGACCAGCCCGCTGGGAGCGGTCCCGTCCATTGTGGCCGACCTGGCCGCGCGGTTGGGCGACTCCGGCCGGCAGCCCGAGGACGGAGTGGTCCTGGCCGCGGACGGTACCACCGGCACCGAGGAACGCCAGGTCGTCATGGACGTGGCCCGCATGTTGAGCCGACGCCTCGCCTCGCCGGTCCAGATCGGTTACCTGCGCACGTGGGCGCCGTCCGTCTTCGACGCCGTCGATCGGCTGCGCAGGGACGGCCGCGAGCGCGTCGCCGTCGCCGCGTGGCGTCTGGTGGACGGTCCCGACTTCGAGCTGCTCCGCGGTCTCGACGCGACCGCCATCACGGCGCCCCTGTGGCCGTCCGATCTGGTGGTGGACACGCTGCTGGCCCAGCACCGGGCCGCCAAGGGGCGCCTCTCCTGACGTACCGGGGCATGGGCCACGACGAGGTCGGGCCGACGAAGCCCCGGACACGTCGTTACCGCGACCACGAGGATGGGTATGTGCCTGAGAGGCGGGAACTCCCCGCACTCACAGCGCGGTCTCCGCTGCCGTGTCGACACCCTCGCGGTGCGGCGACGGTCCGGGCAGGTTCCCTTCCGACACGGGACGGAAGGCCGGCCGGCGCGCGGACGCCCCGTGACCGGCCCGGGCGCCGAGCGGACGGCCCCGGTCGAGCACCCCGTCCGCCGGTCCCGACGGGACCGGACTCCGAGGGTGGCGACGCGAGCGAACCTAAGGTGGATGTATGAACGACGTCACAGCGCAGTTCGTCGATGACCGGCAGCGCCGTCGACTGGAACGGCGCTTCGGCAGCCACGTCGCCGAGTGGCTGACGGAGCTGCCGGCGGTCGTCGAGAAGCTCGCCGCCGAATGGCGACTCACCGTGGAGGGCCCCGCGCCCCACGGCCGTACCTCCGTCGTCCTCTGCGTCCGCCGTGCCGATGGCTCCGAGGGCGTGCTCAAGCTCTCCCCGGACAGTGGCTTCGTCGTGGCCGAGGCCGACCTCCTGTGGTTGTGGCGCGGGACCCGTCGGGTGCCCGACGTATGGGACGTCGACGCCGACCGCGGAGCCATTCTGATGGAGCGCGTGGACGGCGAGACCATCGCCGCCAAGGGTGTGCTCCCGCCCATGGAGACCATCGGCGGTCTCATCGCCGAACTGCACGCGGTGGAGATCACCCCGGCACAACGCAGGGAACTGCGACCGCTCACCGCGCGCGTGCAGTTCATCTTCGACATGTGGAACCGCGAACGCGTCGAAGGGCCGGCCGCCGAGGTCGTCCCCGCCGCCCTGATGCACCACGCCTCCGCCAAGGCCCGCGACCTGGCCGGCGGGGACGTCGACATCGTGCCGCTCCACGGCGACCTGCACCCCGGCAACGTCATCGACGGTGGCCCCCGGGGGCTCGTGGTCGTCGATCCCCGAGCCTGCCTGGGCGACGGGGCCGTGGACGCGGTCGACTGGGCCCTGTGGAAGGCGACCGACGTCGCCGAAGTGGAGCGCCGGGTGGGCGTGCTCTCCCGGGCCATGGGCGTGGACGGCGATCGGATGATGGAGTGGGTGCGGGCCTTCGCCCCCTGTGTGGCCGTCGCCAAGGTCAACCGTGGTCAGACCGGCTCGGTGGAGCTCGACCTGCTGATGCACCTGTGCGAGGTCCCCGTCTGACCCGCGTGCGCCGGACCCGCCGCCCCCCGGGGCCCCGTGCCGCCTTCCGACCCGGTCCCGTGCCCACCCCTGCCCCGGGGACACCGACCCCTCCGACGGGTTCACGGCGACGCACGCCGCCGTGGGTTCAGGCGTCGCGTTCGAACCGGTAGCCGCGGCCGGCCTCGGTGATGAGGTACCGGGGGTGCGAGGGATCCGGTTCCAGCTTGCGACGCAGTTGCGCCATGTACACCCGCAGGTAGTTGGTCTCGTTCTGGTACGTGGGTCCCCACACGTCGTGCAGCAGTCGACGCTGACTCACCAGACGCCCGCAGTTGCGGGCCAGGATCTCCAGGATGTGCCACTCCGTCGGGGTCAACCGCACCTCCTCGCCCTCGCGCAGCACCCGTTTGGCGCCCAGGTCCACCTCGAAGGAGGCGGTCCGCACCACGGGGGCCTCCTCCACACGCACGGCCCGGCGTTCGGCCGCGCGCATGCGGGCCAGGAGCTCGTCCATGCCGAACGGCTTGGTCACGTAGTCGTCCGCGCCCAGGTCCAGGCAGCGCACCTTCTCGCCGGCGGAGTGCCGTGCGGACAGCACGATGATGGGGACCTGGGTCCAACCGCGCAGGTGCCGGATGACCTCCATGCCCTCCATGTCCGGCAGCCCGAGGTCCAACAACACGACCGTGGGCAGGTGCTCGCGGGCCAGCCGCAGCGCCCCCGCGCCGTCCGCCGCGGTGTCCACGTCATAGCCCCGCGCCCGCAGGTTGATCCGCATCGCCCGGATGATCTGTACGTCGTCGTCAACGACCAGGACCCGCATCGGCCCGCCTCTCGTCTTCCTCGTCCTCCGGCGCCGCCGCACGCAGCGTGAACACCATCGTCAACCCACCGCCCGGTGTGTCCTCGGCGTTCAGGTCACCGTGCATCGCCTCCACGAAACCACGCGCCACCGCCAGTCCCAGGCCCACACCCGTGCCCTGAGGCGCGTCACCCAGCCGCTGGAAGGCCTCGAACATCCTCTGTTTCGCCTCGTCCGACACCCCCGGACCCCGGTCCACCACCCGCAGTTGCACGCTGTCGCCGTGGGCGCTGGCCGACACGAGCACGGGCGTGCCCGGGAGCGGGTTGTAACGGACCGCGTTGGTCACCACGTTGGCGACCGCCCGGTCCAGCAGACCCGCGTCCACGCGCACCCGCGGCAGGTCGTCGGGCACGTCCACCAGCACCGCGTCACCCGGCACCCCCAGCAGGGTCGCCGGCAGCACCTCGTGGAGGTCCACCGCCCGTATCCGCGGCACCACGCTGTCGGTCTGCACCCGGCTCATGTCCAACAGGTTGCCGATGAGCCGGTCCAGCCGGTCGGTGGACTCCTCCACCGTTTCGAGCAGCTCCGCGCGGTCCTCGGCGGACAGCTCGATGTCGGTGGCGCGCAGACTGGAAACGCTCGCCTTGATGGAGGTCAACGGGGTGCGCAGGTCATGGGAGACCGCGGCGAGCAGCGCGGTGCGTATCCGGTTGCCGGCGGCCTGGGCGCGCGCCTCGGCCACGTCCCAGGCCAGCTTGCGGTGCTCCAGGGTGATGCCCACGTGGGTGGCGAACGCGGCCAGCACCCCACGGTCCGCGGCGGGCAGCACCCGACCGCGCAACGCGAGCACGATGGAGTCGGAGACGGTCACCAGCGCGTCGGCGTCCTCGGGGGACTCACAGGAGGGAGCCCCCACACTGTGCACCGGGTGCCAGCCCCCGTCGTCCACACGTTCCAGCAGGGTCGCCGAACGCTGCCCGAAGGTCTCCCGGATCCGCCGCAACAGCGCCTGCAGGGGCTCGTTGCCGGCCAGAACGCTGGAGGCCAGGAGCGCGACGGCGTCCGCCTCGGCCCGTGCGCGCACCGCCTGCGCCGACCGGCGGGCCGCCATCTCCACCATCACCGCCACCAACGAACCCACCAGGACGAACACCGCCATCGACAGGAAGTTGTCGGAGGACATCGAGGGGCGGCCGTGCAACGGTGACAACAGCACGGTGAGCAGCACCGCGCTCCACAGCGCCGAGGCGACCGCCGGGCGCAGGCCGCCCACCGCCGCCGTCGCCACCGTGATGAGCAGGAGGAACAGGGGGTCGGCGGCCGGGCCGATCTCGGCGAAGAACGGCAGCGCGAGGATGAGGGTGACCAGGGGAGGGGCCATGAGCGCGAGCGTCCACCCCCACACCCGGCGGTGCTCGTTCAGCCCTCGTCCCGGCGCGGGCAGCAGCCACCGGCCGCCCCCCACCTCCTCGTGCGTGACGATGTGCACATCGATGTCGCCGGACTCGCGTGCCACGATGGTGCCCACGCCCGGCCCGAACACGTACTGCCAGGTGCGCCTGCGCGAGGAGCCCAGCACGATCTGCGTGGCGTTCGCGCCCCGGGCGAACTCCAGCAGTGCCGAGGGCACGTCCGTCCCCACCACCTGGTGGTAGGTGCCGCCCAGTTCGGCCAACAACCGGCGCTGGAGCAGGAGGTCGCCGGAGGGCCGCTCGCCTCGGCCGCTGGGCGGAACCACGTGCACCGCGACCAGGTCGCTGGGCTGGGGGCGGCCACCGCTGGAGCGGTCGGCGACCCGGGCGGCGCGGCGGATGAGGGTCTCGCCCTCGGGGCCGCCGGTCAGCGCGACCACCACCCGTTCGCGTGCGGCCCAGGTGTCCCGGATCTGGTGTTCTCCCCGGTAGCGGGCCAGCCCTTCCTCCACCCGGTCGGCGGTCCACAGCAGCGCCAGTTCCCGCAGGGCCGCGAGGTTGCCCTCGCGGTAGTAGTCGGCCAGCTCGGCGTCCACGCGTTCGGCCGGGTGCAGGTCGCCGTGGGCCATGCGTCGGCGCAGTTCCTGGGGTGTGACGTCGACCAGTTCGATCTCGGCCGCCGCTCGCACCACCCGGTCCGGCACGGTGTGCTCGGTGTACACCCCGGTGATGCGGTGGACCACGTCGTACAGCGATTCCAGCTGGTGGATGCCCACCGTGGACAGGACGTCGATCCCGGCGGCCAGCAGCTCCTCCACGTCCTGCCAGCGGGTGGGGTTCGGGGATCCCGCGCCGTTGGGCCTGGCCAGGTCGTCGACGACCACGAGTTCGGGCCCGCGGGTGATGACCGCCGCGGTGTCCACCGAACCCGATCCGTGCGGGGGAACGGTCTCCAGACCCCGCAGCAGGGCCGAGGTCTCGGTCCTGTGGTGGGTGTGCACGGCGCCGACCACCACGTCGGTGCCGCGTTCGGCCCGCCGACGGGCCTCTTCCAGGGCGTGGTGGGTGGTGCCGACACCGGGTGCCGAACCCAGATGGATGCGGAGTCGTCCTTTCACACTCCCATTGTCGACGGGTTCGGGGGCGCGCGGGCGGGTTCCGCGGACCCCGGGTGTCGTTCTCGTGTGGCCGGAACAGGCCGGGTGGGCCGGTCACGGCCACGCCCGGTGGTCGGCGGAGGAGTGTTCTTTTCGTGTCCCCGGCGTCGGATAGAACTGAAGTCCCCGGGACGACCCGGGGCACATACGCCGATACCAGGAGTACGAGGTACCCCCGATGGGACAGCCCCCGCCCCCGCACGGTCCGCAGG
>NZ_QOCZ01000095.1 GCF_018207095.1 Nocardiopsis sp. MG754419 | reverse complement strand
CCGCCCGGTGGTCACTACGGCGGCCCGCCCCCCATGGGTCCGCACGGTGGACCCTACGGAGGCCCTCCCCCGCAGAAGAAGACCTCGCCCTGGCTGTGGATCGGCCTGGGCTGCGGAGGACTCTTCGTGATCGGCGTCGTCCTGGTGGTGTTGCTGGTCTTCGTCTTCGGCGGGAACGACTCCGGCGACAACGGCGGCACGGCGACCGGCGGCTCCGAGAGCGGCGAGGAGTCCGGCCCGAGCGGTTCGAGCGACTCGGGTCTGGGACGGGAGACCCGGTCCAACCCGGAGATGCCCGGCCTCGGCGAGACGGTGGAGCACGACGGGCTGAACTTCACCGTCGTCGAGGTCGAGACCGGTGTGGGCCAGGTCGGCCGCTACGCCCCCGACGGCGAGCACGTCGTGGTGTGGGTGGAGGTCTCGCCCGCGGGTTCGGACCAGGGGACCTTCTGGCGCGACGAGCAGCACCTGTACACCTACGACGGTGAGGCGATCCAGGAGGACTACGAAGCCACGGGGGAGCACTCCGAGGACAGCATGTACATCGACGTGGGCGCGGGCGAGAGCCGCGTGACGTCGATCGTGTTCGACGTCGAGGACCCCGCGGAGATCTCCTACATGGGTCTCAGCTCCAGGACGCTGGGCGGGAACGAGATCGAGGTCGACGTCACGGGCTGACGTCGATCGGACGGGGCCGCCGGATCTTCTCCGGCGGCCCCGTCGTCTGTGCGCAGACATGAAATCGTCTCCCCGTGCGTGCTCACACTTGTTCGATCCTCCCAAGAATCATGGCCCCATTAAGGTTATAGATCCCTATACGACACGAATGAGCATTTGTTTCATCCGCCTGTATTGCGCATGTGGGGATGTCGGATATTGACCCGCCATTCGCCTCGTACTTAAGGTGCGGTCTCTACACGCAGGTCAGGTGCTCATCGAGGAGCGTGGGAACCATGCCGCACAATGTCCGGGCCGCACTCGTGCAGACCGAGTGGACCGGTGACACCGCCTCCATGCTGGACCTTCACGAGAGGTACGCGCGGGACGCCGCCGCGCAGGGAGCCCAGGTCATCGGGTTCCAGGAGGTGTTCAACGCGCCCTATTTCTGCCAGGTGCAGGAGGCCGAACACCACCGTTGGGCGGAGGCCGTCCCCGACGGTCCCACCGTCACCCGTTTCCAGGCGCTCGCCGCGGAACTGCAGATGGTGATGGTCCTGCCGGTGTTCGAGATCGACGGACCCGGCTTCCACTACAACACCGCCGCCGTCATCGACGCCGACGGGAGTTATCTCGGGAAATACCGCAAGCACCACATTCCGCAGGTGAAAGGGTTCTGGGAGAAGTACTACTTCCGTCCCGGCAACCTCGGCTGGCCGGTGTTCGACACCGCCGTCGGCCGCATCGGCGTCTACATCTGCTATGACCGGCACTTCCCCGAGGGATGGCGCGCCCTCGGACTGGCCGGCGCACAGCTGGTCTACAACCCGTCGGCGACCAGCCGGGGCCTCTCCGCCCACCTGTGGAAACTCGAACAGCCCGCCTCCGCGGTGGCCAACGCGTACTTCGTCGCCGCCATCAACCGGGTCGGCCGGGAGGAGTACGGCGACAACGACTTCTACGGCACCAGCTACTTCGTGGATCCGCGCGGGCAGTTCGTCGGCGACGTCGCCTCCGACACCAAGGCCGAGCTGGTGGTGCGCGACCTCGACCTGACCATGGTCGACGAGGTGCGACGGCAGTGGGCCTTCTACCGGGACCGCAGGCCCGACGCCTACGGGTCGCTGGCGGAGGGGTGAGGCCATGACCAGGACACTCATCAGGGGCGGTCTCGTCATCACCGCGGCGGAGGAGGTGGAGGCCGACGTCCTCGTGGAGGACGGCCGCGTGGCCGCCCTCGCGCTCCGCGGCAGTGACCCCGCGCGGACCTGGTCCGACGGCGACGCCGAGGTCATCGACGCCACCGGCCACTACGTCGTCCCGGGCGGGGTGGACGGCCACACCCACATGGAGATGCCGTTCGGCGGCACGTACGCGTCGGACACCTTCGAGACCGGCACCCGCGCGGCGGCGTGGGGCGGCACGACGACCATCGTCGACTTCGCCATCCAGCGGCCGGGCGAGTCCGTGCGCGCCGGGGTGGACGCGTGGATGGCCAAGGCCGACGGGGCCTGCGCGATCGACTACGCGTTCCACGCCATCCTGTCCGACGTCAACGCCTCCTCCCTGAAGGAGATGGACACGCTCGTGGACGAGGGTGTGACGTCGTTCAAGCTGTTCATGGCCTACCCGGGCGTGTTCTACAGCGACGACGGGCAGATCCTGCGGGCCATGCAGCGCGGCGCCGCCAACGGCGCGCTCACCATGATGCACGCCGAGAACGGCATCGCCATCGACGTGCTGGTCGAACAGGCCCTGGCCGAGGGCCGGACGGACCCCCGCCACCACGGCGAGGTCCGCAAGGCGCTGTTGGAGTCGGAGGCCACCCACCGCGCCATCCAGCTCGCCCGGGTGGCCGGGGCCCCGCTGTACGTGGTGCACGTGTCGGCGCACGAGGCCGTCGCCGAGCTCGCCCGCGCCCGGGACCTGGGTCTCAACGTCTTCGGTGAGACCTGTCCGCAGTACCTGTTCCTGTCGGTGGACCGGCTCGCCGAACCGGACTTCGAGGGCGCCAAGTACGTGTGCTCGACACCGTTGCGACCCGAGGAGCACCAGGCGCACCTGTGGCGGGCACTGCGCACCAACGACCTGTCCGTGGTCTCCACCGACCACTGCCCGTTCTGTTTCACCGGGCAGAAGGACCTGGGGGTGGGCGACTTCTCCAAGATCCCGAACGGCATGCCGGGTGTGGAGCACCGGATGGACCTGCTGCACCAGGCCGTGGTGGAGGGGCGCATCGGTCGCCGGCGGTGGATCGAGCTGGCCTGCGCCACCCCCGCCCGGATGTTCGGTCTGTACCCGAGGAAGGGCACCATCGCCCCGGGCGCCGACGCGGACCTGGTGGTGTACGACCCGAACGACGAACAGACCCTGTCCGCGCGGACCCACCACATGAACGTGGACTACTCCGCCTACGAGGGCACGAAGGTGACCGGCCGGGCCCGCACCGTCCTCTCCCGCGGCCGCGTGATCGTGGACCGCGGTTCCTACCTGGGGGCGCCCGGCGACGGCGCCTACGTGCCCAGGTCCACCTGTCAGTACCTGGTCTGAGGAGGACACATGGACATCGGACTGGTCCTCCAGACCGACCCGCCGGCCGACCTGTTGGTGGAGCGCATGGTGCGCGCCGAGGAGCGGGGGTTCACCCACGGGTGGACCTTCGACTCCGTGGTGCTGTGGCAGGAGCCCTTCGTCATCTACAGCCGGATCCTGGAGCGGACGGAGCGCCTGGTCGTCGGCCCCATGGTGACCAACCCGGGCACCCGCGCCTGGGAGGTGACGGCGTCGCTGTTCGCCACCCTGAACGACATGTACGGGAATCGGACCGTCTGCGGGATCGGCCGGGGCGACTCGGCCATGCGGGTGGCGGGGCGCAGACCCGCCACCCTGGCCCGCCTGGCTCAGGCCATGACCGCGATCAAGGACCTGGCGGAGGGGCGTGAGGCCGACGTGGACGGCGCGTCCCTGCGTATCCCGTGGGTGCGCGACGGCGCGCTGCCGATGTGGATGGGCGCCTACGGACCCAAGGCCCTGGACCTGGTGGGCCGGCGGGCCGACGGGTTCATCCTGCAGCTCGCCGACCCGTACCTGACGGAGTGGATGGTCAAGGCGGTGCGGGCGTCGGCGGTCGAGGCCGGACGGGATCCGGACGACGTGAAGGTGTGCGTGGCCGCGCCCGCCTACGTCACCGACGGTTCGGTCGAGGGCCGGGCCCACGCCCGGGAGCAGTGCCGCTGGTTCGGCGGCATGGTGGGCAACCACGTGGCCGACCTGGTCGCCCGCTACGGGGAGCACTCGGACATGGTGCCCCAGGAACTCACCGACTACATCAAGGCCCGCGAGGGTTACGACTACAGCCACCACGGCCGGGTCGACAACCCGGACACCGAGTTCGTGCCCGACGCCATCGTCGACCGGTTCTGTCTCATCGGGACCGCCGAGGAACACCTGGAGAAGATGGAGCGGCTGCGCGCCGCGGGCGTGGACCAGTTCGCGGTCTACGCGATGCACGACGACGTCGACGGTGTGATCGACGCCTACGGACGGGACATCATCCCGGCCGTGTCCTGAAACACGGCGTCAACACACCTGGCGCACACTGGCCGCGTGCACGCGCGAGCGCACGCGGGTGAACCGAGGGTTCCCGCGGGCCGGACCCCGACCCGTTCGGGGTCCGGCCCCCACCGAAGTACCGAGGCGTCACCGCACCTGTGGTGACGTGCGAAGATGGTCGATGGCCTGATACTGATCCGGATATTTCGGCTTTTCTCACAGGTCACCACCGTGCGAGCCCGCCGTCGTGCCCGTGCGGCCGCTCCCCGTCAGCACCACCGAAAAGGTGTCCAGTGTCCCAAGCGCCACCCAGACCAGAGACGACCACGCAGGTCACCCACCCCGACGGACGTGTGTCGCTGCCGGAGGGGACCACCCTGCCGGCCGGCCCCTTCGTCAACGACGACCTCCAGCCCGTGCCGCTGTCGCGGCGCACGTGGGGGTCCGGCAGCTTCTCCGCCCTGTGGGTGAGCATGTCGGTCAGCATTCCCGCGTGGACGCTGGCCAGTGGTCTGATCGCGGCAGGTCTGGACTGGCGTCAGGCGATGATCGCGGTCGTCCTGGGCAACCTCATCGTGCTCCTGCCGATGGTGCTGACCGGACACGCGGGTGCCAAGTACGGCATCCCCTTCCCGGTGTTCGCGCGCTCGTCGTTCGGTCTGCGCGGCGCGAACCTGCCCGCCCTGCTGCGCGGCGCGGTGGCGTGCGGTTGGTTCGGGATCCAGACGTGGGTCGGTGGCCAGGGCGTCTACGTGCTGGCCGGTCGCCTGTTCGGGGCGGGGTGGATCGACGCCGCGGAGGTCGGCGGCAATCCGTGGACGCTGTGGCTGTCCTTCGCCCTGTTCTGGCTGGTCCAGGTCGCCATCATCCTGTGGGGCATGGAGGGCGTGCGCAAGGTCCAGGTGTGGGCCGCTCCGCTCATGATCATCGGCGGCGTCGCCCTGCTGGTGTGGATGGCCTCCCAGGCCGGCGGTTTCGGGCCGATGCTCACCTCGGACCGCCCCCTCGACTGGGGACCCTCCTTCTGGGCGCTGTTCTTCCCGTCGCTGATGGGTGTCATCGGCTACTGGGCCACGCTGACCCTCAACATCAGTGACTTCACCCGATTCGCCTCCACCCAGCGGGCTCAGGTGGCGGGTCAGTCCCTGGGGCTGCCCACCACCATGACGCTGTTCTCACTGATCGCGGTGATGGTGACCGCGGGCACCGCCGCGGTCTACGGCGCACCGATCTGGAACCCGATCGACGTCGTGGACAGGATGGAGTCCGGCATCGGTCTGCTGTTCGCGATCTTCGTGGTGCTGCTGGCCACGGTCTCCACCAACGTGGCCGCCAACCTGGTCGGCCCCGCCTACGACCTGGCCAACCTCAAGCCGCAGTGGATCAGCTTCCGCACCGGCGCCCTCATCACCTGCTTCCTCGGGGTCCTCATCTTCCCCTGGAAGCTCTTGGAGGACGAGAACACCTACATCTTCGTGTGGTTGGGCACCGTCGGCGGCATCCTCGGGGCCGTGGCGGGCATCCTGCTGGCCGACTACTGGCTGCTGCGCCGGACCCGCATCAACCTGCCCGCCCTGTTCGACCGCGACGGCGAGTACTGGTACTCGGGGGGTTGGAACTGGCGCGCGCTGGTGGCCTTCGGCCTCGGTGCGCTGCTGTCCGTGGCCGGCCCACTGGCCGACTACGGCTGGGTCATCGGCCTCATCAGCGCGTTCGCCGTGCACTGGACGCTCGGCACCCTCGTCCCGGACGCGCGGATGAGCGCGGCCGACCGCGCGGCCGCGGAGGAGACCACGGGGACAGGGGCCGGCGAACCCCGCTGACACCCTCCCGCCCCAGGGGCGTCACATGGCGATCTCCGCCGTGTGGCGCCCCTCGTGCGTGCGGTCAGCTCTGGGGACGGAACACGGCTGCGCCGGGGGCACAGGCGTCCGGGCAGGGGACGACCCCATAGGTGCCGTCATCGTCGTAGTGAAGTTCCTCCCCCTGTTCGTAGGGGGGCTCCCAGTCGTCCTCGTCCATGATCCCGCTCTCAGCTCGACGGTCCACGATCAAGACGCGACATACGAGCGGGACGTTGGCCCGCACTCGATCACGAACAGGTACCGAGTACCGATCGGACTCGAAGACCCCCCGAGACCCCTCCTGACCTCGGGAGAGCCGACGGAACGGAGCGGAGCGGCCCCGACGCACCCCCTCCCGCGAACACGTTCCGTAGTCGCCCCGAGGGGTCGGCATCGGGCGCGTCACCGCGAAGACACGATTCACAAAACCGTCCAAATCATAGAAAACGAGGTAAACCGCCCCTGAAGAGCGGGCGTCTACTCGTCATCCAGGGAGGCTCTTCTCTGTCACCGGGACCCACTTCACTCACCCTGTGTGACGCTCCGTTCCGGGAACGACCTCCCCTTCCGTACAGCACATCGGAGCCCCCCTCTCTCTCGACGCATCTCTCGGGCAGGGGACGGCGCACCACACAGTCCTTGGGAGACGACCTTGCCCGTGACACCATCGACGAGCGCGAGCACCCGTACCGCCGCGCGAACGGTCGCCGTGGTCCTGGCCGGCGGAAGCGGCCAGCGGATCGGCCTCGCCACCCCCAAGCAGCTGCTCAAGATCGCCGGGAAGAGCATCCTGGAGCACACCCTCGACATCTTCGAGCGCTCCACCTCGGTCGACGAGGTGATCGTGATGATGAACCCCGGGTTCGTCTCCGACGCCGAGGCGATCGTGAGGAAGGCGGGTCTGTCGAAGGTCTCCCGGGTGCTGCCCGGGGGCACGTCCCGTAACGCCACCACGCAGCTGGCCCTGGACGCGCTCGCGCACTACTCCGCGGCCGACACCAACGTGCTCTTCCACGACGCCGTCCGGCCCATGCTCTCCCAGCGGGTCATCGACGACTGCGTGACCGCGCTCGGGACCTACGACGCCGTCGACGTGGCCATTCCGTCCTCGGACACCATCATCGAGGTGGACGACGACATCATCACCGACGTCCCCACCCGTTCCCGCCTGCGCCGCGGCCAGACCCCCCAGGCCTTCCGGATGGCCACCATCCGCGACGCCTACGCCAAGGCCTGGAACGACCCCCGTTTCGAGGCCACCGACGACTGCAGCGTCGTTCTGCGCTACCTCCCCGAGGTCCCCATCCACGTCGTGGCGGGTGAGGAGCAGAACATGAAGGTCACCCAACCGGTCGACATCTTCATCGCCGACAAGCTCTTCCAGCTCGCGACCTCCTCCACCCCCGAGTTCACCGAACTGGACTACACGGAACGCCTCGCCGGCAAGACCGTCGTCGTCTTCGGCGGCAGCTACGGGATCGGCGCCGAGGTCGCCGACCTCACCGAGAAGCACGGGGCACGGGTCTTCCGCTACTCCCGCAGCGCCACCCGCACCGACGTGGCCGACCCCGAGGACATCGCCGCCGCGTTGGAACAGGCCCACTCGGCGACCGGGCGCGTGGACCACGTGGTCAACACCGCCGGCGTCCTGCGGATCGGTCGTCTGGACCGGACCAGCACCGCGGAGATCGAGGAGGCCCTCAAGGTCAACTACCTGGCCCCGGTCAACATCGCCCGGGCCGCCTTCCCCTACCTGTCCCAGACCGGTGGGCAGCTGTTGTTGTACACCTCGAGCTCCTACACCCGCGGGCGCGGGGAGTACAGCCTGTACTCCTCCAGCAAGGCGGCCACCGTCAACCTCACCCAGGCGCTCGCCGACGAGTGGTCCGAGGACGGTGTCCGGATCAACTGCATCAACCCCGAGCGCACGCAGACCCCCATGCGGACCAAGGCCTTCGGAGAGGAACCCTCCGGGACCCTGCTCAGCGCCGACAAGGTGGCCCGCACCTCGGTCGACGTCCTGCTCTCCGACCTGACCGGTCACGTCATCGACGTACGCCGCGAGGACCTGCGCGCCCTCTCCGTGGAGATCCCCGGCCTGGAAGTGGAGGCCGCCAAGTGAGCCTGCCCGACACCCGCAAGCGCGCCACCCTCATCGGCACCGCCCTGCTCGGAACGACCTACCTGTTGATGCTGGTGGGCGTCGCCACCGGACAGTGGTGGATCTTCCTGGTCGGCATCGTCGGCGGCTACGCCATGGACGCGCTGCTGCTGCACCGCATGACGGCCTTCGCCAAGAGTCTCCAACAGGTGCGCCTGGGCATCACGCCCCGCACCCTGCTGCGCCAGCTCCTGGCCTTGGGCCTGCTGATCACCACCGCCGAGGCCACGTCCACCGGCATCGGGCTGATCCTGCTGACCTTCCTGGTGCTCTTCGGCCTCCAGTTGCTCTGCGGTGTCGTCGGACGTCGTCTGCGCACCCGCCGCCGTCTTCCCATCGCGACCCGCAACATCCCCCTGGAGTCCCTCCACATCCCCGACAGCCCGCCCATGCCGTTCGTCCGCGAACCCATGAGCCGTCTGCTGCCGCTCGACATCTTCCTCGTTCTCGGGGCCATCGGTTACGTCGTCTTCGGTGCTTTGTGGGCCGCGGTCGCCGGCGCGGTCATCACGACCCTGGTGACCGTGGTCGCGCTGGTCGTTTTCCTGTGGCACCTCCGTCGGGCCCGTGCCATCCCCCATGAGCAGGAGGTCATGGACTTCACCCAGGAGTGGTTGACCTCCTACCGGCCCGAGGTGGTCCTGTACTTCTCCGGTTCCTCCGACTCCGCGTACCAGGTCGACATGTGGTTGGAGACCCTGGACCGGATGCCCCGACGCTCGATCATCGTGCTGCGGGAACGGACCATCGCCGCGCAGCTCGCACCGACCCGCGTCCCGGTCCTGTGCGTTCCGAGCGCCACCAACCTGATGGCGCTCGACTTCGACCCGGCGCGTGTGGCCCTGTACCCGGCGAACACCGGCAAGAACATCCACATGCTGCGCAACCCCCGGTTGAAGCACGTGTTCATCGGACACGGCGACAGCGACAAGATCGCCAGCGTCAACCCCTTCAGCAAGGTCTACGACGAGGTGTGGACGGCCGGGCGCGCCGGGCGCGACCGGTACGCCCGAGCCCGGGTCGGGGTCCGGGAGGACGAGATCGTGGAGGTGGGACGCCCCCAACTCGACGAGATCCGCACCGACACCGCACCCAACTCCGTGCGGACCGTTCTGTACGCCCCGACCTGGGAGGGGTGGACCGACGACCCCGGCAACACGTCGCTCATCGAGGCCGGTCCCACGCTCATCGCGAAGCTGCTCGACGGGGACCTGAAGGTACGGGTCCTGTACAAGCCCCACCCCTTCACCGGAATCCGGTCGGCGGCGGCCCGAGCCGCGCACAAGCGGATCGTGGCACTCCTCGGCGGGGCGAACCAGGGCACGAAGCGCCGCGAGGACCGGGAGCGACGGCTGGCCGAACTCGAGAAGCGCCTCGCCGCCTTCGACAACGACACCGGCGCCCGGGACGAGGCGCACTACTCACGCGAGGAGGGCAGGGCGCTCCCCGAGACGATCGCGGAGATGAAGGCGTTGTCCACGGAATGGCACCGCGTGTACTGGGACGGCCACGCCGATGACGAACACCTCGTCGTCCAGGGCCCCCGGCCGACGCTGTACTCCTGTTTCAACCAGGCCGACCTGCTCATCAGCGACATCTCCAGTGTGGTCGCCGACTTCGTCGCCACGGAGAAGCCGTACGCGATCACCAACTGCGAGGGCATCACGCACGCGGAGTTCCAGGACCGGCACCCGACGTCCTCCGCCGCCTACATGCTCTCTCCCGACGGTGAGGGCCTCGACGCCGCCCTGGACGCCGTCCATCTCGCCGAGGCGGACCGGCTGGCGTCGGAGCGGACCGAGCTCCGGAGCTACCTCCTGGGCGGCCCCGAGTCCCAGTCGCGCTTCAACGCGGCCGTCGACGACCTGTACGAGCGCGGATCGCTCCTGCACCCGCTCTCGCCCTGGGGACTCCCGGACACCGACCCCCTGGCACCCCACCTCTCCTGACCTGGCTCCCGCGGACAGCGGTGCACCACGGGCGCCTCGCGTGGTGCACCCGTCCCCTTCGATCGAAAGCCTCACCATGAAACGTGTACTCCTGCGCTCCAAGAAGGACCCCTTCGCGATCGTCGGCCCGGGAGCGGCCATCGAGAGCAACGTCTTCGGCAACAACGCGGGCAACCTGATCTTCAGCCAGGCCTCCCACAAAACGCTCCAGACCTCCTCCACGGAGGTCGTCGCCAACGGCTTTCGGGCCGACGCCGCCGAGGCGGCACGCATCAACGACGAGTACGACGCCTTCGTCATCCCGCTCGCCAACGCCTTCCGGGTGTCCTTCATCGGGCATCTCAACGCGCTGAGCTCCCTCATCGAGAAGCTGACCATCCCGGTGGTCGTCCTCGGCGTGGGCGCGCAGTCCGACCTGGACTACGACCTCGACCGGATGAGCCGACTCGACGCCCCGGTCTCGCGGTTCGTCCGGGCGGTCCTGGAGCGGTCCGCCTCCATCGGTGTCCGCGGGGAGTTCACCGAGAAGTACCTCCACAGCCTGGGATTCAACGACGTCGAGGTCATCGGCTGCCCGTCGATGTTCATGTACGGCGACCACCTCGACGTCACCAAGGGCGTCGATCGGCTCGACGGCGACAGCGCCGTCGCCGTCAACGCCTCCCGCAGCGCTCTGGGGGCCGGTGACGTCGGCGGCATCGTCACCGCGAACTTCGAGCGTTACCCGAACATGCGCTACTTCGCCCAGGAGACGAAGGACCTGGAGTTGCTCTACTGGGGCGACCGGTCGGAGGTGGACGGCGCACGCAACCGCATGCCGTTGCACCGCACCCATCCCCTGTTCCGGGAGAACAAGGTGAGGGTCCACCTGGACCCGGCCACCTGGATCGACGACCTCCGCGACTTCGACTTCTCCTTCGGCACCCGCATCCACGGCAACATCACCGCGCTGCTCGCCGGTACCCCCGCCGTGGTGCTGTGCCACGACTCGCGCACCCTGGAACTGTGCCGCTACTTCGACATCCCGCACCGGCGGATCCGGCACCTGTCATCGGACACGGACGCCGCCGACCTGTACGCGGAGGCCGACTTCACGGCCATGCACGAGGGGCACGCCGAACGGTTCGCGCGCTTCACCGGGTTCCTGGAGAAGAACGGGCTGGAACACGTGCACAGCGCCGGTGAGGACGGCGGTGCGGCGTTCGAGGAGCGGGTGCGCACCACCGCCTATCCCCCGGGGGTGGACGCCTGGACCAGTGCCGAGGAGGGTGTCTCGGCCAGGATCGGTTGGCTGCGCCGCGACCACGCCGAGGCCGTGACCAAGGTGGCGGAACTGGGCAAGAGCGTCCGCACCCTGGAGAAGACCGCCGCGAGGGTCGACCGCCTGGAGAAGCGCCTCAAGAGCCTGGAGAAGGCGGCCGCGCAGACCCCCTATCGTCGGTTCCGCCGTTCCGTCGGTCGCGTCCTGCGCACACTCGGCCTGCGCCGCTGACGGACCCTCGTTCCTCCGGGGCCGCCACACGGGTCGGCGCCCCCGGAGGAACGCCGTCCGGACGGAACGGGGCAAGGGTGACCCAGAACACTCGTTTTCGCTGTTCAGGGCTACGCATTCACACAGATTTCATCTCGACTCGACAACAGGGGCCCTGACGTACACGGGGCACACCCGCCGGTTACAGATACTGGTGCGGCAGGGCCACTCCCTTGGCGCCACACACCATCCTCCGGGCGCATCGAGCCACCGTCTCCGGTCGGCCCCTGCCTTCATCTCCGTCGAGCCCGAGGCTGACCCGTGTCCGTTCCCGCCCACTCGCGTGTCACCGACGTCGTCGCGACGCCCGTGACCGCTCCGACGCGCGCCCGCCGGCGCTCCGACATCGAAGGGCTGCGCGCCGTCGCCGCCCTGCTGATCGCCGTCTACCACATCTGGTTCGGCACGGTCTCCGGTGGCGTCGACGTGTTCCTGCTGCTCACCGGCTTCCTCATCACCGGGTCCCTGGTCCGGGCGATGGAACGCGACGGGCGCATCGCCTTCGGGGCGTTCTGGACGAAGCTGGTCAAGCGGCTGTTCCCGGCGGGGGCCGTCGTCCTCGGCGCCGTCCTGGCGATGACGTACCTTTTCTTCCCGCGTTCGCAGTGGACGACGGTCATCGAGGACGTGCGCGCCGCCGCGCTGTACTACGGGAACTGGCACCTGGCACTGGACTCGGTCGACTACATGGCCGACAACGCCGCGGCCAGCCCCGTACAGCACTTCTGGTCGTTGGCGGTGCAGGGCCAGTTCTACCTGGTGTGGCCGGTGGTCATCACCGCCGCCGGGTTGATCGCCGTTCGGCTGGGGACGCGGATCCGCCGGGCCGCCCTGGTCGCCGTGGGCACGGTGTTCGCCGCCTCCCTGGTGTACTCGCTGTGGATCACCGCGACCGCACCGGTCTGGGCCTACTTCGACACCGGCGCGCGCCTGTGGGAACCGGCGCTCGGCGGTGTGCTCGCGTTGGTGGTGCACCGGGTGAACCTGCCCGGCCCCGTGCGTCTGGTCGCCGGGTGGGTCGGTCTGGTCGCCCTGGTGCTCTGTGGTCTCGTCATCGGCGACGCGCTCCCCTACCCGGGGTACGCCTCACTGTGGCCGACCACCGCCGCGCTGCTCATCATCCTGGCGGGCGCGGGGACGACCGAGAACGGGCGTCTGTCCGCCAACCGGCTGCTGGGGCTGCCTCCGTTGACCTGGTTGGGCGGGCACGCCTACACCCTGTTCCTGTGGCACTGGCCGGTCCTGATCGTCTACCTGGAGCTGACCGAGCGGGTCAGACCCTCCCTGACCGGTGGTCTCATGGTGCTGGGTGCCTCGTTCGCCGCGGCCCTGCTCACCAGCCGACTCGTCGACGGCGGCGTGGCACGTGCGACGCGCCGTCTCCGCGCACCGAGCTGGTCGTTGGCGGCCGGCGTCCTCTTCGTCATCCCCGTCCTGGTGGCCGCCTCCCTGTGGAGCGAGTCCATCGAACGTGATCGACAACTGCGTCTAGAGCTCAGCTCCAACCCCCTCGCCTACCCCGGCGCCACCGTGCACCTGAACCCGGAGATGGCCGCCGGCCTGCCCGAACTGCCGATCTACCCCGACACCACCACGGTGGCCCGGGACACCGTGGACCAGACCCGGGAGTGCAACGCCCTGGCCGACGACACCACGGTGGTCACGTGCGCGTTCGGCGACCCGGACTCGGACTACACGATCGTCATGGTGGGCAGCTCGCACGTACGGCACTGGTTCCAGGCGATGCGCACGCTCGCCGACCAGCACGGCTGGCGGTTGGTGACGATGACCAAGAACGCCTGCCAGTTCAGCTCCGAGGAGCAGGAGTATCGGGGTCTCGTCTACACCGAGTGCTCGGACTGGAACGAGCAGGTCATGGACGAGCTGGCGGAAATGGCCCCCGAGGCCGTGTTCACGCTGGCCTCGCTCACCGACCGCGAGGTCGGCGAGCACGTGCCCGACGGCTTCGTGCACCAGTGGCAGCGGCTCGACCTCATGGGCATCGACGTGATCGCGATCCGGGACACGCCCCGTTTCGACTTCCGGGTCCCGGACTGCACCGACCGCAACGACCGTGACGAGTGCTCGTCGCCCCAGGCCGAATCGATGGCCGTGGAGCCGCCCTTCCGGCACCTGGCGAACGTCCCGCACAACACCCGGTTCCTGGACATGACCGACTACCTGTGCGAGGACGGGACCTGCCACGGCGTGATCGGCAACCAGCTGGTCTTCTACGACACCAACCACCTGTCGTACGCGTTCTCGCAGTCCCTGGCGGTGGTGATGGAGCCACAGCTGCTGGACGCCGTGGGGCAGGCCGTGCCCACGAGCGAACCCACCCTGTTCGAGGCCGCGATGACGCTCCAGGAGGGCGAGCACTCCTAGGGCGCGCTCCTCGGGTCCTGGACCGAGGCTCGGGCCCGTGCTCGGGCACCCGGTGCCGGCGAGGCGCGGACCTCGGCGACCTGAGGTGGCCCGCCCTCCGAGGTCGAGGCCGGGCTCAGCGGAGGCCGACCGTCGCGGTTCGTGCCGGTACCGCTCCGAGGATGGAGCCGTCGTCGCGATCGACCGCGGCGCCGGGGACGGTCAGGCGAGGGTCCCCCGGCCGGCACGTCCGCACAGTTCGTACAGGTGCGCCGCCCAGTCGTCGTGGGACGGCGGATGGAAGTGGTTGCGTTCGCCCCAGGCCCGGCTCGGTTTGTGGAACCGACAGGCGCGCAGGTCCGTGAGGTCGCCGAACAGCCCGCTGCCCTCGAAGACCACGTTGCCCTGGTCCCAGCCCACGCCGAAGTCGGTGAGGACCAGGGACGGCACGCGGGCCGCGATCGCCTCCAGGATGGGCACGGAACCGAGCGCCGCCACCCCGCGGGCCCGGTCCAGACGGTCCCGCAACGGGCCCGTCTCCACGGTCAGCGCGGTCCGCGGCACACCTGCGGAGGCCACCAGGGCGGCCAGGACCTCGATGAGCTCGGGGTGGCCCTCCTCGCCGATGTGCAGGACCACGTCCAGGTCGGGACGGTCGGCCGCGAGTCGGGCCAGGGCCAAGAGCAGGGCCTCGCATCCCAGGGTCCCGGCGGGCAGTCCGGGCCGGGCGGCGAACACCACCCGGTCGCGGGGGCCGCCGGTGTAGGGATCATCGCGGTCCGGGTACAGGCCGGCCAGGCCCACCCGGCCCTTGAGACCGAGCTTCTCCCCCAGGACCGTGTACTCGTCGACCTCGCGGTGGCTGTGCGCCACCAGCAGGTCCACCCGCGACCGGTGCAGCCACTCGCCCTCCGAGGCCGGCAGCCCCGGTACCGGCAGGGCGGACACGACCACCGGCCGGTAGCGACGCAGGAAGGGTCGGCTCGACCAGGACAGCGCCTCGATGTGCGGACCCGAGCAGTTCAACAGCACCGCGTCGGGACGTCGACGCCGGATGAGCTTGCGCACCTGGCCCGCGGTGAGCAGCGGAATGCGCCGCCCCGCGTGCCGGGTGCCTTCGAGCGCGGCCCGGATCCGGTCCGGAGAGGGGGTGTCGGCCGAGCGCAACACCGCCAGGCCCATGGCACCTCCCGCATCGGGGAGGTCGCCGAGCATCATGGCCGACATACGGGCGCGGGGAGCGGAGTCGGCGATCGCCAGGACCGCGGGGGCACCGCCGGGGGCCCGACTCCAGGTGGGAACAAGGGACACGGGGGTCGTTTCCTGGGAGGAGCTCGCTGGACGTTTCCAGGGTACACACGCCACGTCATCGTGCGGGCACGCTCTGGAGGACGGGTGCACCGCAACGCCGACGGCGGCCGAACACCGACCGAAGCGCGGCGGTGGCCCCGAGCGCCTCCGACTTCGGACACCGGCGGACCGTGCCTCCGGAGAACCCCGCGAGACACCGCGGGTGGGATGGCGAGGAACGCACCATCCCACCGAAGGCCCCGGGTGACCCCTACACGCCCTTCCACACGGGTGCGCGCTTCTCGGCGAAGGCCATCGCACCCTCCATGGCGTCCTGGCTGACGAACACCGGGCCGGCCAGCTCGTCCTGCCGGTCCCACATCTGGTCGGTGGACCAGTCGTCCGAGGCCTGGATGATCTCCTTGGAGACCTTGAGCGCCAAGGGCCCGTTGGGGGTGACACGGGCGGCCAGGGCCTTGGCCCCCTCCAGGGCGCCACCGCTCTCGGTGACCTTGTTGACCAGACCCAGTTCCGCGAGGCGACCGGCCTCGACGAAGTCACCGGTCAGGGCGAACTCCATCGCGATGTTGCGCGGGATGCGGTGCTGCAGGCGCAGCAGCCCGCCGGCGCCGGCGACCAGTCCGCGCTTGACCTCGGGGATGCCGAACCTGGCGTCCTCGGCGGCCACGACCAGGTCACAGGCGAGCACAGCCTCGAACCCGCCGGCCAGGGCGTACCCCTCGACGGCGGCGATGAGCGGCTTCCTCGGGCCGCGCCGGGCGAACCCGCCGAAGCCGCGGCCCTCGACCACCGGGACCTCGCCCTTCATGAAGGCCTTGAGGTCCATGCCCGCGCAGAAGGTACCGCCCGCACCGGTGATGATGCCGACGGCGACGTCGTCGCGGGAGTCGATGTCGTCGAGCGCCTCGGCGATCCGGGCCGCGACCGCCGCGTTGACGGCGTTCTTGGCCTCGGGCCGGTTGATGGTGATGACGGCGACGCCGTCCTCGGCCGTGGAGAGCACCTCGTCGGACACGGTGTCCTCCTACTTCGGGGGCATACGGAGGGCGCCGTCGATGCGGACGACCTCACCGTTGACGTAGCTGACCTCCACCAGGGTCCGGGCGAGCCGCGCGAACTCCGCGGCGGTGCCCAGGCGCTTGGGGAAGGGCACGGGGGCGGCCAGACGCTGTTTGAAGTCCTCCGATTCGGGACCCTCGCCGTAGATCGGCGTCTCCAGGATGCCGGGGGCGATGGTGTTGACGGTGACACCGACGGCGGCGAGGTCGCGCGCGGCCGGGAGGGTCATACCGATCACGCCGCCCTTGGAGGAGGAGTAGGCGATCTGACCGATCTGGCCCTCGATACCGGCCAGCGAGGCGGTGTTGAGGATGGAACCGCGCTCACCGTCCTCGTTGATCGGCTCCGTCCGGGCGATCGCGGCGGCGGAGAGGCGCAGCACGTTGAAGGTGCCGATGAGGTTGACCTGGATGACCTTCTGGTAGCTGTCCAGGTCGTGGGGGGTGCCGCTCCGGTCCACCGTGCGGGTGGCCCACCCGATGCCGGCGCAGGACACGGCGACGCGGAAGGGCTTGCCGGTGTCGACGGCCGCCTGGACCGCGGCCTGGACCTGGTCCTCCTGGGAGACGTCGGTGGCGACGAAGACGCCCCCGATCTCCTTGGCGATCGCTTCGCCGCGCTCGGCGTTCAGGTCGGCGACGACGACGGTGGCACCCGCGGAGGCGAGTTCCTTGGCGGTGGCCTCACCGAGGCCACTCGCGCCGCCCGAGACGAGGGCGGAGATTCCGTTGAGATCCATGAGCGGCACTCTACCGAGGATGTGACCCACGCACTAGAACCGGGTTCGGTTAAGCGTGGATCCCTGGTGACCGGGCACGGCGAAGGCCCGGCGCGAACACGACGCGGCACCCGCTCGGACGCGGCGCGGACACCGTGAGAGATCGCCGCGGCCCCGCACGGACGGGGCGAGGGGCGGGCGCCACCCGCGCGCGCCCGGTACGGACACCCCACGGCGCGACGGGCGCCCCGGTGCCCGCGCCCGTCCACGCGCGGAGACGTCCCCGGTCGGCGCGGCGGACGGTGCTCCCTCGGCGCGGCATCCGACGGGCGCACGGCGGGCCACCACCCACCACCCGGACGGGGACCGCCTCGCGTCGTGGGCACCGAGGGACGGGCCGGATCGCTCGTCCGCTCAACGCCGCTCGGGCGGACCCCCCAGGCGACGTTGGCGCAGGCCTCGACGGGACCGCGGCAGCACCTCCCGGGCCAGGTCGGCGGCGCCGATCACACCGGCCTCATTGCCCAGCGCGGCGGCGACCACCCGGGCCTCGGGACGGTAGCCGCGTCCGGTCAGGCCCTTGGCGAACGCGCGCCGCGCCGGGTCCAACAGCAGACCTCCGGCCTCCGACACACCCCCGCCGATCACGAACAGCTCCGGATCGAACGCGGCCGCCAGGTTGGCCAGACCGACCCCCAGCCAGGTGCCCGCGTCCTCCATCAACTCCCGGCAGGCCCGGTCGCCCTTGCGCGCCAACTCGCTCACCACCGGCCCGGTGATCAGGTCGGGATCGCCACCCACCTCCTGGCGCAGGGCCACGGCCACCGGCGACTCGGCCGAGACCAGCTCGCGGGCCTCCCTCGTGAGCGCGTTGCCGCTCGCGTACTGCTCCCAGCAGCCGCGGTTGCCGCATTCACACCGGTGGCCGCCCGGCACCACCGTCATGTGCCCGAACTCGCCGGCCAGCCCGTGACGTCCGCGGCGCAGACGCCCCTCGGTGATGACCGCACCGCCGATACCGGTGCCCAGGTTGACCACCACGACGTCGTCGACGCCCCGGGCCGCGCCCGCGCGCACCTCGGCCCACGCCGAGGCGTTGGCGTCGTTCTCCACCACGACGGGCAGCCCCAGACGCACCGACAGTGCGTCCCGGAGCGGCTCCTCCCGCCACGACAGGTGCGGGGCGAACAGGACGGTGGAGCGGCGCTCGTCGACGAATCCGGCGGCACCCACGCCCACGGCCCGCACCGGGTACTCCCGGCGCAGGTCCGACACGACCTCGACGATCGTGTCCTCCACCACCGAGGGGCTCTTGCTGCGTTCGGGGGTCTGGGTGCGCATCCTGGCCAGCACCCGCCCGCCCGGCGTCACCACCGCGGCGGCCACCTTGGTGCCGCCGATGTCCACCCCGATGGTCAGGGACCGCCCGTAGCGCACGTCCATCGTCATGACCGCTCCACTCCACCGATCCTGGACGGCCGCTCTCGGCGAGAGGGACCCGTCGACACACACGAGAACGCGCATCCGGGCCGCTCTGTGCCCGGATGCGCGTGAAAACCGGAGAAACCCCGGAGGAAAGGGGTCTGGGGCGGCCCCGGAACCCGTGCCGTGGAAGCACGGTGGGCGGCCCTCGATCCGGGCCCGCTCGGTGACCACGTGATGGTCGCCGACCGGCTCACGGCTCCTCGGTGCCACCGAGGAGCCCGCCCTGGGCCCCGTTCGTCGCACCGCCCACGGTGGTCTGCCGTGCGAACGCCGCCTCCGTCACAGCCCGGGAGGGGCCGGAGGCGGGATCGCGAGGAACGCGCCCTCCCACCGCGGGCCCCGAGGAGGACGACCTAACCGAGCGCGGAGCGCACCACACCGGCGAGCCGCTCGGCGACCGCGGTGGCCTGTGCCGGCTCCGGCGCCTCCACCATCACCCGGACCTTGGGTTCGGTCCCACTGGGCCGGATCAGCACACGGCCGGTGTCGCCCAGCTCGGTCTCGGCCTCGCGGACGGCCGCGGCCAACTCCTCGGACTCGGCGGCCCGGGACCGGTCCACGTCAGGAACGTTGATGAGCACCTGCGGCAGCCGGGTCATGACCTTGGCCAACTCGGCCAGGCCCTGCTTGTGGTGGGCCATCGCGGCCAGCAGGTGCAGGCCGGTGAGCAGACCGTCGCCGGTGGTGGCGTGGTCCAGCAGGATCACGTGGCCGGACTGCTCCCCGCCCAGACCGAACCCGCCGCGCTTCATCTCCTCCAGCACGTAGCGGTCGCCCACCGCGGTCTCCACCACGGTGACGCCCTCCCGCTCCATGGCGAGTTTGAGGCCCAGGTTGGACATGACCGTCACCACGAGGGTGTCCTCGGCCAGGCGGCCGGCCTCCTTGGCCTCGACCGCCAGGATCGCGAGGATCTGGTCCCCGTCGATGACCTCGCCGTCGGCGTCGATCGCCAGGCAGCGGTCGGCGTCGCCGTCGTTGGCGATGCCCGCGTCGGCGCCGTGCAGGCGGACGGCGTCCTGGAGCGCGCCCAGGCTGGTGGAGCCGCAGCCCTGGTTGATGTTGTGACCGTCGGGGGCGTCACCGATCACGATGACCTCGGCGCCCGCGCGGCGCAGCGCGTCGGGGGCGACCGTGCTGGCGGCTCCGTGAGCGCAGTCCATGACGACCTTCAGACCCTGGAGGCCGTGGGGAAGGGAGTCCAGGACGTGGCGGGTGTACAGCTCGGCCCCGTCGTGGGACTCGGTGACCCGGCCGACCGCCTCGCCCACGGCGGGGGTGGAGGGGACACCGAGCATGCCCTCGATCTCCTCCTCCAGGGCGTCCTCCAGCTTCTGGCCGCCCTGGGCGAAGAACTTGATGCCGTTGTCCGGCGCCGGGTTGTGGCTCGCGGAGAGCATGACACCGAAGTCGGCCTCCAGAGCTCCGGTGAGGTAGGCGACGGCGGGGGTGGGGAGCACGCCCACCTTGACGACGTCCACGCCGGTGCTGGCCAGGCCGGCCACGACGGCGGCCTCCAGGAACTCACCGGAGGCACGGGGATCACGGCCCACGACGGCCAGCGGCCGCCGGTCGCCTTCCGCGCGGGTGAGCACGCGCGCCGCCGCGATGGACAGTTCCAGGGTGAGCGAAGCGGTCAGGTCACGACCCGCGAGACCGCGTACACCGTCTGTTCCGAACAGCCGTGCCACAGGCGACAGCCCCTTTCGACAGCGGTGCCGGGGTTGCCCGGCACCGGTGGAGTTCAGCGTGGCGGAGAGCCACCGACAAAAACCGAAAGCCCGTACGCCGCCCCTGGTGCGGGGACGACGTACGGGCGGGAGCTCAGCCGAGCGGGCGCCGGCGCATGAGCATTAACGCTTGGAGAACTGCGGAGCCTTGCGCGCCTTCTTGAGACCGGCCTTCTTCCGCTCGACCTCACGGTCGTCACGGGTGAGGAAACCGGCCTTCTTCAGGGTCGGGCGGTTGTTCTCCGGGTCCAGGGAGGCGAGGGCACGGGCGATGCCGTGACGCAGGGCGCCGGCCTGGCCGCTGGTGCCGCCGCCGTCCAGACGGGCGAAGACGTCGTAGGCGCCCTCGAACCCGAGGGAGACGAAGGGGTCCTTGATGGTCTGCTGGTGGACCTTGTCCGGGAAGTAGACCTCAAGCGCCTTGCCGTTGATCTTCCACTCGCCGCCACCCGGGGCGATGCGGACGCGGGCCACGGCCTGCTTGCGACGACCGGTGCCGGCGCTCGGGCCGGAGGCGGTGGGGACGTAGGCGGCAGTCTGCTCGTCCGACTCGCTGGTGTACTCGGAGGGGAACTCCTCCGGGTTCTCGGCGAAGTCCTGAGCGACGTCTTCGATGCCGGTGGGCTCGACCACGGTTTACCTCGTGTTTCCTGTGAAAGTCTGCGAACGCCTACGCGGGCTGCTCGATCTTGGTGATTTCGAACGGCACCGGCTGCTGGGCCTGGTGCGGGTGCTCAGGACCGGCGTAGACCTTGAGCTTCTTGGCCATCTGACGGCCGAGGGAACCCTTGGGCAGCATTCCCTTGATGGCCTTCTCGATGGCCCGCTCGGGGTTCTTCTCCAGCAGGTCGGCGTAGGCGACCGAACGCAGACCGCCGGGGTAACCGGAGTGGCGGTAGGCGCGCTTCTGCTCGAGCTTCTTACCGGTGAGCGCGACCTTCTCGGCGTTCACGACGATGACGAAGTCGCCGGTGTCGATGTGGGGCGCGTAGTAGGCCTTGTGCTTACCCCGAAGCAGCGTGGCAACCTGGCTCGCCATACGCCCGAGCACGAGATCGGTAGCGTCGACAACGTGCCACTGACGCTGGACATCGGTGGGTTTGGGGCTGTATGTGCGCACGATCGTTTGCCTTCGCTCTTCAGTCGGCTGCCCCATCCCGAAAAAGGGATGGTGGACTCGTATTACGGAACACCCCAATGGGTGTGGGGCCGGGACAGCCCTCACTGGTGCGGGGCTGTTCCTTGGCCGGATGTCCCATGTCCAATCAGGACGACCCGGTCGTGAGTGCGCAGACGATGGTGCGTGGATCGGCACCCAACTTCGGGAGTTTTGGGGCCCACGGCAACTCAACGCACAACGACGAAATATCCTACCTGTCCACCCTAGCGCAGGTCAAAGCCGGCAGCGGGTCGAACCGATGGGATCGTCGTCTGGACGGAAAGCGCCGGGACTGGTTCACATCCGTGACCTCTCCGCCTTTTATTATGCCTGTCGTCGAGAGTGCTTCGTCCTGCCCCCGACCGCGGGTTGGCTACCCTGGCTCCGAAAGGCCGGTCTTCGCCCGGTACGACGGGCGAAGACGTGAACCCTGGAGACGCCCGTCACGGTCACCGACCCTACACGGACGCCACAAGCGCGGGTCACGGCGAACCGCGGAGCCAGTCCCACCCTCAGAGCCTTCGGAGACTCCCATCAGTACCCATCCGAACCCGCCTCACCACGGCCCCGACGGACGCCCCCTACCCCCGGACGGCGACGATCAGGACCTCCTGGGAGGACCCCCTCCTTCTGAGGGACGCCCCTCCCCCCAGGGTCCCGGTCCGCAGTAC
>NZ_QOCZ01000094.1 GCF_018207095.1 Nocardiopsis sp. MG754419 | reverse complement strand
GCCCCGACGCCTGTGCCGGAGCCGGTCCCCGCGCCGGTCCCCGCCCCCACACCCGTGCCGGAGCCGGTCCCCGCGCCGATCCCCGTACAGGAGCCCGACGAGGCCGTGTCGGTGCGCGCGCGTCCGCTCGCGGAAGCCGTGCCACGCTCCGAGGACCGCGCACCGGTAACGCGCCGGGCCCCGTCCTCCACGGAGGCGGTGGCCATCATCGGGATGAGCGGTCGCTTCGCGCAGGCCGACGACCTCGACGCGTTCTGGGACCTCCTCAGTGAGGGGCGCGACGGCATCGGCGTGGTCCCGGCGGACCGTTGGGACTGGCGTGAGTTGATGGGCGACCCGCTGCGCGAGCCCGGCCGCACCGACGTGAAGTGGGGCGGGTTCGCGCAGGGCATCGCCGACTTCGACCCCGGGTTCTTCGGTATCGCTCCGAAGGACGCCGTGCACATGGACCCCCAGCAGCGCCTGCTCATGCTCTACACCTGGAAGGCCCTGGAGGACGCCGGTTATGCCGCCGACGCGCTCGCCGGGTCCGACCTGGGACTGTTCGTCGGTACCGGCAACACGGGCTACGGCCTGATCAGTGAGCGTGGTGGGGGCGGTGACGCGGTCACCCCGACCAGCGGAGTGCCCTCGGCCGGACCGAACCGGATGAGCTACTTCCTCGACGTGCACGGCCCGAGCGAGCCGGTGGAGACCGCCTGTTCCAGCTCACTGGTCGCGATGGACCGCGCCGTCGCGGCCCTGGAACGCGGCGAGTGCGCCATGGCCGTGGCCGGCGGTGTCAACACGATCGTCGTGCCGGACGGGCACGTGAGCTTCAGCCGTTCCGGGATGCTCAGCAAGGACGGTCGCTGCAAGACCTTCTCCGCCTCGGCCGACGGTTACGGTCGCGGCGAGGGCGTCGGGATGCTGGTGCTCAAGCCGCTGTCCATGGCCGAGCGTGACGGTGACCACGTGCACGGCCTCATCCGTTCGACCGCGAAGAACCACGGCGGGCGCGCGAGTTCGCTCACCGCGCCCAACCCCCAGGCGCAGACCGCGGTCCTGCACAAGGCGTACTCGGCCGCGGGCATCGACCCCCGCACGGTCGGCTACGTCGAGGCGCACGGCACCGGCACCAGACTCGGCGACCCGATCGAGATCACCGGGCTCAAAGAGGCGTTCCGGCGGCTGGCCGAGGACCACGGTGCGCCCGCCTCCGCCGGAGACGTCGCGCTCGGCTCCGTGAAGACCAACATCGGGCATCTGGAGTTGGCCGCGGGCGTGGCCGGTGTGATCAAGGTGCTGTTGCAGATGAAGCACCGCACCCTGGCGCCGAGCCTGCACGCCGACGAACTCAACCCCTACATCGACTTCTCGGGCAGCCCGTTCCGTCTGGTCCGTGAGCGCCAGGAATGGACGGCGCCGCGGGACGCGGACGGCCGCGAGCTGCCGCGGCGCGCGGGGGTGAGCTCGTTCGGTTTCGGCGGGGTGAACGCCCACGTCGTGCTGGAGGAGTACGTCGCGCCCGCGGACCCGCCACCGCCCGCCGACGGTCCGGTGGCGGTGGTCCTGTCCGCGACCGACGAGCACCTGTTGCGCGCCCGCGCACGTCAGCTCGTGGAGTGGATCGGGGCCGGTCACGAGGCCGAGCTCGCGGATGTGGCCTACACCCTGCAGGTCGGTCGGGTGGCGATGCCACAGAGGTTGGCGTTCCTGGCCGAGTCCCTGCCCGAGGTGCGGCGCAAGCTCGACGCCTACCTGGCCGGCGACCGCACCGTCGGTGTCCACACCGGACACGCCGAGCGCGATCCGGTGTGGGCGGAACTGGTCGGCGACGACGACGTCTCGGCCGCGCTGGACTCGTGGATCGCCAAGGGCAAGCTCGGGCGGCTGCTGAAGCTGTGGGTGAGCGGCTTCGACTTCGCGTGGGAACGTCTGCACACCGAACGCAGGCGACGCGTGCCGCTGCCCGTGTACGGGTTCGACCTGAAGCGGTACTGGATCGGGGACGCCGACCGCGGGTCGGCGACGAAGACCGCCCCGCGTCCCTCCCACGACACCGATGCCCCGTCGCGCACACTGCACGCCACCGACGCGCTTCTCGACGACCATCGGGTCGCCGGTGCGCCGACGCTGCCGGGCGCGGCCCACCTCGAATACGCGCGGGCCGCGCTGGGCGCCGAGTCCGGCGTGGTGCTCCGGGACGTGACCTGGCTGAGGACACTGGAGGTCGCCGACGCGGTCGAGCTGACGGTGGAGGTGCGGGACGGCGCGTTCCGCGCCCGCGTCGGCGACGTCGTGTACGCCGAGGGACGGGCGCGCACGGACACGATCCCCGGCCACGTGCGCGATCTCGACGCCGAACGGGGGGAGTGCACGGCCCACCTGGACGAGGCGGAGGTCTACGCGCGGTTCGATCGCATGGGCATGTCCTACGGACCGGCGTTCCGGGCCATCGAGGAGTTGCACCACGGGCCCGGTGTCGCGCTGGGCCGGTTGCGGCTGCCGGAGGCCGCCCCCGACGGCTCGGTCCTGAACCCGGCCCTCGTGGACGGCGCGCTGCAGACGACGCTCGGCCTCGCGCTCGCCGAGACCGGCGGTGTCTCGGACGAGGCCGCGCTCCCGTTCGTGGTGCGCGAGGTACGGGTGCTCGGGGCGACCCCGACGGCCGGGTGGGCGGTGGCCCGTCCCTCGGCGGACGACCGGCCGGGATCCGGGGTACGGCGCTACGACATCGACGTGTGCGACGACGACGGCACGGTCCGGCTGCGACTGCTGGGGTTCAGCGCCCGAGTCAAGCCGCGCACAGCCGCACGGGAAACGGCGATGCTGGCCGAACCGACCTGGGTGGACGCACCGACCGACACGTCGGTCACCGGGGACCCGACCCGGGTCGTGCTCTGTGAACTGCCCACCGTCGATGCCGACGCGCTCGGCTCCCTCCTCGGAGACTGTACGAGCTGGCCGGGCGAAGGCGGGATCGAGGCGCGGTACACGGCCCTCGCCGAACGCCTCCTGGACCTCCTGCGGGAGAACCTCGGCACGTCGGCCGTCCTCCAGGTCGTGGTCCCCGACGACGCGCCGTGGCTGGCCGGGCTCTCGGGCATGCTCCGGACCGCGAGTGCGGAGAACCCGCGTCTGACCGCCCAGCTCATCCGTATCGACGACGCACCCGCACCGACGGTGCTGGCGGAGCGCCTGCGTCACGACGCCGGCCACCCGGAGCAGGACGTCCGCTACCGGTCCGGGCGTCGCCAGGTCTCCCGCTGGAGCCTGATCCCGGACACCGAGACCGAGATGCCGTGGCGTGACGGCGGCGTCTACCTCATCACCGGAGGAGCGGGTGGACTCGGCGCCCTGTTCGCCACCGACATCGCCACCCGGGTCCAGGACCCGGTCCTGGTGCTCTGCGGGCGCAGCGCCGCCGGGCCGCACCACGAAGAACTGCTCACCACGTTGCGTGCGGCGGGGGCCAAGGTCGACTACCGGGAACTCGACGTGACCGACCGCGCCGCCACGGACCGCGTGGTCGGCGAGATCGAGGCCGCCCACGGGTCCCTCAACGGTGTGGTGCACACCGCCGGGGTCCTGCGCGACGGCCTCCTGGCCGCCAAGACGGCCGAGGACCTGCGGGCGGTCCTCGCGGCCAAGGTCGCCGGTGTGCGCCATCTGGACGAGGCCACCGCCGACAGCGCACTCGACTGCTTCATCGCCTTCTCGTCGACGGCCGCCTTCGGCAACGCCGGCCAGGCCGACTACGCGGCCGCGAACGGCTTCGTCGACGGCTACGCCCGGTACCGACGAGACCTCGCGCGCACGGGCGAACGCCACGGCCGGACCCTCGCGGTGAACTGGCCGCTCTGGGAGGCCGGCGGCATGAGCGGTACCGAGGCGACGGTGTCCCTGCTGGCGTCGGTCGGGATGAGGCCGATGCGCGCGTCGGTGGGCATCGACGCCCTCGACCGGGCCTGGGCGACGGGTCTGCCCCAGGTCATCGCGCTCGACGGCGAGCACGCGCGGATGCGGGAGAACCTCGGTCTCCTCGCGCCGCGGGAGAACGGGCCCCAGGACGGGGTCGAGCCCCCACAGGACCGGATCACCGAGACCGAGCCGGACCGAGGGGAACGGGGCGCCGTGCCGTCCGCCGCCGGGCGTCCGAACGACGCCGACACTGCCGGCGTGGTCACCGGCCTCCTCGCCGAACTCCTGGAGATCGAGCCGACGGAGCTGGCGCCCGACGTCCCGCTGCGCGAGTACGGATTCGACTCCATCTTCCTGATGCAGTTCCTCACCCGGGCCCAGACGCACATCGACGCCGGACTCAGCCTGGAGGTGCTCGTCGAGTGCGACACCCTCGACGAGGTCATCGCGGCGATCGTCCGCGCCGCCGAGGGACCCGAGGAGGAGCGGGAGACCGCACCGGCCGATCCGAACGACTTCCCCGAACTCATCCGGATGAACGGTGAGACCGAGGGGCGTCCGGTCTTCTGGGTGCACCACGGGAACGGTGGTGTGGAGTCCTACGCGCCGATCGCGGCCCGCGCCGGACGCCCGTTCTTCGGTATTCAGCCGAAGGGGTGGATGGACGGCACCGAGATCCTCACCGGTCAGGTCCCCATGGCGCGCTTCTACGCCGAACTGATCACCAAGGTGCAGCCGGAGGGCCCCTACGACATCGGTGGCTTCTCCCTCGGCGGGCTGTTCGCCTACGAGGTCGTGCGCCAGTTGCAGTTGCGCGGCGCCGAGGTGGGCACCCTGGTCATGCTGGACACGCTGGACGCCGCGTCCACGAACAAGGCCAACGACCTCATCGTCGGCGGCGCGTTCGACGACGAGACGGTGACCAAGGTGAGCGCCTTCCGGGCGGTCAACCTGATCCTGGGCAACGACGACTTCGAGTACAGCGGCGCGTCCCCCATCCTGCACCGCGACGACGTGGACACCGACCAGGACAGCAAGGCGTTCCTCGACGCGCTCATCGCCCAGGCCCTGGAACGGGGCGTCCAGAAGACCGAGAAGCAGCTGCGCACGCGCGTGCGTCAGTTGGCCCGGTACCTGGAGGCCACCCAGGGGGAGCGTTACGAGACACGTCCCCTGCCCGACGCCGACGGTCCACGCTGTTACTACCTGCGCAACGCGGGCCTGGAGTTCTTCGGGCCGTTCCGTGAGCACATGGTCCTGTTCCCGAACGAGGATCTCCCACCGGTCGACGGGACCGACTACGGCCTCGGCTGGGCCGAGTGGTTCACCGAATTCGAGGTCATCGACGTGCCCACGACCACCCACTCCGAGGTGATGACCGAGCCGGCGGCGCTCGACACGTTGCTGGAGCTGTGCGACCGGATCTACGCGTCCGAGGAGGTGCGTTGACATGCGAGCAGTGGTCTTCCCCGGACAGGGCGCCCAACGGCGTGGCATGGGGCACGAGCTGTTCGACGCCTACCCACAGGTCGTCGACGAGGCCTCCACGGTGCTCGGCTACTCGATCCGCGACCTGTGCCTGGAGGACCCGGACCGGCGTCTCGGCCGGACCGAGTTCACCCAGCCCGCGCTGTACGTGGTCGGGGCGTTGGCGCACCGTCGTCGACAGGAGGAACACCCGGCCGCCGACTACTACGCCGGACACAGTCTCGGAGAGTACTGCGCACTCCACGCCGCGGGGGCGTTCGACTTCGTGACCGGGCTACGCCTGGTCCGGCGACGCGGGGAGCTCATGGCACGGGCGCGCGGCGGCGGCATGGTCGCGGTCCTCGGACTCGACCCGCGACGCCTGCGGGACCTTCTGGACACCGACGGTTTCGACGAGCTGACGGTGGCCAACGACAACGCGCCCGCCCAACAGGTGGTCTCCGGCCCGGTCGAGACGATCGACCGGCTGGTCCCGCACCTGGAGTCCCGCGGGATCAGATCAGCCCGCCTGAACGTCTCCGGCGCGTTCCACTCGCCACTGATGGGGCCCGCCGCACAGGAGTTCGCCGGGTTCGTGGACGAACTCGCCCTCGGCGACCCCGCCGTGCCCGTCATCGCCAACGCGACGGCGCTCCCGTACGTGCCGGGCGAGACGGCGCGGCTGCTCACCGAGCAGATCGTGCGGCCGGTGCGCTGGGTCGAGAGCGTTCGGTACCTGCTGGACGCCGGCGTGGACGATGTCGTCGAGCTCGGGGGCACGACCGTCGGCCGGCTCGTCGCGCAGGTCCGCGAGGCCCCGCGCGAGGAATCGACGAACGATCGCGGCCTCGACGGGCCGGCGGCCCCGGCCACGCCGACACCCGAGGCCTCGCCCTCGGTCGCCCCGCCATCGAGCACGACCGATACCGGTCGTGCGGTCGATCTCGCGCGGCCGTCACCGACCCCGGAGCCGGAACCGCTGCCGGGGGACGGCGTCGGAGCCGCCGACACCCGAGACCTCCCGGACACCGTCGTCCTGGGCAGTGCGGACTTCCGTCACCGCCACGGACTCGACCACGCGTACGTGGCCGGCGGCATGTACCGCGGTATCGCCTCACCGGAGATGGTGATCAGGCTCGGACGCCGTGGGCTCCTCGGGTTCCTCGGTACCGGGGCCTGCCCGCCGGAGGAGGTCGAGCGCGCCATCGACCGGGTACGACGCGGTCTGCCCCACGGCGAACCCCACGGCGTCAACCTTCTCGCCGACCACGACGATCCCGACGCCGAGCGCGACCTGGTGGAGCGGCTGCTGCGCCGGGGCGTGCGCACGGTGGAGGCCTCCGCCTTCACCCGCGTCACACCCGCCCTGGTCCGCTTCAGGGCCTCGGGGCTGCGTCGCGGTCCGGACGGCGCACCCGTCTGCGAGCACCGCGTCATCGCGAAGGTCTCGCGTCCGGAGATCGCCGCGCAGTTCCTCGCCCCGGCACCCGAGCGGCTCCTCGACCGGCTCCGCGCCGAGGGGGCGATCACCGCCGAACAGGCCGAACTGGCCCGTCACGTCCCGGTGGCCCACGACCTCACCGCCGAGGCCGACTCGGGCGGGCACACCGACGGCGGCATCGCCCTCATCCTCCTGCCCACCATGCTCCGGCTACGGGATGAGGCGATGCTCCGCCACGGCTACGTCGAGCCCATCTGCGTCGGGCTCGGTGGTGGGCTCGGCGAGCCCCGTGCCGTGGCCACAGCGTTCCTGCTCGGAGCCGACTACGTGCTCACCGGATCGATCAACCAGTGCACGGTCGAGGCCGCGACCAGCGCGTCCGTCAAGGACATGCTCCAGGACATCGGCGTCGACGACACCGGATACGCGCCCGCCGGGGATATGTTCGAGATGGGTGCGCGGGTGCAGGTCCTGAGCAAGGGCGTCTTCTTCCCGACCCGGGCGAACCGACTCTTCTCTCTGTACAGCAACCACGAGTCCTGGGAGGAGATCCCCGACAAGACGCGTGCGCTGCTGGAACGCACGTACTTCCACCGCACCTTCGAGGAGGTGTGGTCGCAGGTCCGCGACCACCTGCGCGCCACCGGACGCGCGGAGCGCGTCCCCGAACTGGAGGCGCGGCCCAGGCTCAAGATGGCCCAGGTCTTCCGGTGGTACTTCCACTACAGCACCACGCTCGCCATGAGCGGTGACGAGACCGACAGGGTCAACCGGCAGGTGCACACCGGTCCCGCGCTCGGTGCCTTCAACGACTGGGTGCGTGGGACCGACCTGGAGTCCTGGCGGAACCGGCACGTCGACGACGTCGCGCTCCGTCTGCTCGCCGCCGCCGCCGACCACATCGGCCCCGCCCTCCGTCGATGCACGGCCCCCGCGGGAGCCGCCCGATGACCAAGGGAACCGAGGTCCACCTCGTCTCCAGGCCCGAGGGTCGGGTGCGCGCCGGCGACTTCGCCGTCGTCCGGGCCGAGACCCCCGAGCCCGCGCCGGGTCAGGTCCTCGTGCGCAACCTCGTGATGAGTCTGGACCCGTACATGCGCGGCCGTATGGACAACGTGCGGACCTACGTACCGCCGTTCCCCCTCGGGGCGCCCCTCCAGGGTGCGGCCGTGGGAGAGGTCGTGGCCTCCCGCTCGGCCCGCCTGGAGGAGGGCGAGCTCGTGCTGCACGACGCGGGTTGGCGTGAGTGGGCGGTGCTCGACGCGGTCGGGGCGGCCCCCGTCTCCCGGGAGTTCCCGCCCTCGGCCTACCTCGGACCCCTCGGCATGCCGGGTCACGCCGCCCACGTCGGACTCCTGGAGGTCGCCGAGTTCCGACCCGGCGACGTCGTGTTCGTCTCCGCGGCCGCCGGCGCGGTGGGCTCCCTGGTGGGGCAGATCGCGCGCCTGAGCGGGGCGGCCAAGGTCATCGGTTCGGCCGGCACCCCGGAGAAGGTCCGTCACCTGACCGACGACCTCGGTTTCGACCGGGCCTTCGACTACAAGGACGGGCCGCTCTGGCGGCAGCTCGTGCAGGCCGCCCCGGACGGGATCGACGTCTACTTCGACAACGTCGGTGGGGACCACCTCGACGCGGCGCTGCTGCTCGCCCGGCCGGGGGCCAGGTTCGCGCTCTGCGGGGCCCTCTCCCAGTACGACGGAGCCGAGGCGACCGGTCCCAAGAACCTCGTTCAGGCCATCGGCAAGGGCATCACCCTGCGCGGATTCCTCGTCGATCACCACCGGTCGAGCAAGGCCCGGTTCCGTGAGGACATGGGCGGCTGGTTGGCCGACGGCCAGATCACCTGGCGCGCGACCACCACCGAGGGGTTGGAGAACGCCCCGGCCGCCTTCCTGGCCATGCTCCGGGGCGGCAACACCGGAAAGACCATCGTGCGTATCGGCGCATGAGTCCACCCCGTGTGGTCCTTCGCGCGACCTCCCGTCGCGCACCGACCACCGACATCACAACAATCAGGAAGGACCCCATGAGCACGCTGAACACCGTTCCCGCACCCGACGAGGTCGGCCGGCTCTACGACCGGCTCACCGCGATGGACACCGAGGGTCAGGGCGGCAGCCTGCACCTCGGTTACTGGGACCTCGGCGCCCTCGACGTGCCGTTGGTCGAGGCGGCGGACCGGCTCACCGACATGATGGCCGAGCGGTTGCGCCTGTCGCCCGGACAGCGCGTGCTCGACGTCGGCTGCGGGCTGGGTCAGCCCGCGGCCCGGATCGCCGCCGCCGAGGACGTGCACGTCACCGGCGTCTCCATCAGCCGGGAGCAGGTCAAGCGCGCCACCGAGCTCGCCGAGAAGGCCGACTTCGCGAGCCGGCTGGAGTTCCAGCACGGCGACGCGATGCGGCTGCCCTTCGCGGACGCGTCCTTCGACGCGGTCGTCGCCATCGAGTCCATCTTCCACATGCCCGACCGCGAGCAGGTGCTCGCCGAGATCGCACGTGTCCTCAAGCCCGGTGGGCGGATCACGCTGACCGACTTCTTCGCCCGCGGCCCCATCCCGGACGACCAGAAGGAGGCCGTCGAGCGCTGCCTGCGCGACTTCATCATGACGCTGGCCGACGTGGACGACTACCTGCCGATGCTGCGCCGTGCCGGGCTGCGCGTGGTCGAACTCTGGGACATCAGCGAGCACAGCGTGGGCCCGACCTTCGCTCAGATGGCCTCGGTGGACAACCACCAGCTCGACCCGGTCTTCGACGCGGAGGAGAAGAAGTTCACCCCGGCCGACCTGGTCGACGTGGACGAGTTCGGCTCGCTCCTGCTGACGGCGCAGAAGCCCGGCTGATCCGCGCCCGCCCACCGAGACCCCCGCGCCACCGGCCGGGGCGGACCCGCCCCGGCCGGTCCGGCCCCTCCCCACTCTTGTCAGGAGCACCGCATGACCGAAGACACCACCGACGAGTGGGACACCACGGACGGCACACCCCCGCCGTTCCCGATCCCGCGTACCTGCCCGTACAGCCTCCCGCCCGAGTACCGCGGGCTCCGCGAGCAGCGGCCGGTGTTCCGTGCGACGCTGCCGAGCGGGCACGAAGTCTGGATCGTCACCCGCCACGAGGACGTCCGTGCCGCGCTTCTCGATCCCCGGCTGAGTTCGGACCGCGGTGACCCGAACTTCCCGGAGATGATCGCCACCGCCAAGAGCGATCGCGACTCCACGCTCTCGCTCGCGGGCATGGACGCGCCCCGTCACACGCGGATGCGCAAGGCGGTGGCCGGAGAGTTCAACCCACGGCGTATGGAGGCCCTGCGTCCACGCGTGCAGCAGATCGTCGACGACTGCCTGGACTCCATGCTCGCCGGCCCCCGTCCGGCGGATCTGGTCAAGGCGTTGTCGTTCCCGGTGCCCTCGCTCGTGATCTGCGAGCTTCTCGGCGTCTCCTACACCGACCACGAGTTCTTCGAGGAACGCACGGCGCGGATGCTCAACGTGACCCGACCGCCGCTGGAACGTCAGGAGGCCTTCTTCGACCTGCAGTCCTACCTGGACTCGCTGGTGACGGAGAAGGAGAAGTCGCCGGGCGACGACGTGCTGAGCCGTCAGGTGACCGGGGACCGGGTGTACGACCACGCCGAGCTCGTCGACCTGGCGTTCCTCTTGCTCACGGCGGGGCACGACACCACCGGCAACATGATCTCCCTCGGGGCGATGGCACTGGCCGAGGACGCCGACCTGCGCGAGCGGGTCGCGTCCGGGCAGACGTTGGCCGTGGTCGACGAGCTGTTGCGGTACTTCAGCATCACCGACCTCATCACCGGCCGTATGGCCAAGGAGGACACGGAGATCGGTGGTCAGGTCATCCGCGCGGGTGAGGGCGTGTACGCGCTCGGCGGCGCGGCCAACCACGACCCCGAGGTGTACGAGCGGCCGGACGAGATCGACGTGGACCGTGGCGCTCGGGGGCACATCGCCTTCGGTCTCGGCGCGCACCACTGCCTCGGGTACGGCCTCGCCCGCATGGAACTGGAGGTCGTGTACGAGACCCTCGTGCGCCGTGTCCCCGGCCTGACCCTGACTGAGAAGGTCGAGGACCTCCCGTTGAAGAACGACCTCGCCATCTTCGGTCTGCACGCGTTGCCGGTGACCTGGTGATCCGGCGCCCCGGCCGATGAGCGGTGCGGCCCCCGGGGCCGTGGGGGCGCTCCGGCCGGCCGGGGCAGCCCGGTCCCGGGTCCACCGGGGTGGGGTGACGTGCGCACGCGGGCATCACGCATCTCGCGCCGCGCCGCGCACCGTCCTCGACGCGTCGAGGACGGGGAGTGGTGCGTCACGGGTCCGGGGTCCGCCCCGCGGGGCGGACCCCGTGTCACCCGTTCAGTCCGACTGCTTCTCCATGTGGTCCGAGACACGCTGGGCGAGTCGGCCGAAGGTGCTGAGCTGGTTCGGGGTCAGGGCGTCGACGAACAGGCGGCGAACGTGTTCGACGTGCAGGGGCGCGGCCTCCTCGATCGCCGCGTAGCCGGCCGGCGTGGCGACGATGAAGGCTCCCCGAGCGTCGTCGGGGCATTCCTCCCTGGCCAGGAGCCCCCGCCTCGTCATCCGACTGACCTGGTGGGACATGCGGCTCTTCTCCCAGTTCACGCGCCTGGCCAGCTCCAGGAAGCGCATTTTCCCGTCGCTCCGCTCGGTGAGGTTGACGAGAACGATGAAGTCGGAGGCGGACATGCCGGAGTCGGCCTGGACGAGACGGGACAGACGCCCGATGAGCGTCTCCTGCATACGGATGAAGCTGTCCCACGCGGCCTTCTCATCCGCGTTCAGCCAGCGTGGCGTCTCGTTCATGGGCGCATCCTAACGACAACGTCGGCACCTCCTCCACCCGCGTCGCGGTGACGGAGGAGCCACTCCGGGCCCGTCGACGTCCTTCGTGCCCCGGCCGCCGTGGTCCGGGCTTCGCTCCGGCGCCCCGGCCGGAGGACCCCGGTGACCTCGCCGCCGGTCCACCGGGGCGCCGGTCTCCGGTGACCGTGGACGGCGTCGCCGCTCCGCGGGCGGTCCCGCGGAGCGACGGGCGTGGTCGTTCATTGGAGCGGTGCCGGACCGGACCTTCCGGCAGTGCGCACGGGGCCTGTCGAGGAGGCCCGCGGCGCGATCCGGTCAGGCGGTGCCCTCGCTCCGGTCCGCGGGGGAACCGTGCCACCGGAGGGGGTCGTCCTCCAACGCGGCGCGGTCCCAGTGTCCGAGGTTCGCGGCGGCCTCGTAGGTGGTGCGGAGGAACTCGGCGACCGCGCGGTCGGGGTCGGGTGCGGCGCGCGCGACCTCATAGGGCAGCAGGAACTGCTGGAACTCGGTGCTGAAGTACGCGCCCTCGGGGGCGACCGGCTGCTCGGCGAACCCGTCGGGTCCGGGGTAGGCGTAGGAGTAGAAGGCGCCCTCCTCGCCACCGCCGGGCCAGAACCCGCAGCTGGACAGCTCCCGGGAGTAGCCCTCGACCATGACCCAGTCGCCGCAGTTGGGCGCTCCGCCCGGGTGGGGCGGGGCCGACCGCCCGGAGAAGCGGGTACAGGCCAGGTCCATGGCCCCCCAGAAGAAGTGCACCGGACTGACCTTGCCGACGAAGTGGGATCGGAAGTCGCCCATCACCCGGTCCGCCTGCAGCAGCTGACGCCAGAAGAGGGTGGCCGCCTCGCCGTCGTAGGAGGCGTGCTCGTGGTCCTCGGCGAAGGGGATCGCCGGCTCGACCTCGTTGGGGAGCGGCCGGATCGGTGCCTCGATCCCGAGTTGGCCGAGCATGTCCAGGAGACGGGCGTAGAACTCCGCGACCGACATCGGCTTCAGCGGGAGGCTTCGGACGCCGCCGTCGCTGCTGCGGACCTCGAGCCGGTGACCGACGAAGTCGAACTCGATCTCGAAAGCCCCGCTGCGGTAGGGGATGGCCGACGTCGTCAACCCGCGTGAGCTGACGTAGAGGGTCACCTGCCACCAGTGGTTGACCAGGGGGGCGTGGGCCATGCGGATCTTGCCCACGATCTGGGTCCACATGTGCAGGGTGTCCCGGGTGGGGGTCCAGTCCGAGACCCGCAGGCTCGGCCAGTGCATCGCCGACGGGGTGGTCATCGGTGCTCACTTCCTTCGATGTGCCGTCGGAGGACGGCGGTGGTGGTGTTCCTGTCCTGAGCACGGGCGCCTCGTGCCCGTATCGCTCCCGCGACGGAGCGGATCACGGTTCCGTCGGTACCCTCCGCACCGGTCTCGTCGAACAAGGGCGCCCGCATGCGTGTCGCCTCGCGCGCTCCGTGAGGGTGCGGCTCTCGCATGCCGTCGACGCATCGCACCGATAGTAGATGATAAGTCAACTTTCTGGGCGCGGTTCGGCCTTGGTGGTCCGTCGTGGGGCCCGTGTCCTGGTCTTGTTGACACGTCATCCATTGGTGTTAGTTTGGATGATGTATCAACTACAAGGCGCGGGGAGTTCCGCCACCGACGCGGAGCTCCGCCACGCGGGTGGAGGGCGCGCCGGTCGGCGACGCCACCACGGCGGTGGCGCGTGCGGTCGCCGGACCCGCGGGGGCTCCGGTGGCCGGCGCGAGCGGCCGTGGTGCCCGTGCGGTGATCGACCACGCCGCGGCCGACCCCCCGGATCACGAGAACGTCGAGAGGGACCCCCTTTGAGCACCAAGCCCGAGAACGGACTGCAGGCACTGCTGACGCCGGAGGAGAGCGTCGTCGTTCTGATCGACCACCAGCCCTTCCAGTTCGCCAACCTGAACAGCCACGAGCCGTCGATGATCGTCAACAACGTCGTCGGTCTGGCCAAGGCCGCCGAGGTGTTCGACGTTCCGACCATTCTGACGACGGTGCTGGAGGAGCGCGGCGGCCACGTCATCCAGGGACTCCAGGACGTGTTCCCGGAGCAGACGCCGATCGACCGCACGTTCATCAACACCTGGCAGGACGAGCGTGTCGTCGACGCCGTCAGGGCGACCGGCCGCAGGAAGCTGATCATCGCCGGTCTCTGGACGGAGATCTGTGTGGCCATGCCGGCGATCCAGGCGGCGGGTGAGGGCTACGAGGTCTTCGTCGTCACCGACGCGTCGGGCGGTGTCTCGGTGGAGGCCCACGACATGGCCGTGCGCCGCATGGTCGGGGCCGGTGTCGTGCCGATCACCTGGCTGGCCGTGGCGGGGGAGTGGCAGCGCGACTGGGCCCGTGAGGAGACCGTGCCGGGGATGATCGAGGTCCAGGCGCAGCACGGCGGCGCCACCGGTGTCGCCTTCGCCTGGGAGACGCAGCTGCTGGCCGGCCGCACGGGGGCCGGTTCCTGACACGACCGGGGACCGAACACAGGGCCCCGCGGACGACCGCACCACCGGTGCGCCGTGCGCGAGCGTCGATGCCTCCCATGAAGCGGGTGGAGGCCGCCGCGGGGCCGATCGATCGAGGAGGAGGACACATGGCGGTCGAAGTGGGCGACGTGCCCGAGGCCAAGCGCTACGAGGCCCGCGTCGACGGAGCGTCGGAGGTCGCGGGCGTCGCGGACTACATCCGTACGACGGAACTCGTCGCGTTCGTGCACACCGAGGTGGCGTCGGGTCACGAGGGCAGGGGGGTCGGGTCCGCCCTGGTCCGCACCGCCCTGGACGAGGCGCGGTCGGCGGACCTGCGGGTGCTGGCGATCTGCCCGTTCTTCGCGGGCTGGATCACCCGTCATCCCGAGTATCGGGACCTGCTGTACCAGTCGCGGAGCAGCGTCAGCGACTGAACGGTCGGACGCGACGGTGAGGGGGGCGGTAGGCCGCAGTGGTGCGGCGCCGCCCCTCGGGCGTGCTCGGGCGCCGGCAGGGGCGAGCGCGGATGTCGGCGGCGCCCACGGTGGCGCGCACGCGGCCGCGCGATCCCCCCGCCCGGCGGGCCGAGGCCGTCGACTCCGGTCCCGACACCCCCGTCAGGTCCTAGGGTGGCGGTCGACCCTCCGCGCCGCGCACCGAGGGGCACCACCGCAACAGGCCCTACCCCGTTCCCCGGCACCGCTTCCGCCCGGGTCGGTGGCCGTGTTCGGGGAGGTGACCCCGTGGCCGGTCCGCACCGCGCGGTGCCGTCGAGGGCGCGGAGCGGTCGGACCCCATCACGACCACGTAGGGACGAACCGACATGACGGACCAGACGACGACGCCGGCCGATAGCCGGGACATGTACGTCGTGCACAACATGCTCCGGCGGGCCTTCGGTGAGCTGCCCGCCCTCGTCCTCGGTGTGGCGGACGGAGCGGAACGCGCCCGTGGGGTCGCCGACCACACCCGCCTGCTCGTGGCGATCCTGAGCACGCACCACGAGGCCGAGGACACGGTCCTGTGGCCCCTGTTGATGGAGCGTTGCCCGGACGCCCTCACACCGTTGGTCGTCTCCATGGAGCGGCAGCACGCACACCTGCACTCCCTCCTCGACTCCCTGACGGAGCGGGCGCAGAGGTACGGCGAGACCGGGGGAGCCGCCGAACGCGAGGACCTCGCCCGTGCGGCCGAGGAACTCCTGGTCCCTCTGGACGCCCACCTGAGCGCCGAGGAGCGGGACGTCCTGCCGCTGATCGACCGCTACTGCACCCACGCGGAATGGGCCTCGGTCGGTGAACACGGTCTTCCCCGGCTGTCACCGGACCAGGTGCCGCTGGTGTTCGGCATGATGTTCCGGGTCGCCACCGAGGAACAGCATGCCCTGCTTGCCGAGAACATCCCGCAGGAGGTCTTCTCCTCGATGGTCGAGGTGGCTCCAGGCGCGCTGCGGGCCTACGAACACGCCCTGTACGGCGGCGGTGACTCCGACTGATCCCCCACGGTGGACGCCCCGGGCCCCGGGGCCTCCACCGTGCACGGTGTTCCGTGGGATCCCGCGACGGGTCGGCGCGCCGAGCGCGCGTGGGGGCGAGAGCCCCGGACGGGCCCGGCGTCCTGGTCACGGACCACGGACGCGAGCGCGGCGTCCGGAAGGGGCGCCTCGGTGACGGTCTCGGCGAGGCCCGCCGGGGGAGGGGCCGGGAAAACACGAAGGGCCGGATCCGAAGATCCGGCCCTTCCTCGTGCGTGGGCGATACAGGACTCGAACCTGTGACCCCTACCGTGTCGAGGTAGTGCTCTAACCAACTGAGCTAATCGCCCTCATCGGGGGATGAGGTTCGCATGGAGCCGGAGACGGGAATCGAACCCGTGTGCAGGGATTTGCAGTCCCTTGCCTCAACCACTCGGCCACTCCGGCCTGCTTGGGCACGGGGGAGCCGAGCGGCACCCATGCGTGCCCTACTCCGAGCGGACGACGGGATTCGAACCCGCGACCCTCACCTTGGCAAGGTGATGCTCTACCAGCTGAGCCACGTCCGCGTGTGGTCCGGAACCGGGGTTCCGAGCCCGATCGACCGATGCCGCCCTAGGGCGACCCGATCGGATCGTTCGAGCGGACGACGGGATTCGAACCCGCGACCCTCACCTTGGCAAGGTGATGCTCTACCAGCTGAGCCACGTCCGCGCGGCGAGTGTGGTCCGCGACCGCTCCGGGGCTTCCCGGCGCCGCGTCCCTCGCTGCGTTAAGAACTCTAGCGGATGTTCGGGCAAGTACGAAATCGGCTTTCCCGGAGGTCGCGCCCTGCCGAGGCAGGCCGCCGGGGCCCGCCGCGGCGGCAGAACCTACTTCTCCACGTGCGCGGGAGAGGAGGGCATGTCCGGTCGAGGGGGTGCCGAGAGGTACTGTCCGACCCGCTCGATCACCTTGTTCATCTCGTAGGCGATCAGGCCCACGTCGCTGTCGGCGTCCGCCATCAGCGCCATGCAGGCACCCTCGCCCGCGGCGGCGACGAACAGGAAGGCGCGGTCCATCTCGATGATGCTCTGTCGGATGTCGCCGGCGGAGAACTGCTTGCTGGCCCCTCCCGCGAGACTGTGCAGGCCGGAGGCGATGGCCGAGAGGTGTTCGGCGGCGGGGCGGTCGAGATCGCTGGAGGTCGCCATGAGGAGCCCGTCGGTGGACAGGACGATGGCGTGCTGTGTGCCCGAGGCGCGGGTCAGGAGGTCGTCCAACAGCCAGCTGAGTTCGCCGCGGGCGGTGCTCGGTGGGGTCATGTCTCTCTTCGCTGTGTCGGTGCGGGTCGTGCGTGGAGCACGCGCTCTGCGGGGGCGCGGTGCGGGCGGAGGTGCGGGGGCGTCGTCCTCCGGTCCCGCATAAGCGTTGCCCAGATGATAGTCATTCGTAACTTATCTGTCCGGTCGCAGTTCTCACTCCGGGGTGGTGCACCGCTCTTCCGTACCGCCGTGACCAGTACCTACGGGGAGCGGAAAGTCCCTGATTCCGGGCCGTACGGCCGGTCCCGGTCAGGACTCTTGCCAACGGGCGCCGACGACGGGTAGTGCGGCGAGGGGGAACCCCGGGAGCGCGCGCACACCGGGGTGGCAGTATGCGAGGAGGACACCGGCCCGGTCCGGGCCTTGGAGAGTGGGGGTAGCGATGAGGGTGTGGATCGCCGGCGCCGGCTACGGCCGCGGCGCGGTGCTGGAGGAGAAGGACGCCCGGATCCCGGTGGCGGACCACGGCATCACCGTCGGGGACGGGGTGTTCGAGACCGTGCGGGCCCGGGGCGGTCGGCCGTTCGCGCTCACCCGTCACCTGAGGCGACTGGCCCGCTCCGCGGCCGGACTCGGTATGGACGAACCCGACCTGGAGCTCATCGCTGACGGGGTCGCCCGTGCGATCGAGGCCAACCCCCACTTGACCGACGCCCGCGTGCGCGTCACCGTCACCGACGGCGCCGGACCGCTGGGCTCGGACCGGGGGACGGGGGAACAGACCGCCATCGTGGCCCTGGGGCCGTTCCCGGGGATCGCCCCGCACACCGGAGTGGCGCTGGCGCCGTGGCCGCGCAACGAGTTCGGCGCCTTGGCCGGTCTCAAGACGACCTCCTACGCCGACAACGTGCGCGCCCTGGCCCACGCCCGCGAGCGGGGTGCCTCCGAGGCGATCTTCCGCAACATCTCCGGGAACCTGTGCGAGGGCACCGGGAGCAACGTCTTCGTGGTGCTCGACGGGCGCCTGGTCACCCCGCCACTGTCGGCCGGTCCGCTCGCCGGCATCACCCGGGAGCTCGTCCTGGAGTGGTTCGGCGGTGAAGAGGAGGACGTCGCGATGGAGCGACTGCCCGAGATCTCCGAGGCGTTCCTGACCTCCACGGGTCGGGACGTGCAGCCGATCCTCACCATCGACGACCGCACCGTGTCGGCGGAGCCGGGCCCGGTCACCACCAAGGCCCGGGCGGTGTTCGCCGAGCGCGCGGCGGCCGACCTCGACCCGTGACGACGGGGGGACGCCACCCCGTGGCCTCGGTGTGACGACGTGAGGGGAGGGGGCGGCGCCCAGGCGCCGTCCCCTCCCCTCGTTCTCTTCCGTCTCGGTCGTCACGGTGGTGTCCGGATCTCACGCCGCCCCACGGGGGTACCGGGCACCGACCGCCGACTCAGGAGTGGAGGTGCTGCTGGATCTCCTCGTCGAGGTCGACGAAGCTGCCCTCCTGTCCGGCGGGCACGATCTCGTAGGTGCGGTGCAGGAACTCGGCGAGGGGTGACACCTGGGTGTCGAACTCGGCCTGGCCGAAGGGTGAGGAGAGCGCGATGCTCACCGTGCGCTCTCCCTCGTCGTCCTTAGAGGGCCACACGCGCACGTCGCCCTCGCCGACCGGGCGCACGATGCCCACGGTGAGGAGTTCGCGGGCGAAGATCCACTCGACCGGGGTGTCCTCGCCGGTGTGGAAGGCCACGCGGATCGCGTAGGGGTCGTCAGCGCTGTAGTCGAGTCGCGCGACCAAGGGAACCGCGGTGCGTTCCGGGACCACGAGTCGCAGGCCCAGCTCGGCGGTGGCAGTGGTGTCGCTACTGTTCATGTTCGCCAAACCTTTTCTCGTCCGGCCCAGGCGTTCCTGGGGCGCCGGCCGGTTGCCGTCTCACTCGCTCCAACGCGGTGGTCCGCGGATCATGACGTGAGTACGGAGACTTTTCTTGGTCGGTGGGACCGGAGATCTCGCTGCCCGCCCAGCGGGTCCAGCGCGCCGCGGGGCGGCACCACGATCCTTCGTCACTGTAATGACCAGGGGAAACCAAAGATTTCCCCATGATGAGTGGCCCGCGTCACGCGAAGGTCAATTCGCGGTCGTCCTGGGAGGGTCCACGAAGTCGGGAACTCCTACTCAATACGGGGATCGCGGCCGAAGACGGCCCCTTGTGGGGGAACGCGAACGGCGTAATGTGACCTCGATCACACACCCATGCGTCCGCTGGGCGGACTCGGGTGCGCACAGCACCCCCGAACATGCGCTAAAGTTTTTCTTGTCAGGCCGACGAGGCCGGACGGGGCAGCAGCCCGCGAGGGCGATTAGCTCAGTTGGCTAGAGCGCATCGTTCACACCGATGAGGTCACTGGTTCGAGTCCAGTATCGCCCACAACATCGAAGAGCCGGATCCGTATCGCACGGATCCGGCTCTTCTTTTTGGGTTTTGGTCCGCTCAAGCCCGAGCAACGTGGGTCTTTGCCACCGAAGCGTGGTTTCGGTGTCGGTCGACACCGGGAAAGATCCCCGCCTATTCCTCGGCCGCGGGGCGGCGTGCGGCCCTGCGTGCGGCCCGACGCTCCCGCAAGCGCCTCAGGTAGTCGTCCTTGAGCCGCATCGCCCAGCGCTCTGCGCGTACCGCCCAGACCTTCGCCGGATGCAGTAACCGCCGGGCCCAGCGGAACTCGGTGCTGAGGATGAGCAGTCCCAGGAGGATCGAGGCGATCCCGGGGCCCGGGACCACCAACATGACGATCCCGGCGAGGGCCACGACCGTTCCCACCGTCCCCACCAGGAGTCGCCAGGGCAGGTGCAGGACAGGGTGAGTGTGCATGTGCCGTCGGAAGAGGCGCAGCCGCACCCGAAGCCGTCGCCACCGGCGTAGGCGGGCTCGGTGACCGGGGGATGTCTCCGGGGCCGGAGGTCCGTCGGAAGGACTCGGTGACATGCGCTCACAGTATTCGGTCGATGCTTCTGATGGCATTCGGGTCATACACGGGGCGAGGTCGGGCGTCTGCCGATTCTCACCGATCTCGGGTGGCGGATCAATGGTCGGGCGCCGAACCTGAGAAAAACCAGGGGAAAGACGACGTTTCATGACAGATCAGCCCCTCAGAGGGGCGATCCGCTTCCCCTGCGGGGCCATGCGGGGTCGGTGGGACCACGGCCGAATCCACCGACCGAATCGCGAGGGTTCGTCCTGGAATCGGCGTCCGATCGTGTCTCCCGAGCGGTGCGGCGTCCCGCGCGCACGCCCTCACCCGGCCCTGTGGACCACGCGGCGACCCCACCCCGAAGCCGATAGCATCGATGGCGAAACACCAGGCCGCCGACATCGGCGGCCGCCGTGTGTACCCACGACATCGACGTATCCCTAGGAGTCACCGTGTCCGCCGCGTCTGAGCTGCACATCACCCTCGCCGGAACCCCGCGTGCGGTGGCGGCCACGACCACCGCGGGGCAGGCGCTGGAGGCGGACGGTCGGACCGTGATCGCCGCTCTGGTCAACGGCGAACCCCGCGACCTGACCTGGGAGCTCGCCGAGGGCGACACCGTCGAGCCGATCGCGATCGACTCCGAGGAGGGGCGGGCCATCCTGCGCCACTCCACCGCGCACGTCCTCGCCCAGGCCGTCCAGGAGCTCTTCCCCGAGGCCAAGCTGGGCATCGGCCCGCCCGTCGAGAACGGTTTCTACTACGACTTCGACGTCGCCGAGCCCTTCACCCCCGCCGATCTCAAGAGCATCGAGAAGAAGATGCAGCAGATCATCAAGCAGGGGCAGCGTTTCGACCGCCGGGTCGTCTCCGACGACGAGGCCCGCGCCGAACTCGCCACCGAGCCCTACAAACTGGAACTGATCGGTCTCAAGGGCGGTGCCGCCGAGGCCGCCGAGGGCGCCTCCGCGGAGGTCGGTGCCGGTGAGCTCACCATCTACGACAACATCCACCCGCGCACCGGCGAACTGTGCTGGAAGGACCTGTGCCGCGGCCCGCACGTGGCCACCACCAAGGTCGTCCCGGCGTTCAAGCTGATGCGCACCGCCGCCGCCTACTGGCGCGGCAAGGAGACCAACCCGCAGCTGCAGCGCGTCTATGGGACCGCCTGGGAGGACAAGGACGCCCTCAAGGCGTACTTGACCTTCCTGGAGGAAGCCGAGAAGCGCGACCACCGCAAGCTCGGCTCCGAACTCGACCTGTTCTCCATCCCGGACGAGATCGGTTCCGGTCTGGCGGTCTTCCACCCCCGCGGCGGCATCATCCGCCGGGTCATGGAGGACTACTCGCGCAAGCGCCACGAGGAGAGCGGCTACGAGTTCGTCTACTCCCCGCACGCCACCAAGAGCACCCTGTTCGAGAAGTCGGGGCACCTGGACTGGTACGCGGACGGTATGTACCCCCCCATGCAGCTCGACGGCGGTCAGGACTACTACCTGAAGCCGATGAACTGCCCGATGCACAACCTCATCTTCGACGCGCGCGGGCGTTCCTACCGTGAGCTGCCGCTGCGTCTGTTCGAGTTCGGCACCGTCTACCGGTACGAGAAGTCCGGTGTGGTGCACGGTCTGACCCGCGCCCGCGGCTTCACCCAGGACGACGCGCACATCTACTGCACCAAGGAGCAGATGGCGGGCGAGCTCGACTCGCTGCTCACCTTCGTGCTGGACCTGCTGCGCGACTACGGTCTCGACGACTTCTACCTGGAGCTGTCCACCAAGGACCCGGAGAAGTACATCGGCGAGGACGAGGTCTGGGAGGAGGCCACCGGCATCCTGCGCGAGGCCGCCGAGAAGCAGGGCCTGGAACTGGTCATGGACCCGGGCGGCGCGGCCTTCTACGGCCCGAAGATCTCGGTGCAGGCCAAGGACGCCATCGGCCGTACCTGGCAGATGTCCACGATCCAGGTCGACTTCAACCTGCCCGAGCGCTTCGACCTGGAGTACACCGCGGCCGACGGCACCCGACAGCGGCCGGTGATGATCCACCGCGCCCTGTTCGGCTCCATCGAACGGTTCTTCGCGGTGCTGCTGGAGCACTACGCGGGCGCGTTCCCGGCGTGGTTGGCCCCCGTCCAGGTGGTGGGCATCCCCATCGCCGACGAGCACGTGCCCTACTTGCAGGAGGTGCAGGCCAAGCTGCGGGCGGAGGGGATCCGCGCCGAGGTGGACGCCGGCGACGACCGGATGCAGAAGAAGATCCGCAACGCCCAGAAGCAGAAGGTGCCCTTCATGCTGCTCGCCGGTGACGAGGACATCAGCAAGGGCGCGGTGTCCTTCCGCTACCGGGACGGCACCCAGAACAACGGGGTGCCGGTCGACGAGGCGGTCGCCGAGATCATCGCGACGGTCCGGGAACGCCGCTAGATCGTTGATGGGGAAATGTGTGCCCTGGTCAGTGGTCGTAAGCGATCAACGACCGTTTGACCGGGGCACCGATCAGCCAGTTGTGCCAGATCGCC
>NZ_QOCZ01000093.1 GCF_018207095.1 Nocardiopsis sp. MG754419 | reverse complement strand
GCGGCACCCGCCCCGGCCGCACCCACTCCGGCCGTGGTGGCCGTGCCCTCCGGCCCGGCGCCCGCCTCCGGTCCCTCGGGCCGCCCCCTGGCCAAGCCGCCGGTGCGCAAGCTCGCCAAGGACCTGGGGCTGGACCTGGCGACCGTGACACCCACGGGTGAGGGCGGCGTCGTCACCCGCGAGGACGTGCGCGCCGCCGCCGAGGCGCTTCAGGCACCGGCCACGGAGACCACGACGGCACCGGAGACCGCGGTCGTGGCGGACCGCGGTGAACGTGAGCGGCGGGTGCCCATCAAGGGCGTCCGCAAGTACACCGCCGCCGCCATGGTGAACAGCGCGTTCACCGCCCCGCACGTCACCGAGTTCCTCCAGGTGGACGTCACCCGGACCATGAAGGCCGTCGCCCGCCTGCGCGAGCGTCCGGACTTCGCCGACGTCAAGGTGTCGCCGCTGCTGCTGGTGGCCAAGGCCCTGCTCATGGCGATCCGCCGACACCCCGAGGTCAACTCCTCCTGGGACGAGGAGAACCAGGAGATCGTGGTGAAGAACTACGTGAACCTGGGGATCGCCGCCGCCACCGAACGCGGCCTGGTGGTGCCCAACATCAAGGACGCCGACGCCCAGACCCTTCCGGAACTGGCGGCGTCCCTGAAGCGGCTCACCGACACGGCGCGTTCGGGCAAGACCGGTCCCGCCGACCTGTCGGGCGGCACCATCACCATCACCAACGTCGGTGTGTTCGGGGTGGACGCCGGAACCCCGATCCTCAACCCGGGTGAGGCCGCCATCCTCGCCTTCGGGCAGATCCGGGACATGCCCTGGGTCCACAAGGGGAAGCTGAAGATCCGCAAGGTCACCACCCTGTCGCTCTCCTTCGACCACCGATTGGTCGACGGCGAGCTGGGCTCCAAGGTCCTGCGCGACATCGGCACCGCACTGGAGGACCCCGAGCTGACCGCGCTGGCCTGGGGGTAGAAGGACGGGAGGCCCTGGTCCCCGGGGCCTCCGCTTCCTTGCGGCCGTGGCCGGGAACCCTCGGGGCCCGCGCCGTGGCGGCGCGTTCCGTGCGCTCCCGCCCCGGCGGCTCCCCGGGGAGCCTGGTGGCACCCTCCGACGGCGCCTGAACCGCACGCCCCCGCGCTGCGGGGTGCCGCGTGGTCGCGGCGCCCCACCGCGGGTCGCGAACGTCGACCCCGGCAGACCGAAGGGGCCGGTGCACCGAGGTGCGCCGGCCCCTTCGCGTGGTGCGCCACGCCGACGTGGACGGGCCCGTCCCCCAAGGGGGTGGGGGCGGACCCTACGGGGGAGTGTTCCCGTTACGGGGGCATGACCAACCTTTGCCCGCGCATTTTGTGGGTTCCGCCGAGTCGTTCGGGCGGTGATCAGCCCAGCGGCCACACCAGGTGGTAGTGGAACGCCACCGCGACGACCACGGCCGCGGCCAGGGGGATCAGTGAGTAGTGGACCCGCCGGACCGGCCCCCACCAGCCCTCACGCCAGGCCCGGACCCCCATGACCAGGGTGACCGACAGCAGCGGCACGGCCAGGGCGAACGGCAGGGTGAGGGTGACGGAGTCGCTCAACAGCCACGCGCGCATCCGGCCCATGTCCATGAGGGCGTAGGCGACCAGGCCGGTGCCCACCAGGCAGGCGATCGAGGTCAGGGACCCGGAGACCGCCGCGACCACCTGGGCCGCTCCGACCGGCCGACGGAACCGCAGGACACCGGTGAGCAGCAGGGCCAAGGCGGCGGTCGCGGCGATCAGGTGGAGGGCGGGACCGGCGAGAGGGGCGGTCCGGTCGTAGGCGTTGGTGGGGTTGGCGTCCAGGTACAGGGCGTCGGCGCGGCCGTTCTCGACGTCGAAGAACAGGCGCTCACCGCTGTCCTCTCCGACGAAGACGTGGTCCCCGGCCGGGAGCAGGCGTTCGTCGGAGGCCATGAGGCCGCTCGTGCTCAGGGACCCGTCCCCGGCGTCGCGGACGGTGAGGTTGTCGAACAGGGTCAGCAGGCGCAGCTTGCCCTCGGCGGGCCGGCGGGTGGTGATGTAGGTGCCGGTGTAGGCGTCCAGGTCGGCACCGGGATCGGCCTCGGCCGACGGCCGCTCGACGGGGGCGAACGTGTCGGCGAAGGCGTTCAGCACGGTGAAGCGCAGATCGTGCAGGGGGCTGTCGGCGGCCTCGGGGTCGGTGTCGTCGCCGTTCACCGCGACGAACACCCCGGTGTCCGACTCGGGCAACAGCAGGTAGCCGGTGTGCAGTCCGTCCAGGTCACCGCCGTGGCCGATACCCGGCTGCGCTCCCGCGCGCCACTCGTACGTGCCGTAACCCAGGGAGGTGGCGTCGGGGTGGTGTTCGAACCGTCGGCCGAGCATCGACTCCACCGACGCGTCGTCGAGCACGCGCTCACCGTCCAACGCGCCGCCGTTCAGGAGCGCGAGCATGAACCGGCCCATGTCCCCGGTGGTGGTCACCGCGCCTCCGGCGGGCACCAGGGGCAGGTGGTCCTGGGCCAGGGGCGCACCGTCGACGCCGTGCGAGGTCGCCAGGACGTGGTGGTCCTCCAGTTCGTGCAGCTGACCGAACTCCGAGCGGTTCATGCCCAGGGGAGCGAACACGTTCCGTTCCACGTACTCCTCGAACGGCGCGCCGCTCACCTCCTGCACCACGAAACCGGCCAACCCGCTCCCGTAGTTGGAGTAGGCGGGGTACCGGCCGGGCGCGAAGATGCGCTCGGGGGTGACGTCCCGCAGGAACTCCTCCAGGTCACGACGGCCCTCCACGTCCGCGGGGTCCTCGAACTCGGTCCGCTCGTCGAAGCCCGCCGTGTGCGTGAGCAGGTGGTGGAGGGTGACCGGCTCCCCGGGGTGGGTGTCGGGGAGCCGCATCTCCTCGGGCAGGTAGGTGTTGACGTCCTCGTGCAGGTCCAGGTCACCCTGCTCGGCGAGCTGGAGGACGGCCACCGCGGTGAAGGACTTGGCCACCGAGGCGGTGGGAAAACCGTGCTCCCGCGCGTCCAGGGGCGTGCCCTCGGCCAGGTCGGCCACGCCGTGGGCCGCGGAGGTCAGCTCCTCGCCGTCCGCCACCACGGTGAGGGCCACGCCGGGCGCACCGTGTTCGTCCAGGAGTTCGGCGACGCGGGTGTCGACGAACTCCTGCACGGCCTCGGGGGAGGGCGGTGCCGCGGGGGTCTGCTCGGGGCTCGCCGCGTGGGCGGCCGGTGCCGCGATGAGCAGGGGCGCCAAGGCCAGGCCTGCGGCCAGACAGGCGGTGAACGTGCGGGGATGTGGTCGCATCGGGGCTCCGTGAAAGGGTCGTGTCGATCTGCCCTCAACGCTAGGAATCCGGACCCCGTCCGGTCACTGGCGCGCACGACCCTTCCGTGGTGCAGCCTGCTGTAGTCCTCGCCGGGGCGCGGACCCTCCCCGCAGGGCCGGAGGACGGAGAACCTCGTCGCCGTCGCCGCGCAGGGCACCGTCCGTCCCGGGTCCATCGGCGTGGGTCCGTCGGTGAGCGTCGCCGCTTCGCACGGACCGGGGTCACCCCAGCAGCAGGGTGACGACCAGCAGGACCGGGACGGTGAGGAAGGTGGTCAGCAGGACCACCTCGCGGGTCAGGGTCTCGCCGGTGCGGTAGTGGGTGGCGTAGTTGAACACGTTCTGCGCGGTGGGCAGTGCGGCCAGGACGACCACCGCGAACAGGGAGGCACCGTCCATGCCGAAGACCAGAGCGCCCAAGGCCCAGGCGGCCAAGGGCTGGCCCACCGACTTCAACGCCACCGCCAGCAGCACCGGGGCCTGGTCGGGACCGGTACGGCCGGGCAGGGCGCTGCCGTGCAGCGAGATCCCGAACGCCAGCAGCATCGAGGGGACCGCCATCCCGCCGACGAGGTCGAAGGGTTCCATCAACGGCGCGGGCGGCACCCAGCCGGAGGCGGACACGGCGACGCCCGCCAGCGAGGCGATCACCACGGGGTTGCGCACCGGGGTGCCCAGGGAGCGGCGCAGCACCGGCCAGAACCCGCGCACACGCCCGTTGTTCAGGTCCAGGACGGTCAGCGAGACCGGAGCCAGCACCAGGAGCTGGAACAGCAGGATGGGGGCGACCAGCGACGCGTCGCCGAGGACGTACGCGGAGATCGGGATGCCGAGGTTGCCCGCGTTGACGTAGGAGGAGCCCAGCACGCCCACGGTCGTGCGCCCCACACCCCACCGACGGAGCACCCCGATGGCGAGGAAGAGCAGGGCCACGACCACGACGCTGAGGACGCTCACCAGCACCGGCGGCGACAACAGGACGGACAGGTCCGTGCGGGCCAGGATCGTGAACAGCAGGGCGGGGCTCGCCACGTAGAACGCGAGCCGACTGAGAAGTTCCCGGGCTCCGGGTCCCAGAAGGGAAAGACGGCCGAGCATGTAGCCGATGGCGACCACGCTGGCGATGACTCCGAAACCGACCATGACCCCGGACAACGGGCGCCCCCCGAACAACCGTGCTGCTGAAAGCCCGGCAAACGCTATCCGAGGAAACCGCGATCGGCCACGGCGCACGTCACATCACGGGCCGTGGCCGGAGAATTTCTCAGACGTGCTGTTGCTCCGCCGCGGCCCGGGCCGCCTCGACGCGCCTGCGCCGGCGCGACTCGCGTACGGAGACGGTGACGATCCGCGCCGCGGCCAGCGCGGTGACCGCGGCCAGGGGCAGGACCAGCTTGGTGGCCGGCTGCCGGATGGCCCGGAAGGACACGGCGTCGGGTGTGACCACGAGGAAACCGGAGGGACGCGCGCGGACCAGCCCCACGCCCCCGCCGCCGTCCCCGCCCGACAGGGGGAACCGGCCGGTGCCTCCCCCGATGGTGTTGATCGAGGTGATCCGAGCCACCGGCACCACCGTGGTCGCACCGGAGGTGACCGGGTCACCGAACACGGTGGAGGCCCGCGCCAGGGAACGGGTGCTCTCGATCAGCGAGGTGAGGGCGGCTATGGAGCCGCGCCGTCGGTCCTGCGTCGCCATGTTCGGAGTCCTCTCCGGGATTCGGTCCTGGGATTTCACGTTATAGCCGTCCCTGGCCGGCTTCGCGCACGACGGAGCACCCGGTGTGTCCGAGGCCGGCCGACCCGGGACCGGGTCCGGACCGTGGACCGGTCGATGTGGGGTTGGCTCGTTGGGGAACCGAGGACGATCCCCCGCACCCGAACGTCGACCCGACCGAGAACGCGGAGTGGTGGATCGGGGCCGGGGGCGCGTCCTGGAACCCGCTCGATGCCCCGGTTCCCACCACGGTCCCCGGAGCGGTGGTGGTCGCGGAGGAGCGGACGGTGGATCGTGCCGCGTCGTCCGTGTGCGACGTGAACGGAAAGTCCGAGACCACAGGGGATCACGGCACGCCGCGACCACGTGCGGTACTGCCGGCACGTGCAGGACAGGCCCGGGGTCAGGAAGTGGGGCTCTGCGAGGGCTCCGCGCTCGGATCGGCGGGTGGTTCCTGGGACCACCGCACCAGCAGTGGCCATCCGTCCATGGAAGCGTCGTGGAAACGCGGGAAGAGCTCCTCTGCCTCGGCGACCTCACCGTCCGCCATGTCGACCCGGAACCATGCCGCTTCGGTCTGGAGCAGGACCGCGTCACGTTCCGCGGAGGGAGCGAACTGCACCACCGGGGCGTCCTCGTCCTCGGCCAACGGGGTGGTCGAGTATCCCTGGTCCTCCAGCGTCAGCAGGAGCACACCCTGGGGTGCGCCGTCGCCACCGCCGTCGGTGCGCAACAACGCGTGGTCCCCACCCCACACCGTCGCGTCGTCGAAGGTCTGCCACTGCCGGCCTCCGGTGGTCAGGGTGGCGTTGACGACGGTGCCGTTGGTCGCTCGCACCACGAGGTCGCCCTCCCCGCCGGCCACCTGTTGGGTCGGCACACTGTTGCGGATGTGCAGGGAACCGTCAGGGGTGATCGCCCAGTCACTGGGGCGCTGGCCCTCGCCCAGGGCCAGGCTGCCCTCCTGGTTGGGGGTCCCCTGCGGGGCCTCCAACGGCACCGACATGACCTGGGGCGGCTGCCCCTCCCCGTTCCCGGCGACGTACCACAGACGTTCCCCGTGGATCAGCGGCTCCGACAGGGTCTCACCCTGGCCCGCGGCGATCGTCTCGACCGGCTGGTAGGAGAACCCCTCGATCTCCTCGTCCTCCGCGTCCTCCGGTTCGGTGAGGACCGCCAGATGTACCGCGTTGGACTCCTTCGTGGTGAAGGCGAAGTACTGCCAGTCGTCGGAGAAGCGGCCGTGTACGGGCACCTCCGGTGCCATCGGATCCACGGCGCCGTCAGGCAGCTCGATCCGTTGCAGGGGGGCGCCCGTGTCCGCGTCGTGGAAGACGAGCACCTGCTCGGTCTCCGGATCTGCGCCCTCGAAGCCTCGGTGGATGAGCGCCAGCCCGACCAGCCCCTCCTCGGCGAGGTCCTCCACCGTCTCCGGGGCCGCTTCGGAGGATCCCGAGGAGGAGTCACAGGCCGTCGCGCCGAGCAGACAGACGGCCGTGGTCAGGGCGAGGATACGCCGCATCGGGTCGCCTTTCCGGGAAGAGGGGGTCGAAGAACCGGTACGGGACGTGTGATCACCGGCGGTACGAGATGGTTCTCCTGCGTCCTCACGTTATCCGCACGGGGGCTGGAGACGGCATCTCGGGCTCAGTCCCCGGCGTTCGGTGACGGCGAGGGTGAAGGAGCCGCATCCTCTTCGTCCTCTTCTTCTTCCTCCTCCTCTTCCTCCGCCTCGGCCTCCTCCTCCGCAAGGCGCTCGGCCTCGGCGGCGCGTTCGGCGGCCCGTGTGGTGCAGACCTCGTCCGAAGGCGCGGATCCACCGTCGACGGCGACCACGACGAAGCAGTACTCGGCCTGGGTGTCGTCCGTGGGGATCTGTGCGGTCATCGCCCCCGGCCCCGTCCGCGCGAGGGTCAGGAGGTCATGTCCCTGTCGACCGCCGACCACGAAGTAGGAACCCGTGCCGCCGGTGTGGTCCGTCCAGGTGACGGTGACGGCGCTGAGGGTGTCGTCCAGGCTCACCTGGGAAGCGGGGGTCACCTCGGGCAACGGTGAAGGTTGGGCCACCGGTTCCGCGGGAGCCTCCTCGACCGGTTCCACCTCGGTCTGCTCCTCAGCGGCCGCGGTCACCGGCTCGGGCGAGCCCGTCGCGGCGAACGCGCCGGCCACGACCGTGACCAGGAGGATGCCGCAGACCGTCACCGCGATGTGCAGGTGTTCACGCCAACGAGGCTGCGTGGGGTCGTCGGAGACCGAGGGGTTCCATTCCGACTCGGGGTTCTGGTTCGCGGTCACCTCGTCCACCGGAAGGTAGGCATCCTCGGCGTCGCCGGTCCATCCCTCCAGCCGCGACCAGAGCACCAAGGGAGAGATCTCCTGGCCGCGCAGTCGGGCCATCGCGATGTCCGCTGTGGTGTTCGGTGAGTCGAGGGGGACCGCCCCCTGCCTCTCTCGTTCCTCAGGGGTCGGGAGTTCACGCGCGGGGTGTCGGAGCCGACCGGTGCTCTCCAACCGGGACAGCGAGTCGCCCCCGGTGGTGTGCTGGACAGGGGAGACCTCCCCCGGTTCCGGGGGGAACCAGGAGTCCGCCCCCGAGACGGAGGGAGAGGGAGCGAGCTGTCGTCCTGGTTCCGTGGATGGTCTTTGTGCGCCGCTCAGGGAGGACTGGGGTCCGGAGGGTGGTGCGGGTGTGCGCGTGGGAGGGGTCTGCGGACCACTCAGAGGTGGCCGGGGCCCCGTGGGAGGCCGGGACGCCTGCCCGCCGGTGCCCGCATGCTCGGTCGGTGGGAAGTTGCCGCCGGTGGACCCGGCGACCGTGGTCGCCGGTCGCGAGGTGCGGGCCTGCTCGAACGCCGCGCTGAACTCGGCGGTGGTCGGGTAACGCTCTTCGGGCTGCTTGGCGAGGGCCCGTGTCAGGACGCCGCGGATCTTGCGCGAGACGTCCTGGCGGGAGACCGGTGGCGGAGTCTCGTTGAAAACCCGATCCGCGTAGGTGTGCGGGTCGAAGGGGCTACCGTCGGTCGAAGAGAAGGGAGCACGACCCACCAGCATCGTCCACACGGTGGAGGCGAGCCGGTAGACGTCGGACATGGGTCCGAGAGGTTGCCCGCGCAGTGCTTCGGGTGGAGCGTGCAGGAACGCCTCGGTGTTGGCGGGCGGGGAAGGCAAGGGTCGCCCCGCAGGCTGCACGGAACCGAAACCGCTCAGTACCGGGGTGCGCCCCGCGCGCAGGATGTTGCCCGGCGAGACATCGTTGTGCGTCAGGCCTCTGGCGTGGAGGGACCCCAGGGCGACGGAGATGCTCCTGGCGACCCCGGCGGCCTCCTCGATGGGCGCAGGGCCCATGCGGGCGAGCATGTCCGCGAAGGAACCATCACGGTAATAGGGCAGGACCACGAACATGTCGCCTGTGGTGGTGGCACCCGCGTCCAGCAGGGGCACGACCCCCGGGACTCCACTGAGCTCACGCAGTCGGTCGAGCTCGTTGCGTCCGGCCTGGGAGGAAAGCACCTTGAGTACGACGTCGGCACCGCTGGTCGTGCGCGTGGCGCGCACGATCCTGGCGCGATTCCCTTGGCGCAGCTGCTCGGCGACGTTATACCCGGGAGCCCAGGAGGGAGCGGGTGCGGAGTCGGACACGAGGGATCGACCCCCTGTTCGTGGTGGATGGTTGAGGACGGGTCAGTGGTGATCCGGCAGCAGGGGGGCGTCGAGAACCGGGATCGAGGCCGATTGGTCTCGGAACTGGCCGATCCCTCGTTGCTCGTTGACCTCCTGCTGCCGGTCGAAGGCTCCGATGAGGGCGATGACCCCACAGACCAGAGCGGTGAGGATGAGTCCCCCGATCACCGCGGGCCACACCCGCTGGCGACGACGCCAGTAGCGACTGGACCCGTACAGCAGGGCCGAGCGCAACTGCCGATGCCGCAGAGCGTCCGCCTGCAGGACGTACTTCTCCTCGTCCGGCGTGTAGTGGAACGCCTCGGGGAGTTGAGGATCAGGGTCGGCCGGGGGCGTTGAAGAGGGGGCTGCGGTGGACATCGTCAGTGAGTTTACCGGAGGAAGATGTTTTCGAGGTTCGAGTGCAGACCCTGCATCTTCTCGATGACCTCGTCGTTGGATCCGACGAGATTCAAGAATGCCGCCTGGACCTCTTCGTATTTGTTCTGGAAGTCATCGTTGGTGGACATGGCCGTTTCCCGGCCGGCGCCTTCCCAGGACTTGAAAGTGTTGTCGGCCGTGCTCATAAGCGCATCCATAATATTCTGGAAACGCCCGTGTGCGTCGGAGAGGTCCATGGAGGTGTTCTCCATGCTGCTGATCCTGCTGTAATGCTGGTCCGACATAGTCGTCTACTTTCTGTTTTCCGAACTGTCTCGTCTGACGGGGAGGGGTCAGCCGTTCACACCACGAGCGAGGGGGTCGATCTCCGCGCCGGCGGCGGCGTAGGTCTCCTCCGCCTCGCTGGTGATCCGGTTCAGTTCGGTCTGGGCGTCCGACAGGTTCATGCCGTTCGACTGGCACCAGGTGACCAGCCCGCCGAAGGCTTCGACCAGGCTGCTCCCGGCCGCGCTGAAGGGAGCCTCGGGGCCGCGGAGTCCGTCAGGGATCCCCTCGATGTCGCCGACGAGGTTCCTGATGTCCTGGGTCATGCCGTCGGCCTGGTCGAGGGTTCCCTGGCTGCCCTCGCCCATGGCGTTGACGTTCGAAAAATCGAGATGGTCGCTGCTCATGCTCTTTCATCCTTCAGGAGAAACGGAGATATCGACGTATGGGGCGGGGGCAGGGCGGTGCGGGTCGACGCCCTTTCTGTCGACCCTGGTGGACGATAGCCACTCAGGCCTGGAAGGGTCAACGAGCCCCATCCTTCCGATCGCGGTCCGGGGTGCCATCGGCGGTGTCGCTTTCCGGTTCCGGTCACCGAACGTCAGGGCTCGGGGCGTCGTGTGAGGACTGTGTCGCGTCCGACGGCGGACCGATGGTTCCTCACCGAAACCCGGTTCGGAAGTTTCCTTTCTGTCGGCTCGATGTCACGCCGGTGGATCGCTCCAACCGGCCTGGAGGAGTTCTGGTCGTCGCCCGCGCAGAGCGAGCTGAGCGCGCCCGGGTGGCAGTTCCTTCGAGGCGATGCCGTTGGAGATCCGGCCCTCCCTGCGGTCACCGGAGAATAGGACGCCGGGCGTGGCCATTTCGTTCAGCGCCTGCATCACCGGTTCGAACAGGGACCGGCCCGCGCCACCGGTGCGTCGGGCGACGACCAGGTGCAGGCCCAGGTCGGAACCCTGGGAGATGAACGGGGTCAACGCGGCCAACGGGTTGTTCCGAGTGCCCAACATGTCCATGTCGTCGACCACGATGTACAGGTCCAGCCCCTTCCACCAACTCCGTTCGCGCAATTGTCGCGGGGTGATATCGGGCCCGGGCAGTCGCTCCTTGAGGGACTTCGCCAGGCTCTTGGCCACCGCCGCGGTCTGCTCGACGTTGGTGCAGTAGGAGAGCAGGTGTTCCTGCGGGACCAATTCCAGGTGGCTGCGGCGGAAGTCGACCATCACCACCCCGATCTCCTCCGAGGAACGCTGGGTGATCTGCTTGACCATCCCTCGGAGGAAGGTGCTCTTTCCGCTCTTGGGATCGCCGAAGGCGACCAGGTGCGGATCCTTGGCCAGGTTGGTGAGTGTGGGACTCAGCGTGCTCTCGGCCAGCCCGAGGACCAGTTCGTTGCGGCGGCCGGTCATCTTGTGGCCCTTGAGCAGACGCTCCAGGTCCACCTTCTCCGGAAGGGTCTTGACGCCCTGGACCGCTTTCTGTGGCCAGCGGTCCTTGACCCGTTTGATGAGGTCCTGGATTCCGTCGGTGATGTCCTCGGTACGAGTGATGCCGTCCACACGGGGCAGCGCCACCTGGAACTGGCGTTCGTCGGCACGCAGACCTCGACCCGGTCGGTCCTTGGGCAGGGTATCGGCGACCCTACGGCCGAGGCCGGAGTCCATCGGGTCGCTCAACCGCAGCTCGAGTCGCCCGCCGAAGAGAGCCTGGAGCCGAGATCGGATCTGGGTGTTCGATGCTCCGGAGAGGATGCTGTGAATGCCGAGGGACGGACCGCGCGTGGCGATGTCCATCAGGAGCTCGTCGGCTTCCTCGAAGTCCTCGCGGACCGCGGCCCAACCGTCGATCAGGAGGAAGATGTCACCGATGGTGCTTCGGGGTACCTTGCCCTCGGCCCTGGCCTTGCGCAGCGCCGCCGGAGAGTCGAGCCGGTGCTTACGGAAGAGCTGTTGACGTCGGTCCAGTTGGGTTCTGACGTCGACCAGTACGCGCTGTACCCGCTCGGGATCGGTCCGGCCGGCCACACCGGCCACGTGGGGAAGCCCCTCCATCGCCTGGAGCGCACCACCGCCGTAGTCGATCGCGTACAGAGCCACGCGTCCGGGCGGATAGCGCCAGGCCATACCCGCGATCAGGGTACGGAACAGCGTCGACTTACCCGCCTGGGGGCCGCCCAGGAGGACGATGTTGCTCTCGCCTCCGGTGAAGTCCAGTTCGGTGGGCACCACCTTCTGTTCCCGCGGAATGTCGGTCAGACCGAGGATCGCGCGAACCTCGGAGGGGTCCGGTTCGACGCCTTCTGCTCCCGGGGTCATCCCCTCGCCCATACGTTCGAGCACGGTGTCGAAGGTGAGGATCTCGGGCAGTGGAGGCAACCAGACCGGACGGACGCGATCGGCCCCCGAGTCGACGATGCGGTCGATGGTGACCTGGAGGGTGGTTCGGGATTCCTCCTGCTCGTCGGCTCCGGACCCCTTGTTCCCCGCACGCAACGACTCCGTCAGCGACGCCAAGAGTGAGGTTCCCGTACCCATCGCCCGGTCCAGGCCGTTGTAGGACAGCAGAGGCAGGATCGGCACCTCCTTCTCGCTCTCCTCCTCCTCCGGATTCGGAGGAACGTAGGGCTGCGAGACCATGGCGGCCTTGAAACGCTCGAACACCGAGGTGTCCACCTTGAGGTAGCCCGATCCGGGCTCCGGGGGCAGGTGGTACGCGTCGCCCACCCCGATCGCCTCGCGACTCTCCGCCTCGGAGAAGGTGCGAAGCCCCACACGGTAGGAAAGGTGGGACTCCAGGCCCTTGATCTTTCCGGGTTCCAGCCGCTGGGTCGCCAGCAGCAGGTGCACCCCGATCGAGCGTCCGATACGACCGATGGCCACGAACAGTTCGGCGAAGTCCGGGTGGGCCGTGAGCAGCTCAGAGAACTCGTCGATGATGATCAACAGGTGAGGCATCGGCTTCAGCGCCGGATCGTTCTCCCGGGCCGCCTCGTACGCGTGGAGGTTGGGCAGGTTGCCGGCGTCCTTGAGCGCCTGTTGTCGACGCGTCAGCTCTCCGAAGGTGGCTTCACGAAACCTCAGGACCAGCGAATCATCGTCGGCCAGGTTGGTGATGAGCCCCGCGCTGTGCGGGAGACGGTCGGTGTCGGCGAAGGTCGCACCGCCCTTGAAGTCCACGAGAAGCAGTGCGAGATGTTCCGGGTCGTGGTTGATCACCAGCGACGCCACCATCGTCCTGAGCATCTCGGACTTGCCCGAGCCGGTGGCGCCCACGACGAGTCCGTGCGGTCCCATACCGCCGAAGGCGGATTCCTTCAGGTCCAGTAGTACGACGTTGCCCTGGGGCCCCACACCGATGGGCACCCTGAGGTAGTCACCCGTGCTTCGCGGCCGCCATGTCGTGCGAGTGTCCAGGTAGGCCACGTCCGGCACCCCGAGGATCTCCGGCAGACCGACGGTCGAGTGCATCGCGTCGTCGCTGTCGGCGGCCATGATGCCGAACGGTGCGAGAATCCTGGCCAGCGTGGTCAGACCGCCGACGCTGGAGCGGTCGGCGACGCCCTCCAACGGGCTGCGCTCGCCTTCCTTCGGCTCCCCGGAGAGCTCGGTCTCCTCGGTCAGAGCACCGTCCGCGTCGATCCTCAGCCTCAGGTCGACCCCTTCCGGCTCCTCTCGGCGTTCACTCACCAGGGCGATCACGTGGATCCCCAGGTCCGCCAGGGAGGTGACGGGAGGTTCGGCCTGGAGACCGGAGAGCGTCGACTGATGTTCGCCGTCCACCACGATGACCAGACGCCTCGTGCCCGGCCCTGGGGCCGTCTGACGTCGTCGTTGCAGGTCGACGGTGCGGGATTCGATCTCCTCGGCCAACAGTTCGGCCATCTGCATCGTGTTGCCACTGACGAAGCGGGCCGCGAACGGTCCGTCCTTGGCCTCATCGAAGGTGTTGTGCGGAAGCCACTTCAACCACTCCCATTGCGCCCGGAGTCTGTTGTCGCGGACCACCCCCACGCGTAGGTCGTGCGGGGCGTGGAAGGTCGCCATCTGCGCTACGAGTGATCGGGCGAGCCCACGCCCGGCCTCTCGATCCCCCACGATCGAGATGACGCCATGGTCCCTCAAGGGGAGGACGAGCGGCATCTCCGGCACTTGCGCGTACAGGTCGATCAGTTGTTCGGCGGCGCCCTGACAGACGGGGTCGTAGACCACCAGGGGGTTCGACGTGTCGACCTTGAGTTGTAGGCGGCGGGCCAGAGGACGCATACCGGTGCCCGCACGCAGTTCGAGGAAGTCCGGGTCGCTCGCTCTCCGCTCCCACCTGCGTGTCCGTGAGCGGGCGGGATCAACGAGATGCTCCGGTGCGGGATGACGGAACGCGTTGTCGGCCCGTTGGGTCGAGACGACCTCTCGAATGATCTCCCTCAGCTGATCGAGGTAGTCGAGGTAGCGTTCCCGCTGCTCACGGATGCGCTTGCGCGGCCCGTTGTACTGCGAGACGAACATGATGATGCCCACGATGACGCTCGCGATCATGATCATGACGCCGGCGACCGCCATGAGCGGTCGGTGGCCCATGGTGATCGACATCAGGAGCGAACCCGACCCGGTGATGATGGGCATGATGATCATCGCCCCGGAGCTCCCCGCGGGTGCGTTCTCCGGTATCTGCGGCGGCGTCGCCATGACCAGGGGCTTGTCGCCTGGGGGTGTGGGAGCGGTGCGCGTGGGCCGCGGGACCGATCTGGTCGCCACAGTTTTCTCTCTTCCGTCCACCGATGGGGGCAATGGTCTCTGGCCGGCTACGCTCAGGATAATGTCGCGTTCATCGTGAACGGTCCCATTCGTCGTCGGCCCCGTGCGAGTGCGGCCTCCCCCGATCAGAGAACAAAGGAATCCTTGGTGTGAGCGGATACTGCCGAGTCACGGTCACCGGCCCTCGAAAATGGGCCGACCTGGCCCTGCCGGGAACGGTTCCCGTCGCGACACTGATGCCCCGCATCATCGATGTCTGTGTCGCGGAGGAGGACGGTACGGATCCGGGCTCCTGGACACTCAGCACGATCGATGGTGCCCCCCTCCACGCCGATGAGCCCCTCGAGGGTGCCGGGGTCTACGACGGCGACGTCCTGACACTGAGTCGGCGTAGCACGCCCGAGCGCCGCCAGAACGTGGACGACGTGCGTGGTGCGGTGGAGGACGAGGTCGACGAGAAGGCGTGGATCTGGAACTTCACGACCACGCTCTCCTTCGGTGTGATCGTCTCGGCCGTGGCACCCCTGCTCATGCTCGTTCTGATGATGTGGCTGCGCCCGTTCGCCGGCCACTTGGCGGTCGCCGCGCTCGGAACGATGTACTCCCTGGCCGTGATGGTGTACGCCGCCCGGAGGCCACTGCCCGCCGTGTCCCACGTGTTGTTCTCGGCGGCCTGCGTCTGGGGCGCCGTGACCGCGTTGTCGGCCGGGCGGTTGATCACAGGGGCGGACCCTCTCGTCATGGGCGCCTTCGCCCTGTCGGGGGCGCTTCTGGTCGCGATCGTCGGCTGGGCCCTGCACAGAACGGGCCTGGCCTATATCGCCGGCCTCGGCGTCCTGTCCCTGGCCACGGGTGTTCTGGTCACGGTCGGGCTCTTCGTCGAACCGGTCCAGGGGGTTCGTTCCATGGCTCTGGCACTGGTCCTGTGCGTGGGTGTGCTGCCCAGGAGCGCGATGGTGATGGGCGGGTTGTCCGGCCTGGACTACGAGGTCGGCCGCTCGGGTCAGGTCTCCACCGATCGCTTCGAGGACACCTTCGACAACAGTGACCGGCTGCTGCTGGGAATCATCACGGGTGCGGGGGTGAGCTCGGGTGCGGTCATGCTGCTGCTGGCCTACTACGCGGACGGGCTGCCGGACCTGCTGCTCTGTGCGCTGATGTCGGCCCTGCTGTTGATGCGTTCGCGGCTCTTCGACCGGATCCGGCACGTGCTGCCCCTGAGGATCGCCGGGGTCCTGGGTGTGGGTGCGGCCGGTGTGGCCACAATCGGTCAGTATCCGATTCTCACTCCCTGGCTTCCACCGGCCGTGCTCCTGGTGGGCATGGTGGTGGGGATCCTCAGCTGCATCCGCCTGGCCGACGTGCCGAGGGCCTCTTTGCGTCGGTTGCTCAACTGGGCGGAGATCGCCGTCGTCATCGCGATGCTGCCGATCTTCGCCTGGGGTATGGGACTCTTCCAATTCGTCGGAGAGCGCACCGGTGCCTTCTGAGGCCGTTCCCAGGCGCATATTTCCCGACCATGCATCGATCGGTCATTCGTTGCGGGGTCGGCGTTCATCGATATGATCGAACCATTGACGATGTGTTCGGGATTCGAATCCGAGAATTTTTCGCATTTATTCTTGTTCCGTGTTCGACGCCCGTCATGGTGATGATGTGAACGCCGGAGGCCCCGCCCGGGCCATCCCGCCCCCGGGCGGCCCTGGGCGTCCCGCACCGATGCCTCCGTCGTTCCGGGCTCCGGCTCCTCGGATCCCACCCGTACGGCCGACCGCGGTCGGGTGGCGTCGTGTGCGGATCTCCGTCGAACCTTTCGCGTGTTGCGAGGGTCGCATGTACGAGGTGGGAGACACGGCTCTCCCCACGGGTCGACCGGTGTTCGGGGGCACGCGTGTGCGTACGTACGACCGCTCCACGGAGTGTCCGTGGCCGCCGGTCGAAAGTGAGAGTGAGGTGTTGTCTCGTGGACGAGCTCGAAGCCAATCCTTGGCAGGGACATGAGAAGGGTGTCGTCGCGGAGTCCATGGCCCAGGCCATGGTCGGGCTCGACGATGACTTCGAGCAGTTGATCGACAGGATCATGGCCGCGGCGGGTGACGCCTCCAGTGGTTATTCGGCGTTCCGTTCCGAGGTCAAGCCCGAGCTGGAGATCATCAAGAACAACGGGTTGAACCTGGCGGACGACATCCAGAGCGGAGCCAAGGAGATCGCTTTGGCCGACTACGAGGCCGAGGACGTCTACCGAGGGGCCTGGCCCGACATCCCCGAAGTCAACTTCGGCAACTGAGAGCAGACGAGGAGAGTCCATGCCAGGCGAACGTGGTGGAGACGCCGCTCTTCCGGGGTTGGTCGCGTACAAGGGCTACAGGCCCGAGTTCAAGGCGCTCATCGAGGGGAGCCCGTCCCTTCTCAACACATTTGCCGAAGACCTCACGACCATGGAGGCGCGAATCCTCGGCAGGTCCCATGACCTGGAGGGGGCGCATGACGCCGCCGCCATGGAGTTCTCCGACGTCATCATGTGGAGCATCGGCACCATGGCCACCGACGACCAGGTCCAGTGGCAACAGGCCGCGGCGTCGGTCAACTTCTGTGCGGCGCTCACAGAGGAGTTGGCGACGACCCTCCAGACCTACCGGGACGAACGTTCACGTCTCATCGAGAGATGGAACGAAGAGGCCCCCGTGGTCGGTGAGGACATCGGGTCCACGTCTGTCATCGATTTCCCCAACCTTCCTCTGTGGACGTCGAAGTCGGAGAAGGCGACCGCGAATCTGCAGGCCCTGATCGACGAGCTCGAGGGTGACGAGCGGACCGCCCATACGACGGCCACCGAGGGGATCGAGCAGATCAGCGAGGACCTCCGTGGTGGCGCCCCCACACCCGAGGCCATCGAACGGTTGAAGAACGGGGGCTACGTCAACTGGTCCTACTTCAATCTCGGGGGCTCCCTGGGCGACATACCCGAGGACATCGAGCCGGAGGAGATGGCGAACGAGGTTCTCGAGTACCTCAACGGCGACAAGGAACCGGATGCCCGTTTCGATGAGCTGATGACGATCCTCTCGAGCGTCGGATGGCGGGCGCAGGAGGCCCGCGAGGTCGACGGTTCCGAGATGGACCCCAGGGACATGCAGTTCCTCAAGGACTTCTACGACAAGCTCGAGGAGACCGTCGAGGTCGCCCATGTGGCGCGGCTCGCCCCCGATCTCTTGGGCGAGGAGGACTCCGCCGCTTTGCTGGGGGCTCTCGGCACGGGAATCATGGTCCTCAGCGACCAGCGCCTCACCCACGGCGACTCTTCGGTCCCCGGAGGGTACTACGACCTGCCTCCGAGCGTCCGTCGTGTGGTCGAGGGCGACCCGGACTTCGGTATGCAGGACCACGACTGGAAGGCACTCGGTAACCTCTTCGGCCACGTTCCGGAGGGGATCGAGGGTGGGCGCGGGCTCTCCCTGACCCTGGGGCTGACGATCGGCAACGAACTCAACGACCCCTACGCACTCCACTCTCCCGAGAACCTCGAGAGCATGGAGGCCGCCCTGGAGGTCGCGACGAGGAACAACGACGCGAACGCGGACATGATCTCCGGCCCCGGAGACTGGTACGAGCACCCCCGGCTCGGTGCCGACATCCATGGGGACGATGAGCGGCACGAGGTGTTGGAGGCCATCTTCACCCAGGAGTGGCCCGATGATGGAGCGGCCGCGAGCGGTTACACGGACTGGATCCTGGAAGCGCGGGAGGCCGCGGGTGAGGACACGCAGCAGGTCGACGAGGTCGCCAAGGACCTGATCTCTTTCCTGACCGACGAGGAACGCTACGACAGGATGACCGACCTCACCGGTGGCATGTACAGCGACCACTTCGGTCAGGACGGACTGTCCTTCACCCAGGTGAACAACGAGATGGCCAACGGTCTCGTCAACGTCTTCGGTGCCTACGTCGAGGAGTTCAGCCTCAACAACGAACAGGACGGAGTGCGATTCAGCGACTCGACCGGCAGGATGCTCATCGGTGAGGATGAGCGGTTGCGCTTCCTGGAGTACGTCGCCGGTGGCCCCGACGCCGCGAGCACGATGGTCGCCATCTCGGAGATGCACGCGCAGGGGCTCGTCCCGGAGATGCTGGAGAACGGGTTCTCACCGGGTGAGGCGGGTGAGAACACCAGCCGACTCGACAAGTTGATCAACGACGCGTTGCTCAACGAGGCCCAGAGCCGTATGGAATCGAACGACGCGGCCCTGGAAGAGGCTTACGAGAGGAAGGTCGCCGGTCGGGAGCTCTTCATCGATCTGGTGTTCAAGCCGGCGGATCTGATCTCCACGAGCAACCCGGTGACCGACCTCGTGATCAGCGAAATGCTCTCCGGTGCGAAGACGGCGATCACCGACGCCTCCACCGGGGCCGTGGAGTTGGAGCTCGGTCCGGTGCCCGGTCTCAATGCTCAGAGCGATTTCTCCATCGCGGCGAACGAGATTTCCATGGGCGGCACCATCATCGACTACTACATCCAGAACGACATTCTCGATCCCGATGAGCTCGATTCCTATGAGCACCTGGGCTACGGCAACGACGGGTTCGTGGTCCAGAACTACGACGACGACGTCAGGAGAACCGTCCAGGACGAGATCAACGACCTCCTGGCCAAGGTGGACGGGGGGCGGGGACTGGAGCTCCTCGACGCGTACGGTGACGCCTACCACACGACCAGGACCGACGACCAGAGCGAGACCGAGGTCGACACCAGCGATCGGCCCGAGGGGGGAGAGTGAGCGTGCCCCTGTCCCGTGCGTGGTGGCTTCGGGCCGGCGCCGCCACGGCCGTGGTGGTGGCGGTCGGCGCGTGTACGGCGTGGGGCGAGGATCCCCGGGTGCTGCACTCCACCCTGGAGGCGGAGTGGTCCGGCGGCGAGGTCCCAGGGACCATCTCGGATCAGGCATGGGAGTGGTCGGACGAAGAGGCCGAGGGTGACTCCTCGTTGTCCCCGCTCCCCGACGGTGTGCTGGTGCGCCTGCCCGATGGTGTCGTCGCCTTGGACGGGGTCTCCGGCGAGGAACGGTGGAGTCTCCGCGTGGAGGAGACCCGCGTGTGGTCGGACGTGTCGGCCTCCGGGCAGAGGGTGCACGTGCTCTTCCCGGACGAGCCGCGGTCCGAGGCCGATGGTGACGAGACCGTGGAGGACTCCGAGGAGGAGACCGGTTTTCCGGGTCGGCGTCTGGTACTCGACGGGACGACCGGAGAGGTCATCGGCGAGCACGAGGAGGATCTCCCGGGGGACGTCGAGGAGCTCGGTGTCTTCGACGTGGAGTCGGCGACCGACGCGGGCCTGTTCGGACTGGGCACCGAACCGCAGCTGAGCGCGTCGATGCGCTCCGACGCGGACGGTTCGGAGCTCTGGGGCACGGGAGATCTGTTCGCCTGCGGTGACTCCAAGGTGGCGCGGGCGGACCGGCCGGTGGTGTTCCCCGAGGCGGTGGTCGTGCGAGCCGAGTGCGGGTCCGGCCAGGCGCAGATGACCGCCCTGGACCCCGATGACGGCTCCACGCTGTGGTCGATGACGGGTGATGAGAACGAGGCCTTGGTGGCCGACGGCGGCGTGCGCCGCGCCGGCACGCTGCTGGCCGTCCACGACGGGACTTCGGAGTCGGAGCCCCAAGGGGGATCACGGTACGCGGAGACCCTGGTCGTCGATCCGGTCTCCGGTGAGGTCGTGGGTGAGGGGACCGAGGTGGGCGACGGGCGCTTTCTGGCCGCGACCTCGGACGACGGTTACCTGGTCTCGACACGGTCCGAGACCGAGCGGGTCTTCGGGTACGAGCTCCGTGATCTCGACGGAGGCGTCGTGGCGGCCACGGGAGAGGAGGCCGTGCGGACGCCGGCCGTGCTGCGGTTCCTCCTCCCGTTGGAGGAGGCGCTGGTCAAGCTCGAACCCGCGGGCCGCGGCGCCGAGGGTGGCGACAGCGTGCTGACCGTGGCTCCTTGGGGCGCGGAGGAGGCCCACACGGTAGCGCTGCCCAGACCCGTGGCGGATGCCGGTGCGTGGTCCGACTCCGCCGTGCGGGAAGGGTTTCTCGCGGTCCCCGGCGCGGTCGTGTTGATCGAGCGGCCCAGGGAGGATCGTGACGGGGTCACGATCCTGGGGTTCCGATGACCTCACGGCGGCGGTCCCGAACCCCATAGGCCCCGGGTCCCGAACACGTCGGAGAGGCCGTGTGAGGGGTCACCACCGACCATCACCCGAGGGTGGAGGTGACCTCCAGGGTCTCCGGGTCGATCAGGGCGACGCTCCCCTCATGGTCGACCGCGGCGATCACCTCGGGATGGTGGGCGACCGAGCGCGCCGTGAGCGTCGCGTCGTCGGCGAGCAGGTTCTCGCCGGTAGCGAAGTCCCACAGCTGTCCGTAGGACTCGTGCTCGGGCTCGCTGTCCGGATCGTCCGGGTCGGCGTCCTGGACGCGCTCGCTCCAGGACAGGTGCAGGAGGCCGCGATCGGGGTCGAAGGCCATCTCGGTGAGGGAGTACCGTTCCCGGTCCTCGTTGTCGGCGGAGAACTCCTCCAGCGATAGGGAGGCGAGGGACGTCTCCTCGTCCAGGTCGAACCAGTGCACCTGGTCGTTGCGGACGAAGACGATCTGGTTCTTTCCCGGGACGGTCGCGAGTCGCGGCGCGGTGACGTTCCGGAGGGTGTCGACCTGCGCACCCGACTCCACGTCCCAGAGGGAGATCGTTCCCGCCGAGGCACCGGCGAGTCGGCGGTCGTCGAGGAAGGCCAGGGCGTAGACGCTGCCGGCGTCGAGGGTGGTCTCGACCTCGCCGGTCGTCATGTCGATGATCGACACGGAGTCCAGGTCGGAGCCCTGTTCGGTCCGGTTCGAGACGGCCAACCTCGACCCGTCGGTGTTGAACGCGAGGTCCCACAGGGAGAGGTGTTCCCGGGACCCGTCCGGGCCGGGTTCGGGTTGGACGCCGGAGTGGTCCCGTGCCTCGCCCGAGGGCAGGTCGTACGTCGAGGCCAACTGATAGTCGAACTCCTGCCCGGTGTCGTTGCGCGTCGCCCCCTGGGCGACCATGCAGCCCACGGGGGCGAACTCCAGGGGACCGCCACCGATCGATCCCTCCATGGGGCGGGCGATCTCCTCACCCTCACGCCAGTCCCACAGGGTGAGCCCGTGCTCGCGGTCGCTGACGGCCAGGGCGTGGCCGTCGGGGGAGAAGGCCACCCGCAGGGCGTCCAGTGCTCCCGGAGGGCCGGACGGTTCGGGGAACGCGTGGCCGTCCGCGCAGCCCGCGTCGGTGATCAGTCCGTCCGGGCCCGCGGCCGTCTCGTCCGTGCCGGAGAGGCGTTGCACGCCCCACACCGCCCCCGCCGCGACGATCAGGGTGACGGTCAGCGCCGCCGCGGTCAGGCCGAGGAGGGCGCCGCGTCGACGCCGCGCGGGGGAGGCCTCCGTGAGGGCGTCGCGCATGTGGGCGGCGGTGTGCGCGACGGCCTCGGCCGTCTCCGCGGGCCAGGGGGCGGCGGAACCGTGCCCACCGAACATGTCCACGAGGTCGGCGGCGCTCGGGCGCAGGTCGGGGTCCTCGCGCAGACAGGCGTCGACCACCGGGCGGAGCTGGAAGGGGAGCGTGTCCCCGCCTTCGGGGCCCTGGGTGCCGCTCGCGGCGAAGCGGAGCAGGGCCGCCCACGAGTACACGTCGCCGGACGTGGTGCCGGGCCCCTCGGGGGGATCGAACGGTCCGGGAGCCGCGTGCCACGCCAGGCCCGGATCCGCGAGGAGGGCACCCGCCTCGGTGATGAGCACGTGTTCGGGGGTGAGCGCGCCGTGGGGGTGACCGGCCTCGTGCAGGGCCGCCAACCCCTGTGCGGTACCCAGGGCGAGGGTGGGCAGGGCGGTGATGGGCAGGGGTCCGTGTGCGCGGACGAGCCCGATCAGGCTGGGACCCAGGGGCCGCTCCGTGGCCGCCCACGGGACCGGGGATCCCAGGTCGGAGTCGACGACCGGGGCCACGTTCGGGGAACCTCCGACCCTGAGGGCGGCCTCCACCCGCCGGGTGAAGGTCTCTCGGCCGTGCGGGTCGGTGGCGTATCCCGACCGCAGGACGCTCACACGGGCGGGCGGCCGTCCGGCGGCCGACCCCAGATAGACGATGGAGGGGGCGTTCTCGTCCAGTCGGGCCAGGAGCCGGTAGGCGCCCGCGGTGGGCGGATCATGGGGATGGAGGGGGAACATGCTGCCTCGTCGTGGTCGGCGGTGACGGTC
>NZ_QOCZ01000092.1 GCF_018207095.1 Nocardiopsis sp. MG754419 | reverse complement strand
CGGTACCCCTACCCCCCTCAGTACGTCGTCCCGCCCCGGATCGACCCCAAGGAACTGCGTCCCGGCCGCATCCGGTACTTCGTGGGGGCGCTGATCGTCGTCTTCGGCATGGTGGCGGGCATCGGGGGGTTCATCCTCGGCATGGTCTCGTCGCTCGGGCTGCCCGAACTCGAACACCACGTGCGGGCGTCCGAGGGCGTCTCCTTCGAGTTGGCCGGAGGGGAGTCCGTCGACCTGGGTCTCTACCTCAACGGCAACGGCGGAGCGGGCGACTGCGTCCTCATCGACCCCACCGGGCGGGAACGGGAGCCCGTCGACCCGGGCTACACCCACAGCGCGAGCGAGAACGGTGAGTCCTGGAGGCTGACCGGCGTCTTCCCCGACACCGAACCCGGCGCGTACACGCTGGAGTGCCGCGACACCGGCACCCACATCACCCACGCGCTCGGCGACATCGGCGACGGCGAGGACGAGTTCCTGCGCGGAACCCTCCTGTCGCTGGGGCTGATGGTGGCCCTTCCCATCCTCGGTCTGGTCATCGGGGTCACGCTCATGGTCCTCACCGGAGTGCGCCGCAGTCAGCACCGCACCCGGCTGATCGCCGAACGGCTCCACGGGCGGCCCGGGTCTCCCCACGCCTGAGCCGCACACTGCCGCCATCGGACGCGGCCCGGCCCATCGCGGCCTGCGTTGGGCAGGACCCGGCGCGCCACGGCCCGCTCGGCCCGGTGCACCGCCACCGCCCCCTCTCGTCCGCCCCGCACGGTGGTCGGCCGGCACCGGCCCCCGGCGGACTCTCCGTCGACTCCCGACGCCCGACCGCCATGGGGGCGCGGGTTCCCGGGTAGAGGGTTCACGGACGGGTAGGGACGAGACGGGGGCGCGCATGAGCGGAACGGGAACACCGGGATCGGACGAGCGGGCGGCGCGGAAGAAGGCGGCCGAACGGCTCTGGGCCCTGGCCAGCCCGGTCACGCCGATGGCGATCCGAGCGGTGGCCACCCTCCGGATCGCCGACCACCTGGCGGAGGGCTCCCGCACGGCGACGGAACTCGGTGCCGCGGTGGGCGCGGACCCCGACGGACTGGCGCGGGTCCTGCGGTTCCTGACCGGCAAGGGACTGTTCAGCCGCGACGGAGAGCGCTTCGCCCTGACCGAGGTGGGGGCCACCCTGCGCACCGACCACCCGTACTCACGGCTCGGCTGGTTCGCCGGGGACGGAGCGCACGGACGCGGGGACGAGTGTCTGGCCGAACTCGCCGACGCGCTGCGCACGGGGAAGAGCGCCTACGCGCTGCGTTTCGAGGGGTCGGACTTTTGGTCCGACCTGTCCGCCGACCCTGACCTGTCGCGCTCCTTCGACGAACTGATGGGCTCGCGCATGGTGGAGCAGGCCCGGACCCTCGCGGGGATGTTCGAGTGGCAGGCCCTGGAGCACCTGGTGGACGTGGGCGGTGGGGACGGCACCCTGCTGCGCACGCTGTTGGAGCGCTTCCCCCGGCCCCGCGGCACCGTCCTGGACCTCGCCGGACCCGCCGCGACCGCCCGCGCGCACTTCCGGGCGGCCGGCCTGGAGGACCGGGCCGACGCGGTCGAGGGCAGTTTCTTCGAGGCCCTGCCGGAGGGCGGCGACGCCTACCTGCTGTGCTGGATCCTGCACGACTGGGACGACGCCTCGGCCGTGACCATCCTGCGGCGCTGCGCGGAAGCGGCCGGGGTGGACGGTCGTGTGCTGGTCGCCGAGTACGCCGGCGCGGGCGAGGTGAGCGAACTCGACCTGCGCATGCTCGCCTACTTCAACGGACGGGAGCGGGGCACCGAGGCGCTCGTCTCCCTGGCCGAACGGGCGGGGCTGAGTCTGGCGGGGGACCACGTCTCCGGACGCGTCGCACTGTTGGAGTTCACGACGACCCGACCGGCGTGATGTAGGTCACGCGCACGGTCGTCACCACCGGCAACGCGAACACCACACGAATCACCACCACTGCACCCATTGACGACCGCCCTCCACCCCTGGCTCCATGGGTCCACTTCTTCAACCCGCTACTGAGGAGAAGCACGACCCATGATCAACCGCAGACTCTTCGTGGGCGGGGCGTCGATCGCCGCCGCCACACCCCTGCTGGGCACCGTCGGCTGCGCCGGTCGACCCCAGGCCGCACGCCCCGTCAACAACGCCGACAATGTGGGAGCGCTCCCGGTCAGCGTGACCAACAACAGCGGCCGTTACGGCGACGACGAGGTGCTCCTGTACATCGTCGGCACCGACCTGACCACGGACCAGCACTGCTGGGTGGACTCCAGCGGAACGCCGCACCCGGTCTCCCTGGACGACAACACCGACGACGGGTACACGGACTACGCGATCCCCCTGGGCGCGCTGCCCGACGACATGACGCTGCCGTACATGTCCGGCCGCATCTACCTGGCCCTGGGCGGCAAGCTCGGCATCCGGATCGTGGAGGACGGCGACGGGAACCCCGCCCTGCAACTGCCCTCCGGGTGGGTCGAGGAGGACGGCTCCTTCGACGTCCTGCACGACACCGTGGAGTTCACCCACAACGAGGACGGCATGTTCTGCAACACCTCGATGGTGGACCAGTTCAGCGTGCCGATCGGCATCCGCCTCACCGGTGACGACGACCAGAGCACCGGGTTCCTCCTGCCGGGCGGGCGCGACGCGATCTTCGAGACCCTGCGCGCCGACTCCGACTTCTCCCCGCTCGTCTTCGACGACCACCGCATCATCGCCCCCGGCCACGGGCTCGACACCGGGATCTTCCCCAGCGACTACTTCGACCCCTACGTGGACGAGGTGTGGTCGCGCTACGCGGGCACCGACCTGAGCGTGACCACCAACGCCGGAACCTTCACCGGCCGGGTGGAGGGCGACGAACTGCTGTTCGACGGCGGGGTCTCCCCCATCCCCCGGCCGAGCACCCGGGACGTGCTGTTCTGCGACGGCGCACTGGCCGCCCCGAACGACGGCATCACCGGTCCGGTCGCCGCCATCGTCGGCGCCGCGCTCAACCGCTCCACCCTGCTGGACTCGGCCGACCAGCCGACCAACGACCCGGCCGCGTTCTACCTGAACGAGATCGCCAACCACTACGCCGCCGTCTTCCACGAGAACACCGAGGACGGCAAGGCGTACGGGTTCGCCTTCGACGACGTGGAGGACTTCGCCTCCTACGTCCAGGACCACGGGCCCTCCGGCCTGGAGATCACCCTGACCCCGTTCTGACCGGGGCCGGAGCAGGGGCGCCCCGCCACCCGGGGGTGACGGGGCGCCCCGACACGGGGTCGTCGCTGAGCCTGTGCCCGGTGCGGTCGTGGCCCCGGCCCCGGCACGAACCGCCGCCGACACGGGCGTACCCGCCCCTCGCTCCCGCGCCCCCTCGGGTCCCGTCCCGGCGGGCGTGCTCACGCCGACGGCCGCGACAGCGGCGCGGAGGCCCCTCGGTGCACCGTCCACCAGGCGCGGACGGTCGTGCTCACCCGGGCCGGCCCCGCACGTCGGGGTCGGCCCGGGGCAGGCGGGGCTCCGCCAGACCGAGCGGACCGTCCGGCGCCGGGGCGAAGGCCGCCTCGACCACGGCCGTGTCCACCTCGGCCAGGGTGCTCGGGGACCATCGCGGCGAACGATCCTTGTCGATCACCTGCGCCCGGATGCCCTCCACCAGGTCCGGCCAGGCCAGGACGGCGCAGGAGACCCGGTACTCCTGTTCCAGGACCTCCTCCAGCGTGTCCAGCGCACGGGCGCGGCGCAGCGCGGCCAGGGTCGTCTTCACCGAGCTCGGCGACTTGCCCACGATGGTCGCGGCGGCCTCGGCCGCCTCGGGGTCGCCGTGGGCGCGCAGGCGCTCGACGATCTCCTCCGCGGTGTCGGCGGAGTAGCAGGTGTCGATCCATGAGCGGCGGTCGGCGAGCGTGCCCGCGGGGGCGCTCTCGGCGAACCGGCCCACCGTCGCGAGGACGGCGGCCTCGGACTCCGCGTCGGTGAGCGCGGCGGCCAGGTCCGACAGCCGCTCGGAGGGCACGTAGTGGTCGGCCAGACCGGCGTACAGCGCGTCCGCGGCCCCGACCGGCGTGCCGGTCAGCGCCATGTGGGTGCCGACCTGCCCGGGTGCGCGCGACAACAGGTGGGTGCCGCCCACGTCCGGAACGAACCCGATGGTGGTCTCCGGCATGCCCACCGTGGCGCGCTCGGTGACCACGCGGAATCCGCCGTGCGCGGACACCCCGACCCCGCCGCCCATGACCACGCCGTCCATGAAGGCGACGTAGGGCTTGGCGTACCGGGCGATGCGCGCGTTGAGGTGGTACTCGTCCCGCCAGAAGCGGGCGGCCTCGCCATCGCCGTCCAGGGCACTGGCCCGAATGGCGCGAATGTCGCCTCCGGCGCACAGGCCACGGTCGCCGGCCCCGTCGATCAGCACCACGGAGACGGACTCGTCCTTCTCCCAGGAGTCGAGGGCCCCGGCGAGGGCCAGGACCATGTGGTGGTCGAGGGCGTTGATCGCCCGGGGGCGGTGGAGGGTGGCGCGGGCCAGCCCTCGCTCGACCCGGAGCAGCACCGTGGCGTCGTCCCGGGTGGTGGCGTCGGACATCAGGCGGCCCCGACGCGTGCGTGAACGATGGTCAGGCTCATGATCTCTCGTGGGTCCCTTCCAGGAGGCGGTGCGCCCTTCGGGGCGCACCCTCGTGTCCCTGCCGTACTCGGCCGGCCGGTCCGCCGTGCGCTCCGCGCGGCCGGAGGTCGGCCGCGCCTGGCCCGGTCCGCGTGGAGTTCCCCACCGTCTCCCGACCGGGACCGCACCGGGGCGCCGATGGTCGTCGCACGGGGCTCGACGAGGACGCCCGGGGTACGGGTCGGTCTCCGGAGAGCGGTACGGCTGCGCGATCCCACCGGAGGCGTATCGGCCCCACCGGCCCTCGGTACCCCCACCGTATAGTCGGACGTCCTACCGAATCCAGATCACGCCCACGGCCCACGATGCCCGCCCCTGTGTACCCCCACGCGGACCGCGCGGTGAACGGCCGGGCCGACGGACGGGGCGCCCGCCGAACGATCGGGAGGCCGGCCGCGCCCACGGTGGCACCGACCTCTCCGGAAACGCGTGCCGACCGGAGGGTTCCACCCGCGGCCCACGACCCGATCCGGTGACCGGGCCGCACCGGGCGGTCTCCGGACCGCCTTGAGGCACGCGACGCTCCGTGGTCGGCCTCCGGCCCGCCGGTCAGCCACCCACGGCGGGACCCCGGCCCCCGACACTCCCGATCAACACCTCGGGAAAGCCCTTTCCGGAACGCCATTCGGTCATCGGCGAAAGGAAAAGGTGAACGACTTTCACGCCACCGAGGACGAAAACGACACTCCGGATCCCTGGTCCACGATCCCTCGGTTTCTGCACGGTGAGGACCACGGAAGAAACGGAACCACGCCGCGCCTTTCCCGGGACGATCCGACCACACCCGCGAACGCGCGGGGCACCGGCGTCTCCCCGATCGTGTCCTTCCTCACCGAGTGGTTCCCGCACCGCCTCCGAGGAGCACTTCCCCGCCCTTCTCCCCTGTTCCGGGCCTCGGCGCCGCACGCCACCACCGTCCCTTCGCGGGGACGCCCCTGCGGCCCGCCCGCCGATCGGAAACGGTTCCCTCGCATTCTTCGACAAAGGCGCGACACCGTACGAGGACACGGGAGAATCCTTTCCGCCCCGCCACCGAGGGGCCCGAGGGCACGCGGGTGTCGCACGTGCCCCACCGAGACGGGCGGTACGGGTCGGGTGCCACGTACCCCCGGGCCGGATCCCGGCGGACCCGCGCCCGCCCACCCCGCCTCATGGGCATTCGGTCCGGTGCCGGTCACGGTGTGTCGCCGCCGGCCCCTGACGCTGAACGCGCGTTCCAGTGCCCCTCCGCCGGGAACCGCCCGCGACCGGCGCGCGGAAGGATCGGTGACCCCCGTGTCCGACTCCACCCCCCGGGCGTCCACGGCCCCGCTCGGCGGCCGGTTCTGGGCCTTCTGGTCGGCCGCACCGGCCTCCGACCTGCGTGACGGCGTGGCGATGATCGCCGTGCCCTGGCACCCGACGACGCGGCGCTGGTCGCCCTGGGGGCGACCGCCGGACGGCTTCCGTGGCTGCCGTTGGCCCTGCCGGCGGGGGTCCTCCTGGACCGGCTGCCCCGGCTGACCCTGATGGTGTGCGCCAACACCCTGCGCCTGGTGTCGTGGGCCCCCTCGCGCCGGCGGTGTTCGCGGGCTGGGGGTCGATCCCGCTGCCGGCGGCCTTCGCGTTCCGCTTCGGTGCGTTGGAGGTCTGTTACGACAGGGCGACCGAGACCACGGTGACGACGCTGGTGCCCCGGGACCGGCTGGAGCGCGCCAACGGGCACCTCCGTTCCGGGGCGGTGGCGGCGCAGGAGTTCGCCGGACGCCCGTTGGGCGGTGTCGCGTCGCCCCTGGGCCTGTTCGTGCCGTTCCTGTTCGACATCGCGGCGTTGGCGGTGTCGGTGGTGGCGGTGACCCCGACCGTGCCGGTGGTGGCGGCCGTCTACGTCCTGGCGGGCGGGTCGGTGATGGTCTACGCGGTGGCGATGACCTCGATCCGTCAGCGCATCACCCCGGACCACCTGTTGGGGCGCGTGAACGCCGCCATGCGCACGGTCGGCTGGGGCATGAGCGCCGTGGGCATGGCGGCCGGTGGTGTCCTGGTGGCGTCCCTCACCCCCGCCTTGGACCCGGCCGACGCGCTCCGTGCACCCTATGCGCTGGTGAGCGTGGCCGGCCTGGCGGTGGTGGTGTTCTTCGGACGTCGGCTCACGCGTCTGGTGCGCGAGCACGACGTCTGAGTCGGCGGCGGGGCGCGGGGATCAGCCCCCGAGCGACCGCAGCATCCGGTGCGCCTCGTCCATACGGTGCGGGTAGGCGTCCGGACTGTCGGCGAGCTTCATGGCGGTGAGTTCGCAGGCCATGGCGGCGTGCGCCGCCAGGACCGCGGTGCTCTCCTCCGTGCCCGCCTCCACCAGGGCGGCGGCCAGGCGGAGCGCCCGCTGCTGACGGGTGAGCAGGTAGCGGGAGCGCAGGTCCACGCTCTCTCTGAGCAGGCGGACCAGCACCGCCGAGTGCGCCGGGGACAGGGAGGCGTAGGGGCGGGTGACGGCACCGGCCTCGCGGAGCAGGGCGAGTGTGGCCGCCAGATCGGTGCCGAGCGAACGGTCCGCCTTGTCGCGCACGTAGGCGCACATGCGCTCCACCTCGGCGGAGTCGTCGGCGAAGAGCACCTGTTGCTTGTCGCCGAAGTACCGGAAGAAGGTGGTGCGGCCGACCTCGGCCCTCTCGGCGATGGCCGCGACGGTCACGTTGTCGAACCCGTGCTCGGCGAAGAGTTGGAAGGCGGCTGACACGATCATGGCCCGCGCCTTGCGTCGTTTACGCGCGTGGAGCGTGTCCGGGGGGTGGTGCATGAGGCGACCCTATCGATGGGAACTCGGTACATCTTGGTACTCGGGACCGTCCATTGGGACGCTGGTCCCGAAACGTACCGTGAGACCGAGGGAGCGGGAAGTCGTCCGGGTTGTAGAAGGGATGGGATCCGCGCGGAGACCGAAGGCCGTGGGGAGCTTCGGTTCACCACCGGTTGGCCAGGGATTTTATTGCAAAGGGGCAGGCGACCGACAACCGCCTTCCACTAACCGGCGCACCCCTGCCCGGAAAGGGTTCCCCGCTGACGGAAGTTATGCCTCTTGCGGGTCTCCATTTTCCGGGAACGCGGATAAACGCGCCTCCGGCAAATAGTTGGGGTTCCTAACTATTTACTTTCCGCAGCGTCCAGAACCCTGTCACACGGCGCGTTCGACCACGTTCCGGACATTCCGCACGCTCAAGATCGGTGCGCGCACCCCCCGATCGTCGGTGCGCTGTGCCACAGTGGAGACATCCATCACACTGCGGGGTACGTCATGGCATATCTCCTGGTCATAGGCACACGTAAGGGCCTCTTCACGGCGCGCTCGGAGGACCGGCGCACGTGGGAGGTGCAGGGTCCGCACCGGCTCGACGAAGCCGACGACGCCGGGATGAGCCCGGTGTACACGGTCGGCATCGATCCGCGCTCGCGGCGGCTGCTCGCGGGCACGGAGAGCTGGCACTTCGGGCCGAGCGTCTGGCACAGCGACGACCTCGGCGCGACCTGGGTCGAACCCGCCGCACCACCGATCCGCTTCCCCGAGGACACCGACGCCTCGCTCGTCCGCGCCTGGCAGTTCGCGTTCGGCCCGGAGGCCGACACCGTCTACGCCGGGGTGGAACCGCACGCGCTGTTCCGTTCCGTGGACGGAGGGCTCAGCTTCTCCCTGGTCCGGTCGTTGTGGGACCACCCCCACCGGGCGAACTGGTTCCCCGGCGCGGGCGGAGCGGCCATCCACACCGTCCTTCCGGGCACGCTCGGCTCGGGCCGACGTTCGCCCGAGGCCATCACCGTGGCCATGTCCACGGGCGGCGTCTACCAGAGCGCGGATCACGGGGCCAGTTGGACGCCGACCAACCGGGGCATCTCAGCGGGGTTCATGCCGGACGAGGAACCCGAGTACGGGCAGTGCGTGCACAAGGTGGCCGCCGCGCCCGACGGTTCGTTCTACGCGCAGAACCACCACGGGGTCTACCACAGCACCTCGCCGGACACCCTGGGCTGGGACCGGATCGAGACGGGGCTGCCCACCGACTTCGGTTTCGCGATGGTCGCGCACCCGCACCGGCCGGAGACGGCGCTGAACTTCCCCGTGGTCAGCCAGGAGGTGCACCTGCCGCCGGGGCACCGACTGAGCGTGTACCGCACCGACGATTCCGGGGCGACCTGGCACGCGGTCGAGGACGGTCTACCGAAGGAGCCCTACTTCGGGATCGTGCTGCGTGACGGGGCCTGCACCGACGGGGCCGCGGTGCCGGGCTTCTACTTCGGCACCCGTTCCGGCGACGTGTACGCCGCCACCGACGACGACGGGCGCTGGCACCAGGTGGTCGCCCACCTGCCGGACGTGTTGTGCGTGCGCGCGACGGAGGTGTGAGATGCGCGTGACCGTGCACCTGACCTCGCTCCTGCGGTCCGACGCCGAGGGGGCCGCCCACGTTCCCCTGGAGGTCGACGACGCCGCGGTGCTGCGCGGGGTCCTGGACACCCTGACCGCCCGCCACCCGGGGCTCGACCGGCGGATCCGGGACGATCGCGGTGAGCTGCGCCGGTACGTGAACGTGTTCGTCGACGAGGACGAGTGCCGCACGGTGGGCGGGCTCGACGCCCCTGTGCGCGACGGCGCGGACGTGCGCCTGCTGCCGTCCGTCGCCGGCGGCTGACCCCGGCGTGCGCGAAGGCCCCGGGGCCGACCCTTCGCAGGGTCGGACCCGGGGGCCGCGCGATCCACCGGCGACACTCCCCCGGTGCGGGGCCGTGTCCGTTGGGGCCTCCGCCGCGCTGCGGTGCGCGGTCGGGCGCCCGAGGGCGCGGTGGGGCCTGGGGGCCCGGCGGTACGACGCCCCGGCCCTAGCCGACGGGGCCCCTGCGGTCCGCGGGGTCCGGTGCGTCGACGACCGTTCCCTCGCGGCCCGTGCCGTGGCCTGCCGCACCTGGGGTGCCCGGGTCCTCGACGACCGACACCGCAGCGCCCGGCTCCGCGACGGCCGGGGTCTCGGAGGTCCGCATCGGTTGGGGGCGCAGATGGGTGAGGCTCCGCCAGACCCATTCCACGGGTCCCAGCCGGAACCGACGCGTCCAGACCCGGGCGACCAGGAGCACCACCACGAAGTAGGCGACGGCCACCGCGTAATGCCCGAGCAGGGGGATCTGCCCCTCGAAGGGCTTCATGAGCAGGAACACCGCGGTGCTTCCGAGGTAGACGGTGAGCGTCATCCGACCCAGCGGCGCCAGACCGCCCAGGGAGCGGGCCACGACCCCGTCGCGACGCAGCAGCCACCACACCAGCCCCAGGTAGAACAGGGCACCGCCCAGACCCGCCAGCGTGGTGGAGAGGGACATCATGAGGTCAGCCCCCGGGGCCGTCACCGGCATCCCGTCCGCACCCATGACGGGGATCCCGTCGGCGTCCATCTGCCTCGGGAACACCAGGTCGGCGCCGAACAGGGCCAGCAGGCCCAGGACCTGTCCGGCCAGGCCGATCCCGATCATCGGGACGGCGAGTCGGTTCGGCCCGGTGTGGTCCGGGGAGAGTTCGGGCCGACGGGCCAGCCACACGCCCACAAGGAAGAAGCCGAGGGTCTGGGGCACCGGTAGGAGCTGGAGCCCCCAGTCGGTCGACGGGTTCACGAGGTACTCGAACACCGGGGCGACGGCGAACGCGGCGGCGGCCGCCCACAGGGGCCGGCGCACCGCGCCACGCAGCAGGAACGGGATCAGCGGGGCCAGGACCAGCGCCGTGACCGCGTAGACGGTGAGGATGTCCCCGGAGAAGACCAGCATGTGCGGGATCCCGAAGAGCAGTCCCAGGACCGCGTACCGGCGGAGCATGGTCACCAGGGGACGGCCACCACGCCGGGCGACCGACCGCCAGGCCAGCACGACCCCCACGCCCAGCAGCACCATGAGCATGGCGCGGGCCTTGCCGGACATGAGCAGGTTCAGCGCGCCGTCCAGCACCGACCCGAAGGTGGTGGGCTCGCGTTGGCCGGTCATCTCCGCGGTGAAGACGACCGCGGTCGCGTTCATCAGGACCACGCCCACCATCGCCAGCGCGCGGACGATGTCCAGGTAGGCCACCCGTCCGCCGGTCGGCGCCGACGCCGACGCGACGGTCGGCTGCACAGTACTCACGGATTCTCCTCCGGTTCGTCGAGGGCTTCAGCCTCGCCCGCGCACCCCCTCCCGCACATCCACCGAACAGCCGAGACACGCCGACACCCGGGTCGGCCGTTCGGACGATGCCCGAGCCGGCGGTGTCGCTCTAACCTGGGGCACCATGACCCGCCGCTTCGCTCCGCACCGACTCCTCGACCTGCTCGACCAGAGGGCGCGCACCTGGCACCGCTTCGCCGCGCTCGGTCTGTCGGTCGCCCTCCTCCTGTCCTGGGCGACGGACCTGCGCAACGTCGTCCGGTCACGGGAGATCGTGGACTGGATGGGGCCTCCGCACTCCCCGATGGACTTCGCACCGGCCATCGCGGGGGCGGTGTGCGTCCTGGTGGTCTGGCTGGTGGTGCGGCCCCGGGTGGGACGTACCGCCACGGTGGCGGCCGGGATCGTCGTGCCCATAGCGGTCATCGTGACCTCGGCCCTGCTGTGGCCGGTGCCCAAGGGCGTCTTCGGCTTCCCCATCTCCATGACGGAGGCCCTCGGGATGCTGACGGTGCTGGCCCTGACCGCCCTGCGCGGTCGGGCCTGGCAGATCCTGCTGGTGTCCGTGCTGGCGGCCCTGGCCGCCTTCTCGGACCACCTGCGCGAACCCTTCAGCATGACGGCCGGCACCCCGCTTCTGCTCGTGCTGGTGGGGCTGGCGCCGGGTCTGTATCTGCGGTGGCGGGCGGCGGACCGTGAGGCCCGTCTCCGTCGGGTCCGAGCCGAGGAGCGGTTGTCCATCGCCCGCGACCTGCACGACGTGGTCGCCCACGAGGTGACCGGGATCGTGGTGCGCGTCCAGGCCCTGCGCCACGTGGCCGACCGCAGACCCGAGCTGGTCGGCGAGGCCCTGCCGGAGATCGAGGAGGCCGGCACACGCGCCCTGGAGTCCATGCGCGGGATGGTCTCGCGGCTGCGCGGCCCCGAGGAGGCTCCCCTGGTGTCCGATCCCGTGGAGGGGCTGCGCACCCTCGCCGCGCCGGCCGGGCACGGGCGACCGGAGGTGTCGGTGAGCGTGACGGGGGCCGTGGCGGACCTGTCGGCGGCGGTGGGCACCGCCGTCTGGCGGATCGCGCAGGAGTCGGTGACCAACGCGCTGCGGCACGCCCGGGGGGCGACCGGCGTGGACGTGGAGGTGTGGACCACGGCCGACGAGGCGCGCCTGCGGGTCACGGACGACGGGCGGGGCGGGAGCCGCGGCGGACCCGGCGGCGGGCACGGACTGCTCGGCATGGAGGAACGTGCTCGGATCCTCGGCGGTACGGTGGCGGCCGGACCGAGCGGACGGGGGTGGACGGTGACGGCGATGATCCCGATGACCGAGAGGGGGCGGGGTGACGATTAGGGTCCTGCTCGCCGACGACCAGGGGATGGTCCGGACGGGCTTTCGTTACATGCTCGACGCGGAGGACGACATCGCCGTGGTGGGTGAGGCCGGTGACGGGGTCGAGGCGGTCCGGCTGGCCGAGGAACTGCGCCCGGACGTGGTCCTCATGGACATCCGTATGCCGGGCATCGACGGGTTGGAGGCCACCCGACGGCTGGCCGGACCGGGGATCGCCGATCCCCTGAAGGTGGTCGTGGTGACCACGTTCGACCTGGACGAGTACGTGCACGCGGCGTTGACCGGCGGCGCTGTGGGCTTCCTGCTCAAGGACGCGGGCCCGGCACTGCTGATCGAGGCGGTGCGGGCGGCGGAGCGCGGGGACGCCCTGGTCTCCCCACGGATCACGGTGCGGCTGCTGCGCCACTTCACCGGGCCCGGGCCCGGGTCGCCGGCCCCCGTGACCGACACGGGCGGGTTGACCGCCCGGGAGACGGACATCGTGCGCGAGGTGGCGCGCGGGTGCACCAACACCGAGGTCGCGGCCGAGCTGCACGTCACCGTGAGCACGGTCAAGACCCACCTGGCCCGCGTGCAGGAGAAGCTGGGGGCGCGCAACCGCGTGGAGGTCGCCATCTGGGCGCACCGGAGCGGTCTCGTCACCTGAGCCGCCCGCCTTGGCGAAAAAGTGAGCGGGTTCTGACCCGCCCCTCCCGTGTCGCCCCTGTGCCCTTTCGCGTCCGAAGAGTCATGATCGTGGTGAATCGCGCTCCGACGACACGACTGCGAGGTATGCCCCATGGCCACCATGCGCGCGGTCCGGTTGAACATCACCGACCGGACCCTGAAGGTCGTCGACGTCCCCAAGCCGTCCCCGGGACCGGGACAGGTCCTCGTCCGCGTGCGGGCCGCCGGTGTCTGCCTGTCCGACGTGCGCCTCATCGACGGCGCCTTCACCCCGCTCCATCTGCGCGGGGACACCGTCACCCCGGGACACGAGGTGTCCGGGGTGATCGCGGAGGTCGGTCCGGAGGTCCTCGGCCACGCGGTCGGCGGCCGCGTCGCGCTCCAGTCCGGTGAGCACGACCACTACGGTCGGCCGCTCACCCGCGGGGTCGACTACGACGGTGGTTGGGCGGAGTACGCGCTGGCGAACGAAGGCACGCTCGTGCCGATCCCCGACGACCTGTCGTTCGAGCAGGCGGCGATCATCCCGGACGCGGTGTCCACCCCCTGGGCGTCCGTCACCACCACCGGTGACGTGCGCGCCGCCGAGGCGGTGTGCGTGTGGGGCGTGGGCGGGTCGGGCGTCCACGCCGTCCAGTTGCTGCGGCTGGTGGGGGCGGCGCCGATCATCGCCGCCGACCCCGACGTGGAGGCCCGCCGATGCGCCCTCGCCTTCGGCGCGGACGAGGCACTGGACTCCACCGCGCCGGACTTCCTCACGCGGATCGGTCAGCTCACCCATGGGCTGGGGCTGGACGCCGCCTTCGACTTCTCCGGTGACCCGGCCGCCCGCGAACAGGCCGTCCGTGTCCTGGGCGAACACGGTCGGCTGGTGCTGGTGGGGTCGTCCGGCAAGCCCGTGGAGGACCAGGAGGGTACGCGGTTCGGCTACCTGCGCCAACGGATCCTGGGGCACCACGGCTCCGAGCCCGAGCACGTGGTGCAGTTGGTGGACCTCGTGCGCGCGGGGCGGATCGACTTCTCCCGCTCCATCAGCGGCACGTTCGCGCTGGAGGAGGCGCCGGCGGCGGTGGAACGGTTGGAGCGACGGGTCGGGTCACCGGTCCGCCTGGTCCTGTGTCCCTGAGCGCCCACCCGCGGGCCACCACCGAGGCTTCCCGGTGGTGATCCGCGCCGTCGGGGAGGCCTCGCCGTGGGCGCGGCTACCAGCCGGACACCCTGTAGTCCTTGAGGAAGCACCCGTGAACGTCCTCGCCCAGTTCGCCCCGGACGATGGGGTCGTACACCCGCGCGGCCCCGTCCTCCAGGTCGAGCGGGGCGTGGAAGCCGGCGTCGGCGAGGCGCTCCCGGTCCGGGTGCGGACGCTCGTCGGTGATCCACCCGGTGTCGACGCTGGTCATGAGGATGCCGTCGGTCTCCAGCATCTCCTGCGCGCTGGTCCGGGTGAGTTGGTTCAGCGCGGATTTGGCCATGTTGGTGTGGGGGTGGCCCGGCCCCTTGTAGCCGCGACCGAACACGCCCTCCATCGCGGACACGTTGACCACGTAGGTGCGCCGGGCGGGGGACGCCGCCATCGCCGAGCGCAGGCGGTCGACCAACAGGAACGGCGCGCTCACGTTGCAGAGCTGGACCTCCAGCATCTCCACCGGGTCGATCTCCCCGGCCCGCCGGGTCCAACTGTTGACCGGGGCGAGGTCCGGGACGAGGCCGCCCGCGTCGATCGCCCCACCCGACCGGACCTTGTCCGGGTGGGCGGCTCCGGTGGTCAACGCCAGGGAGGTGAGCATCTCCGGGGTGAGCGCGTGGGGCGCGACCCCGGCGATCTCCGTCGCGGCCGCCCCCTCCAGGGCGCGCGGCCGCACACCGCCGAGCACCAGGGGTTCGGGCAGCCCGTCACCGGTGAGCGGTTCGGATTCCGCCACCATGAGCGGGGCGTAGGACTCCGGTGAACGCCGCACGGTCTGCGCCGCGTTGTTGATGAGGATGTCCAGGTGTCCCTGCTCGGCGACCGAGTCGGCCAGCCGGAGCACCTGCCCGGGGTCGCGCAGGTCGATGCCGACCACGCGCAGTCGGTGCAGCCAACGGTCGCTGTCGGGCATCGCGGCGAAGCGGCGCACCGCGTCGTTGGGGAAGCGCGTGGTGATGGTCGTGTGCGCGCCGTCGCGGAGCAACCGCAGCGCGATGTACATGCCGATTTTGGCGCGACCGCCGGTCAGCAGCGCACGGCGTCCGGTCAGGTCGGTCCGGGCGTTGCGGCGCTCCCGGTTGAAGACCGCGCACTCCGGACACAGCTGGTGGTAGAAGGCGTCGACCTCGCGGTACTTCTGTTTGCAGACGTAGCAGGGGCGGGCCTTGCGCAGCACCCCGGCGAGGGCCCCGGCACTGCCGCTGGTGAGGGCGCGCCCGTTGGTCTCGTCGTCGATGCGGTCGGGCGCGGCCGTGGCCGTGGCGGCCATCACGGCGCCGTCGTGCGCCTTCTGGTCGGCCTGGCGCTCCTTGCGCCGCCGCTCCTTGAGCGCCTTGAAGAGCCGGGCGGTGGCCCGCTGGAGGACGATCGAGTCGTCGTGGTCGCGGGGCAGCCCCTCGGCCTTCGCGAGCACCTCCAGGCACACCCGGAGGTCCTCCGGGTCGATCCCGTCGGCCGTCACCCTGGTCACCGTCTCCGTCATCACCGCACCCACCACAGATCTCGGGCCCGCTTCGCCGGACCATGAGGAACCTTATGCGCAGGAGCGGACCGTCGGCGCCCGGAACGGGCGACCCTGGTGCGCGGCGGTGGCCGGGACGGGCGACCATGGGGGGAGTCAGCGTCGACGGAGGGCACCGGTGGTGTCCGCGAACGAGGGAGGCCCCGTGCCCCAGTCCGAGTCCGGACCGAGAACGGCCGAACGCGAGTTCGTGGTGCTGCTGGACGAGGAGCACCGCCCCGCGGGGGTGGCGGACAAGGCGACCGTGCACGGCGCGGACACTCCGCTGCACCTGGCGTTCTCCTGCTACGTGGCGGGCCCGGACGGCCGGGTGCTGTTCACCCGGCGTGCGCTGGACAAGACCACCTGGCCGGGGGTGTGGACCAACAGTTGCTGCGGCCACCCCGGCCCGGAGGAGTCACTGGTGGAGGCGGTGCGTCGCCGGGTCCGCCAGGAGCTCGGGATCGGGCTGACCGAGGTCACCGAGGGCCTGCCGGACTTCCGTTACCGGGCCGTCTCGGCCGAGGGCATCGTGGAGAACGAGTTCTGCCCGGTCTTCTGGGCGCGCACCGAGGACGAGCCCACCCCCGACGCGCGTGAGGTGGCCGAGTACGCCTGGGTGCCGTGGGAGGACGTCGTGGCCCTCGCCGCACGCACGCCCTGGGTGATCAGCCCGTGGGCGGCCGAACAGATCCCGCGCCTGGACGCGCGGAGCTGACCTCGTGCGCGGGCCCCGGGAGGGCGGTCCGCGCACCACGCCGCACCGGACGAAGATCGCTCCCGCTCCGCGGGCGGGGTAGGAACCCCTCGGAAGACCCCCGACGCGTTGGAGCGCCCATGTCCGAACGTCCCACTGCCCTGGTGTTCGACGTCCTCGACACGCTCTTCCCCCTCGGCCCCCTGGAGTGGCGGTTCCGTGAGGCCGGTGTCCCCCGGGTGCTCATGACCCGCTGGTACGACCACCTGCTCCGGGACGCTTTCGCGCTCTCCCTCCTGGGCTCCGACGGCGGGTTCGAGGACGTGGCCCGGGGGTCGCTGCGCGACATCACGGGCCATCAGATCGCACCGTCGGCGGAGGACGCCGTCATCGACGGACTCACCCTTCTGGAGCCGCGCCGTGAGGCCGCGGAGGCGCTGGCGACGGCACGGGAGGCGGGGGTGCGCACGGCCGCCTCGGGTCTGCTCGGTGCCGCCGGGACCCGGCGTCTCCTGGAGCGCGCGGGCCTGGAGGTGGACACGGTGGTCGACGACGGCGATCCGCGGGCGTGGAAGCCGCTGGCGCGGGCGTATCAGCGGTGCGCGCGGGCGCTGGAGGTGCCGGTGGAACGTCTGGGGTTGGTCACCGCGCACGGTTGGGACGTGGCCGGGGGCCGCGCCGCCGGGCTGGTGACGGGCTGGTCGTCCCACCTGGAGGGACGTTTCCCCGTGGTGTTCGACGGCCCGGACGTCGAGGGGTACGACCTCACCACGACGGTCCGCGGTCTTCTGGCACTGGGCTCGGAGCCCGCCGAACCGGAGCCCGAGGGCGCCGAGCGCTGAACCGGGCGGGCGCGGACGCCGGTGGTCCCGTGTCCCGGGATCAGGGGGGTTCGGGGCGGAACCAGGGTCCGGCGGGGTCAGTCGTCCCAGGAGGCGTCGTACCGGGGGTGTCCTCGGTAGACGGCGGCGAGGTACTTCACCGCGAGCCGCCAGGCCAACAGCTCGGACCAGGGGTCGCCCTTGACCTTCACCGCGTTCCCGGACCCGTCGAGGATGCTCATGCTGGCGGCGTGCGCCTCGGTGTACCCCTGGACGATCTTGCGCTTGGCCGCGACCTCGGCCAGCGCCCGTTCCCGACCGCGTGAGCCCACGGGCACGGCCTTGGACGCGCGTTCGTCCTCATCGAGACGCGCCTTCAGGAACTCGACGATGGTCAACGGACGACTCCTCTTCTGTACCCCCAAGTCTTACATTCGGTTCAGTATCTGCCATTCGACCCATTCGGGCCACCCCAGGACCCCGCACCCCGAAGTGCCACCCCCTGGGCACTGTTCTTGGAAGTGGGAGCGGAGTAGGGCTCAGACCGGCGTCGTGGTCGATGTGCCTGGCCGTCATGAACTCTCCGATGCCGAGGGGCGCTGCTCGCCCCGCTCCTGCCCACCGACGCCCCCAGCGGCGAAGAGCTCATCGCGAGCATCGAATCCACCACCGTGCGGACCCATCCGAGAGGATTCCGTCGGGGGGTCTCTCACTTCGGCGCCAATCGGAGGCAGCCCTCCGATTCTCCGGTTAGCTTCGATGACGGCGGAGGCGGGGAACGGCCCGTCCCTCCCCTGAACCGGAACGGACGGAGAAGACATTGGCGCAGATGCGCGCGGCCCGCTTCGACGGCTACGGGGCACCCGAGGTGCTGTACGAAGGCAGGGTCCCCCGCCCCGAAGCGGGACCGGACCAGATCTTGGTGCGGGTGCACGCCAGCACGGTCAACGGCGGCGAGCTGATGCTGCGCTCAGGTCGGCTCTCTCCGCTGACCGGCCGACGTTTTCCCAAGGGCATCGGCATCGACTTCGCCGGTGAGGTCGCCGCGGTGGGTGCCGAGGTGAGCGGGCTCGCCGTGGGCGACCGCGTGTGGGGCTTCGTGGGCAGGACCGGGGGAAGTGCCACCGCCGAGTACGTGGCCGTGCGCCCCGATCGGGTTTCCCACAGCCCCGAAGGCCTCGACTCGGTCGAAGCGGTTTCGCTGACCGCCGGGGGGACCACGGGCATCACCGCTCTACGAGACAAGGCTCAGGTCAAGCCGGGTGACCGTGTGCTCGTGCGCGGTGCGAGCGGCGGGGTCGGCAGCGTGGTCGTCCAGCTGGCCAAGGCGATGGGTACACACGTGACCGCGCTGGCTGGAGCACGCAACCTCGACTTCGTCCTCGGTCTGGGCACCGACGAGGTCTTCGACTACGCGACCACCGGCCCCGAGGAACTGGCTCGGCTGGAGCGCTTCGACGCGATCATCGACATCGTCGCCACCGACCTGCCCGCCTACCGCCGACTACTCACCCCGGACGGACGTCTGGTGGCGGTGTCCATCGGCTCGTTCGCCTCGTTGTCGCGTCTCCTGTGGGCGACGGTGACGAGGTCTCGCCGGATGGGATTCTTCAGTGGGAACCCCACGACCGCGCTCTTCAGCGATCTGGCCGGGTACGCGGAGCGAGGCGAGGTCCGCCCGGTCGTGGACACGGTGCACGAGCTGGCGGAGATCGCTGATGCCCACCGCGCTCTGGAAGCCGGAGGGGTGCGGGGCAAACACGTCATACGCCTGATCTGATCCTGGCCCCGAGACCGGGGCGGGCGGGGAACGTCAGCCGACCGAGACGGAGGAGCCCTTCCAGCCGATACCGCGAAGCGCCGGATGCGGTCCCAGGCGGGGTGCCGGCGGCAGGGGGCCGAGTTCCGGAGCGTCACTGAAGGCCTGGATGAAGTAGGACGACAGGCGTCGGGCGGCGGCAAGGGCGTCCTCCTGGGAGTCGGCCGTGATACCGCTGTTCGCCATGATCACCAGGGTGAGGTCGTCGCGGACGAAGTCCGGGCGCAGCCCTCCGGCGGCCTTCGCCCGGCGGGCGAGCTCGGCGAAGGCGTTCTCGGCCCGGATCCGCTCCTTCTCGAAGAGGTCACCGCCGGAGAAGGCCTCCCGGAACACGGCGTTGAAGCCTCGGTCCTGGACCTGCAACGTGCACAGCTTCTCTATGAACCCGCAGAACCCGCGCCAGGGGTCGGGGTCGTCAAGGGCCGCGTGGAGGGCGGACACACAGATCTCGAGCTGCCCGGAGAACGTCTCGGCGAGCAGCTCCTCCTTGGCCGGGAAGTGCCGGTAGAGCGTGGCGATGCCGACCCCGGCGCGCTGGGCGATCTCGGTCATCGATACCTCGATTCCCTTCTCGGCGAAAACCGACCGGGCGGCGTCGAGGATGCGTCGGCGGTTGTACAGAGCGTCGGAGCGCGGTTTCCGGGAGGGTTTTGGCGGCATGCGCCCCACTTTAGGCCAACCAGAGTCTCCCCTCCGTTTCTCTTGTCGACTTCGCTGACACCGAAGAGAGCAGTGGTGGGTCGGCACTCCGTGAGAGGAGGGGCGAATGCGACCCGGTCCTCGGTGGAGCGGTGGTCGCCCATCCCCGCGGCTTCGAACTCGTCGTGGTGGTCGGTGCCGACGGTTGCACCCAGGTAGCGCAGGACCCGGGAGACGGGAAGGGAATCGGCAGGGGGATCCTCGCGTTCGTAACGCCACGGAACCTCCCAGATCAGGACGCTCGGTCACCCTTGGGTCACCGGATCGGGACTCTTGTTCACCCCGTAGTGGTGGGGGCGCACCGGTTTCCATGAGGATGGGGCACGATTCCTCCCACTCCGGGCAGACCAGAGCGGTTCTCCACACGACCCCGGGTGACCGTGCATGCCGGGTACACCCGCATCCCCCTCAGCCTCCGGCCAGCCCGGTTCGTTCGCCCCCCGGGGGGACTCGAACCACACCCCTACAGGACCAGGCTCCTCTGATCATGAGCGCGGACCTGTCGCTGGACGGGCGATGACCCGTGATGGATTCTTCCTGCTGATCCCGCTGGACGACCATGGCCGCTGTTCTGATGCCGGCCGTGATCGCGGCCGCTGTCTCCTCCCCGCACATGCACGAACCCGCCTCGCGCCTTGGTGAGCCCGAGTGGCGCGCGGCCCTATTCCCGCTCTCGATCGACGGCATGATCGTCGCTTCCTCCATGACCCTCCCGAGCGATGCCCGCACCGGCCACAAGGGAGGTCTACTGCCGTGGACGCCGTTGATCATCGGGGCGATCGCACCCCTCGAACTGCGGCACGCTGCGCACCACCTCCAGACCGGTCCTGCCGAACCACTCGTCCAGCAACGCGGACGCGGTCCCGTCCTGGTACATCTCGCTGACCGCCTTGTTCACGGCCTCGCAGGCGGCCACGTCGCCGTACGGCAGGCCCACTCCGTACTTCTCGTCGGTGAAGGGGTTGTTGACGAACTGGAACGCCTCCGGGTCCTCGGCGAGGAACCCGGCGAGGATCAGGTTGTCGGTGGACACCGCGTCCACCTCGCCGTCGGCCAGGCGCTCGATGCACGCGCTGTAGCTCTCCGCCTCCTGAATCTCGGACACGTCGATGCCCAGGCCGTCGGTGATCCGGAACGCCGAGTTGGACCCCTCGCCCTGGCAGACGCTGCGCCCCTCCAGGTCACGGACCCCGGACACCGCGTTCTCCCCCGCGCGCACGAGGATGTCCTGCTTGGCCACGTAGTACGGCCCGCCGAAGGTCACCTCGGTCTTGCGCGCCGGGGTGATGGAGTAGGTCGCCACGACCATGTCCACCTCACCGCTGATCAGCTTCTCCTCGCGTTCGGCCGAGGTGACGGGGACGAACGCGACGTCGGTCACCCCCAACCGTGCGGCGATGTAGCGGGCCACGTCCACGTCGAACCCGACGAGCGCGTCGCCCTCCTCCAACCCCAACCCCGGCTGGTCGGCCTTGACGCCGATGGTCAGCGACTCCGCGTCCACCAGCGTCTCCTCGTCCTCCGCCGAGCAGGCGGGCAGCGCCAGGAGCGCCGCGGCGGCCAGGACCGTCGCGGCGCGCGCCCGGCGGCGTCCGAACCACATCCGTGTGCCCCTCTCGTTCTGCCGGTTCATCTCGGTCCGCCCGTCACCGGTACTCGGCGAGCCGGGGTCGGACCCCGACCACCACCAGGGCCAGCAGCAGGAGCGTGCCCACCGGGAGCGCCCGGGTCCACGGCTCCAGGGCCGCGTCGCCCCGGTCGATCCCGGCGGTGAACTCCTCCCGGTGCAGGTCGATGAGTGCGTCCAGGGCGTCCCGGTAGGCGGCGAAGGCCCCCTCCTCGGCGTGGGCCACCCCCATCCGGACGTCGATCGCGGTGTCCAGGTCGCCCTCCTCCGCGGCGGCCCGCAGCGCGCGGTCCTCGACCTGGAGGGCGTTGTAGGCGGACAGCACCTCCGCCAGCGCGTCCTCCCGACCGGTGGCAAGGGCGGTCTGGGCGCTCTGGCCCAGGTAGCCCAGCGTTCCGGGGTCGTCGGGGTCCGACCCGTCCGAACCCGGCAGCACCGGGAACGTCTCGGGGACCTCGGCGACCCGCTCGTAGTACTCGTCGAGGGTGCTCGCAGGGCGGAACAGCACCTGCTGCGAACGTTCCAGGTAGACCTGCTGGTAGTTGTCGGCGAACACGTCGTCGATCAGGTAGCGGCTCTGGTCCGCCTGCGCGTCCGTGGTGATGGCGCCCGCGCGGGCCGACGCCATCGCGGCGTCCAGTCCCTCGTCCTTGGCCTCGCTCTGGTGTCCGCCGCTGGTGTCGAGCGCCACGGTGACCCCGATCGTCAGGGCCGCCGCGACCAGGGTCGCGGCCAGGAGCGGGGCGTTGAAGCGGCGGCGGAACCGCACCCGCAGGTACAGCTGGAGGGCGATGAGCGAGGCGACGGTGGCCGCCCCCACCCCACCGACCCACACCAGGCCGAGCGCCACCGAGGACCGCCCCTCGTCGTGGTTGGCGCGCACGATCGCCGACGAGTCCAGCCCCAGGTTGAAGGCCTTGGGCAGCAGCTCGGTGTGCATGAGCCGTGTGGCCTGCCGGTAGGTCTCCAGCGCGCCGGGGTCGACCTCCCCGGGCGGGGCGGCGGCCTCGTCGTTGAGCAACCGGGCCTCGGCGGCCAGCCCCTCGTAGGTACCGATCCCGTCCAGGACCGCCTGGACGTTGCGCTCCTCGACGGTGTCGCCCTCGGTCAGCGAGGCCGCCTGGAGCAGGGCCTCGTTGGCCCGGCCCCGACTGTGCTCGTAGCCGGTGACCGCCTCCTCGCGCCCCGATCCGAGGTCGTGGTCGGTGCCCATGAGGAGGAGGTCGGCCACACGGGCGTCCATGTCGGCCAGGGCGAGGTACAGCTCGGTCGTGGCCATGGCCTGCGGTCCCGCGTCCCGCCCCAGCACGTGAAGACCGTCACGGGCCCGGTCGAGGGTGAGGCTCGCGGACCCGAACAGGCCCACGATCGTCGCCACGCAGAGCAGGGACAGCAGCCACACCCGGGCCGGGGTGGTGCGCAGCATCGTCCGGAGCACCGGCCACCAGGAGCGGAGCCGTGGTGTCGCCCCCTCCGCACCGGGGTCGGGAGCGGAACCGCGTGTGGGGCCCGGGACGGGGCCACCGGGGGC
>NZ_QOCZ01000091.1 GCF_018207095.1 Nocardiopsis sp. MG754419 | reverse complement strand
GGCGGAGGCCTCCATCCGGACCGGTCCGATCTCGTGGTCCCCCTGGGCGGAGAGCCAGGAGCGGGCCTGACCGGCGAGGTCGTCGAGCACCGCGCGCACGGCGGCGGCGGACTCCCCGTCGAGGGGGCGACGCAGACTGCGCGCGAAATCGCGGCGCAGGTCCGCGCCGACCGCTCCGAGGGCGCACAGCGTGGCCGCCGATGCGGGCACGAGGATGTCGCCGATCCCGACCTCCTCGGCCAACAGTGCGGCGTGAGTGGGACCGGCGCCGCCGAAGGGCACGAGGGTGAAGTCCGCGGGGTCCAGCCCACGGCGGGCCAGGGTCTTGTGCAGTTCCACGGCCATGCCGGCGGTGGCGATCCGCAGGGCCCCGTCGGCGGCGGTGCGGGCCGCGCCCGCACCCTCGCTCCCGTCGAGCGCGCGGGCCAGTTCGGCCAGGGCGGTCTCGGCCGCGCTCCGGTCCAGCTCCATGCGACCGCCCAGGAACTCCTCGGGGTCGATGACGCCCGTGACCAGGTAGCAGTCGGTGATCGTGGGCCGGACGCCGCCGCGCCCGTAGGCGATGGGACCGGGGTCGGCCCCGGCACTGTCCGGACCGGCCTTGAGCAGGCCGTAGTCGTCCACACGCACCACCGAACCGCCGCCGGCGCCGATCGCGCCGACCGCCACGACCGGCAGGATGAGGGGCAGCCCACCGATGGTCGTGTTGACGGCGAACTCGGGGTCTCCCCCGACGGTGACGGCGATGTCGCTGCTGGTTCCGCCCATGTCGAACGTCACGACGTCGGCGGTGCCGGCCGCCGAGGCCAGGCGGGCCGCGGCGGTCACCCCCGCGGCGGGTCCGGACAGCACCGTCTCGATGGGCCGGGCCCGGGCCGAGGCCAGGCTCAGCGATCCGCCGTTGGAGGCGGTGATGTAGACCGGGGCACGCACGCCCAGGTCGGCCAGGAGCTCCTCCAACCGGTCGAAGTAGCCACTCATCAAGGGCTGGATATAGGCGTTCATACAGGCCACAAGCGTGCGCTCGTACTCACGGACCTCGGGCCAGACGGCCGCGGAGGACACCAGCGGGACCTCGGGCACCAAGGCGGCGAGCCGGGCGGTGAGGTCCGCCTCGTAGTCGGGTGCGGTGTGCCCGTGCAGGACGACCACGGCGGCGGCGTCGGCCCCGGTGGCGGCGAGTTCCGCCGCGGCCCGGGCGAGGTCGGCGTCGTCGGGATCGCGCAGCACGCCGCCCCGGGAGTCCAGGCGGGCGTCGACCTCGATGACCCGCTCACGCGGGACCAGCGGGGTCTCCTTGGCGGCGTGCAGGTCGAAGGAGGAGGGCATACGGCTGCGGCCGATCTCCAGGATGTCGCGGTGGCCCTCGGTGACGATGAGAGCGATGCGGGCACCGCGCCGCTGGATGATGGCGTTGAGCCCGATCGTCGTGCCGTGGGCGATGTCCACGACGTCGGAGGGGGCCAGACCGGCCGCCGCGGTGACGGCTTCGAGCCCGCGCGCCACCGCCAGGGCGGGATCGTCCGGGGTGCTGGGCTCCTTGTGGTGCACGGTGCCGCCACCGGACGTGAGCACGACGTCGGTGAAGGTGCCGCCCACGTCGATGCCCACGCGGGGTCCCTGGGGAACGGTGGCCGGTGTCGCGGCCGCCGGGTCGTGGTTCACACTGCCTCCGTGAGTCGGGTCAGCCGGTCGACGACCACCATCACCACGACGCTCGCGAGCATGAGCAACGTGGAGACCGCGGCGACCGAGGGGTCGAGTTCGAACTTCACCGCCGAGAAGACGCGCACCGGGACCGTGGTGGTGTTGGCGCCCGAGATGAGCACCGACACCGCGACCTCGCCCAGGGACGTCACCGCGGCGAACACCGCACCGGCGAGGATGCCGGGGCGCAGGAGCGGCAGTGTCACGGTGAGGAAGACGCGCACGGGTCCGGCGCCCAGGGTGGCGGCGGCGCGTTCGAGGGCGGGATCCAGCCGCGCGGCGCTGATCATGATGGTGCGGACGGCGAAGGGCAGCGCCACCAGGGAGTGCGCGAGCCACAGCCCCGGCACGCTGTTGAGCAGGCCCAGGCCCTGGAAGTAGTAGAGCAGGCCCAGGGCGATGATGATCTCCGGGACCATGAGGGGTGCGAGCGCCACACCCTCCACGAGCCGGCGACCGGGGAAGGTGCCGCGGGTCAGACCGTAGGCGGCCAGGGTGCCCAGGACGGTCGTGGTCGCCACGACCATGAGCACCAGCAGTCCGCTGAGCCGGAAGGACACCGACCAGTCCGGTGACGACAGCACCGAGGCGTACCAGCGCAGGGACACCCCCTGCGGTGGGAACTCCAGTGACGCGGTCGGGTTGAGCGAGCTGACGGCCAGCACGACCAACGGGGCCGCCAGGAAGAGCAGGATCGCCGTGACGGGCACCCCGAGGGCGATCCGTCCCGCGTGGCGGGCCACGGCGGGGCGTCGACGCACGCGGGGCGCGGTGGTGGTCTCAGCCATCGTGCCTCCTCTCCCAGAAACGGAAACCGGCGCCCATGGCGGCGACGCACACCAGGGTCAGCACCAGCAGGGTCAGGCTCAGCGCCGCGGCGACGGGATAGTCGTAGACACTCGTGATCTGGCTGTACACGCGCAGTCCCGCGAGCGGCTGGTTGGCGCCGCCCACCAGGAGCGGGGTGATGTAGATGCCCATGGCCAGCGGGAACACCACCATGCACGCCGCCGCCACACCCGGCAGGCTCAGCGGCAGGGTGACGCGCGTGAACGTGCGGACGGCCCCTGCGCCCAGGCTCTGGGAGGCCCGTCGCAGGTGCGGATCGATACCGCCCAGGGCGGTGGTGAGCGGGATGATCGCGAAGGGCAGCAGCACGTGGGTCACCGAGATCACGACCGCCGTGTAGCTGGTGAGCAGGGGCAGCGGCTGGTCGGTGATCCCCGTTCCGACGAGGAGGCGATTGACGGCGCCGTTGGCCGACAGCAGCACCACCCAGCCGTAGCTGCGTACGACGACACTGGTGAGCAGCGGTGAGAGGACGATGACGAACATGAGGGTGCGCAGCACCCCCGTGCGGACCCGGGACAGCGCGTACGCCACCGGGTAGCCCAGCGCCAGGCACAAGGCCGTGACCAGGAACGAGGTCTGGAAGCTGCGCACGAGCGCCTGCGAGAAGAAGGTCTCGGAGAACACCCGCTGGTACTGCACCAGGGAGAACTCGGGGAGCGGGTTGCCCGCACCGTCCACCGGGTGCAGGCTCAGCGACAGCACCCGCACGAGCGGCACCAGGAACACCAGCACCAGGAACACCACGGCGGGCAGTACGAAGCCGACGCCGGAGAGGCGCCCGCGGACCGCCGCCATCAGGCGCCGCCCGCGTCGCGGAGCGCGATGACGCTCGCCGCGTCCCAGTGCGCGGTCACCCGGGCACCGAGGGGCGGGGGCTCGGTGTCGGTGCGGGCGCTCAGCGCCAGCGCCTCCCCCACCCGCACCCGCGTCTCCCAGCCGTCTCCGAGGAAGGCACGGTGGGCCACCTCGCCGTGGACGCCGCCGCGCCCGTCGGCGCCCAAGGGCTCCTCGCCCTCGGACACCCGCACGCGTTCGGGCCGCAGGGCCAGGGACACGGGGCCGGTGGGCTCCTCGTCCAGGCCGGTGCGCACCAGGATCCCGTCGACGTCGACGCCGTCGGCCGTGCCGACGCCCTCGATGACGTTCGCCGCACCCACGAACTCGGCCACGAAGCGGCTCACCGGGGCGGAGTAGATCTCCTGGGGGGAGCCCTCCTGCTCGATCCGTCCGCCGTTGAGGACCACGATGCGGTCCGACAGCGACATGGCCTCCTCCTGGTCGTGGGTCACGAACACCATGGTGATGCCGAGCCGCTGTTGGAGGGCGCGCAGGTCGACCCGCATCTCACGGCGCAGCTGGGCGTCGAGGTTGGACAGCGGCTCGTCCAGGAGCAGGACCGCCGGCCGGGTGGCCAGGGCGCGTGCCACGGCGACCCGCTGTTGCTGACCGCCGGACAGCTGCCGGGGACGGCGTCGCGCGTAGTCGGCCAGGCCCACCAGGTCCAGCGCCTCGGCCACGCGCCGCTCCCGCTCCGGGCGCGGAGTACGGCGCGCCCGGAGACCGTAGGCGACGTTGTCGGCCACCGACATGTGCGGGAAGAGGGCGTAGTTCTGGAAGACCATGCCCAGGCCGCGGTGGTGCGGCGGCACCGCGGTCACGTCGTGACCGTCGATGGTGATGGAGCCGCCGTCGGGCTCGACGAAACCGGCGAGGGCGTGGAGCAGCGTGGTCTTGCCACAGCCGCTCGGCCCCAGGATCGAGAGGAACTGTCCTCTCCGGATCGCCATCCGGTCGACGTCCAGGACCCGGGTCCCGCCGTAGGCCGTGGTCAGCGATGCGACGACGATGTGCTCGGAGTTCGGTTCGCTCACTGGAAGATCTCGTTCCACCGCTGCTGCCAGTCGTTCAGGTTGGGCGTGGCGGCGCCGTAGTCCACCCAGGTGAAGTCCTCGTAGACGTCGGTGCCGTGGCTGATGCGCTCGTCGAACTCGGTCGAGTAGTCGATCCCACTGTTGCCGCCCCCGTAGAAGGTCCCCTCGGCGAACGGCTTCTGGTGCTCGGCGGAGGTGAGGTAGTCGAGGAAGGCGTAGACGTCCTCACGATTCTCGGTACCTTCGGCCACGTAGTAGGAGGTGAGGGCGCCGACCGCACCGGATTCGGGGTAGGTGAAGCCGATCGACTGCCCCTCCTCCTCCATGGCGATGGCGCGCCCGTCCCAGAACGGCACGATCCAGGCGTCGCCGTTCTGTAGGACGGTGCCGACGTTGCCGGCGTCCGAGGGGTAGGCGGAGACGCAGCCCTGGAGTTCCTCCAGACGCTCGAACGCGCGGTCGACGGCGTCGGGGTCGGACAGGTCGCCCCCTTCGGAGGCGACCACGGCGGAGAAGAACTGCAGGCCGATGTTGTAGGTCAGGGGAGGCAGTGCCACGTGGCCGCAGTACTGCTCGTCGAAGATGTCCTCCCAGTCCTGTGGGGCCTCATCGACGAGGTCGGTGCGGTAGACGAGGCCGGCGGAGCCGGTGGTGAGGGGGGCTCCGTAGGAGGAGCCGTCCACGGTGGACTGTTCGACGAGGACCGGGTCGAGTTCGGACCAGTGGGCCAGGTCCTGGGGCTCCAAGGGCTGGACGAGGTCGTTGGTGACGGCCTGGTGGAAGGTCTCGGAGGTGAGGGCGACCAGGTCGAAGGGCGGGTTCTCGCCGCCGGCGGCGCGCATCTGGGTCACCCACTCGCCATCGGCGCCGGTGACCACGTTGACCGTGATCCCGGTCTCCTCCTCGAAGGGCTCGACGAAGGAGGAGGTGAAGAGTTCGCCCCAGGGTCCGGCGAACGCGGTGACGGTGATCTCGCCGCCCTCGGACCCTTCCCCCGCGGAGGTGTCGATTCCGCCGCAGGCGGTGACGCCCACGAGCAGGAGGGCGCCGCCCACGGCGGAGAGGGGGATTCCGGGTCCTCGCGGTACCAGCATCGTTCGTCCTTTCACCGATTCTCACGTTCGAGGCACACGGAAACGACGCTCGTCGGCATGTGAAGGAAGAACCCTGCGCTTGCCGTCAGCGCGCCGATGCGCCGATGACCGTGTCCTCACCCGGGGCACCCCACCGCAGTGGAGGGTTGCCGTCCAGCGAGCCGGGGCTTGTCGCTGGAACTCCTGACCAGCAGGAACATACCAGAAAAATCACTTTTCCTACCAAAACAGTTATTCTCCCCACTCATCACACCCGAATCAGGGGCCTCATGTCTCACATGCCGGACGTCGGGGCCCCGCGAGTGCCCGGCCCCTGCCCGTGAACACGGGAACCCCCGGCGCCGAACCGCGCGCCCCCAGAAGCGGTGGAGGGCGTGATGGCGCCTTCGGGTGCGGGGTGGGAGGAGCGGCGAGGGGCACACACGCGGACCTCCTGGTCACCCCACCTCCCCTGCGCGGTCGGGCCGCCGGGATCGGACGCCGCCCGGCGCGGGCGCGACGAAGCCCGCCTCCGATGGCCCCGGGGCGCGGGCGCGACGAAGCCCGCCTCCGATGGCCCCGGGGCGCACGCGGACTCTCACCCGGGGCTGAAGAACACGCCGGACCGTCGTTGTCAGAGGGGACGGGGTGGAAGGCCCAGTTCGCGGAGCGGATCGCCGCCGTCGACGAACAGCCGCCCCTCGGAGGTGAGGGCGCGGGCGATGCGGAGCAGGGCGGCCTCACCGGCCTTCGGGTGCCGCCCGTCGAGGGCACCGACGCGCACGGCGAACGCCAGGTCGAACGGGGCCTCACCCGCGAGCAGGGCGAAGTCCTCGACGGCGACCTGTCGGACGCTCATGCGCCCCGCGGCGATCTCGTCCGCCGCGTTCCGTCGGGCCAGTGCGACGCTCTTGGCCGAGCGGTCGATCATGAGCAGATGGCCGTCACCGATCCGGCCGGCCGCGGCTCTGGCGGCGGCACCGGGCCCTCCACCGATCTCCAGCACACGCAACCCGGAACCGAGCGGCAATGCGTCGACGATCGCCGCAAGCCGCGGGGACAAAGTACTCATCGCCGAACCTCCTCCGGCTCGCGTTCCGGTGACCCCGCGCGGGTTCGGCCGTACAGGGACGGCACGGTCCGAGGCCGCACCGGCCGCAGGGGCTCCCCCGGCGGGATCGCACCCGCATCCCCCGCGGCGCGGAACCGTCGACGACGGTGACCGTCCCGAACGCACCGTCCCCTCCTCCGCCGCACAGACGCCCGAGGTCACCCTGGGCGTGCCCGCCACGCGTCGCTGTTCCCCGCCACTCGGTCTACCCCGCGGCCGGCACACCGATCCCCTCCCCACCGGTGTGGATCCTCGGCACGTGTGAGCGCTCGATGCCGCGCGGCGGTCGAGCGAGGTGACGGCCGCCTCGACCCGGTGCACTCGGGGGTCGGACCGCGCGGGCGTCATCCCCGCCCCGCACCGAGGCTCGAACCCGGGGACCGGTGGCCCTGGGCGCACGTGCGCCGACGGGACCTCTAGGGGGCCTCCGCCCCCCGGGTCCCGTGGTCGCGCCCGGTCACCGTGCCTCGTTCCGCGGCCTTCTCCACGAGAAGCCGGACGGCGTGCGCGGAGGGCGAGTCGGGTTCGGTGTCGTAGACCATGAGCATCTGGTCGGTGTCGTCCGTGGGGGTCAGCGTTTGGTAGGTGACCGTGAGGTGACCGACGAGCGGATGGTGGTAGCGCTTGGCACCGGTGCTGCGCTGGTGCACGCGATTGCGCGCCCACAACCGCCGGAACTCCGGGCTCCGGATCGACAGATCTCCCACGAGGCGGCCCAGGGCGGGGTCGTCGGGGTGCCGTCCCGCGTCCAGACGGAGCATGGCCGCCGTGTCGGCCGCCACCTCGTCCCAGTCCATGTAGAGCTCACGGGCGTGCGGATCGAGGAACACGAATCGGGCCTGGTTCCGCTCGGCCTGGGGCAGGCCGTCGAAGTCGCCGACCAGGAGAGCGGCGAGCCGGTTCTGGCCGAGGACGTCCAACCGGCGTCCGAGCACGAAGGCGGGCCGGAACACGGTCCCCAGTGTCGCGAGCAGGTCCCGTGTCGCCGGGTGCAACCGCTGTGGTCGGGCGGCCCGCCGGCGGCCGGCGGGAGCGGGTCTGGCGATCGTGTGCAGGTGGGTGCGTTCGGCGTCGTCGAGCCGCAGCGCGTCGGCGAGGGCGTCGAGCACCTCCGGGGACGCGCTCTTGCTCCGTCCCTGTTCCAGGCGGGCGTAGTAGTCCACGCTCACACCGGCCAGCATCGCGAGTTCCTCTCGGCGCAGCCCCTCCACACGTCTGCGCCCGACATCGACGATGCCGGCCTCGCTCGGGGTGAGGCGGGCACGCGCCGCACGGAGGAAGGCGGCCAGGTGGGGCTCGCGTCGATCGGACATGGCCCCAGTCTCCCAAGCCTCTTCCCGTGCCGCGAGGGCCGAAGGGCGCCCGATCAGTCCTAGGAAACTCCGGTCCTTCTCCGTGCCACCGCCCCCGCCGACGCTGGATGAGCAACGAGAACGCGGTGTCCGTCAGCGCACCACCGACGAGAGGAACCCTTCCATGTCCGTGTGGATGATCACCGGCGCCGCTCGCGGTCTCGGCCTCGAGATCGCCCGGGCCGCCCTGTCCTCGGGTGAGCGGGTCGCCCCGGCGGCACGTCGTCCGGAGCGGCTGCCCGAGGACGTACGCGACCATCCGAACGCGCTTCCGGTGCGGCTCGACGTGACCGACACGGCGCAGATCGCCGCGGCCGTGGACGCGGTCGTCGACCGGTTCGGCACTGTCGACGTGCTCGTCAACAACGCCGGCCGGGCCCTGCTCGGCGCGCTCGAGGAGATCACCGACGCCGAGGCGCGTTCGCTGTTCGACGTGAACGTGTTCGGCCTGATCAACACCACCCGCGCGGTCCTTCCGGTCATGCGGAGGGCCGGCCGGGGCAAGCTCGTGCACATCGGGTCCCGCGCCGGGTTCGAGGGGGAACCGGGTGGCAGCATGTACTCGGCCTCCAAGTTCGCCGTCGCCGGGATCGGCGAGTCCCTCGCCGTGGAACTCCGGTCCTTCGGCATCCAGAGCATGGTGGTCGAACCGGGGGTCTTTCGCACCGATCTCCTCGACGCCTCCTCCGTGCAGTTGCCCGAGGCGCGCATCGCCGCCTACGACGGCACCCCGGCCCACGCCACCCTCGCCTGGGCGCGGGAGGCCAACCACACTCAACTCGGCGACCCCGTGAAGGGTGCGGCGTTCATCCATCGGATCGCGTCGGGCGAGCGGCTTCCGCTGCACCTGCCCGTCGGGCAGGACGCCCTGGACCGCCGCGTCGTCATGACCGAACTCATCGAGGGCGAGGTCGCGCCGATCCGGGAGGCCTCGGCGGCCACCGCGCACACCGGGAACCCCTGACGCGGCACCGGGCCCGGATCCGAGGTGACGATCGCCGGCGCCGCTCGTGTGTCCGCGCCCCGGCCCTACGGGGCGCGGCTCCCCGTCGCGGGACGGCCACCGGGGAACGTCAGGGGTTCGGGGGGAACCGCTCGACGGTGGCGAGCTGCTCGGCCACGCGGCGCAGCGCGAGGAGGAGGGGTTCGACCAGCGCCGTGCCCAGGACCACGTACCGCACCGCCTCGTCGGGGTCGCCGACCGGGATCTCCGCGATCTCGGCGGCGGCGATGTGGCGCATACTCGTCCAGTAGGTGCGCATGACCTCCGGGGGCAACGCGAACCCGGCCTCGCGCAGGGTCCTCATCGCCCGGGCGACCTCCGCGAGTCGCTCGGGCCGGTGCGTCCAGCACTGGAGTCCGAGTTGCTCGGCGAGGTCCTCGATCTCGGCGAGCGGGACGTCCTCCTCACCGGACGGCGCCACCGCCGCGTGCGCCTCCGCGAGCAGTGCGGCGACCTCGTCCGGTGGCTCGTCGAGGGTCGCCAGGACCTTGCGCGCACGGGCCACGCTCACACCGGCGTCGATCAGCGCTCGGATGACCCTCAGTCGACGCAGGTGCGCGTCCCCGTAGGTCGCCTGCGTCGCCGACGTCCGCACGCCCTGCGGCAACAGCCCCTCCCGCAGGTAGAACTTGATGGTCGCGACGGGCAGTCCGGACTCGGCGGACAGCTCTGCCATGCGCACCCTGGCACCTCCTTGCATTGGATAGTCGCACGATCTAGATTAGATAGTACTACTAGCCAATGAAGCGAGGCCATCATGGCGAAGATCGTGTCGGGTCGCATGACGCATCACCACGACGGGGAACTGGTGGTCTTCCACGTCGGTATGACGATCAACCGGTGGCTGCGCCCCGATCTGTGGTGGCCGGTCGCACGCCTCATGCCCCCCATGTTGCGCGAGCTCTCCCAGGACCCGGACTCCGGACTGCTCGGGTACGAAATGCTCCTCAACGCCCGGGGGCCGCACATCGTGCAGTACTGGTCCTCGATCGACCGACTCTACGACTACGCCTCCGCCACCTCGCTGAGCCACCGGCCCGCGTGGACGAGGTTCAACGCGATGGCGAGGAGGAACCCGGACGCCGTGGGGATCTGGCACGAGACCCACGTCGTGGAACGCGCGGAGAGCGTGTACGTCGGCACCCCGGTCATGGGACTGCCCGCGGCGACGGCGCTTCGGCCCGTGGAGAAGCACCATCACCGGGCCCGGGCCCGCCTGGCCGACGGCGCCACCACGGCTCCCGAGGATGCGCGGAGCCACCCCCGGGAGCGATGACCGGCTACACGCCCGACGGACCCGGCTTCGTCCGTGGTCGGACGCCGGGCACACGGCCCGACCCGTCACGACGGGTGCCGGTCGACCAGAGGCACGACGGGCACCGCGTCCGACGATCGGAACCGGCTCGCGTGCGGCCCGCGAGAGCGCTGTCGTGGCCCTCACGGGTGCACCGACCGCGCTCTCAGCCCTCGTGGGCGATGCGTTCCGCCGCGCGCGCCGCGCGCACGACCCCGACGAGCATGTACCGCCTCCACAGCGGGCCGATGATCCACCGCAGGGCGAAGGCACGCCCTGGGCGAGGTCGGAATTCGTAGGTCCACCGGACGACGGTGCCGGCGCCGTCCGGGGTGAAGGTCCATTCACCGCGCACCCCGGTCACGACGTGGCGCAGGGCGTTGGTGAACCCGGTGATCTCGTAGGCGAAGGAGTGCGGCGCGGTGAACTCGGTGAGCCGCTCGACGGCGGTCGACCCGTCGGTCAGATCCGGTTTGCGGGACCGGCCCACGGCGTCCCAGGGACCGGTCTGGTCGCGCGCGCCGCGCACTCCGGGGAACGGCCCCCAGCCCTGGAACACCAGGGACAGGTCGATGGGGACGATGATGCGGCACACGGCAACCGGGGGAAGGGAGGTGCGGGTCTGCACGGTGACGGGGACGGTGCGGTCCGCGGGTCCGATGAGGGTCATCGTTCACCCCTCTCCCTGGTCGACGGGGCGCCCGCTGTCCCGGGTCGAATCGTCGAGGAAGGGGTCTGCGGGACCGCCGGGCCGGTGCGCGAGGGCGCGGCCTTGGTACGTCGCGGAACTCGGTGTCGTGGTCATGACCCCACTCTCGGGGGATGCGCGTGCGGCGACCAGGGACGGTTCCTCGGTAGGACTCGCAGTACCACCTCGGGGCCGCGCTCATGGTGGAGAATGGCCCCATGGCAAGGGACGGGACCGGGCTGGGGGCGGCGCTCAGGACCTGGCGCGACCGACTCCCCCCGACGGCGGTCGGCCTACCGGCGGGACGCGCGCGACGCGCCGTGGGTCTGCGCCGTGAGGAGCTCGCGGACCTGGCGGGGATATCCGTCGACTACGTCGTACGGCTGGAACAGGGACGGGCGAGGACACCCTCGTCGCAGGTCGCCGGCGCGCTCGCCCGTGCCCTGCGGTTGGACGACGACGAAAGAGACCACCTGTACCTGCTGGCCGGGCTCCTCCCCCCGGGAGACGGGCTGATCAGCGACCACATCCCGCCCGGCATGCAGCGCCTGCTCACCCGTCTGGGCGACGCGCCGGCAGCGGTGTTCGCCGCGGACTGGCGCCTGGTGTGGTGGAACCACGGCTGGGCCTCGGTGCTCGGCGACCCCTCACCCCGGGAGCCCGAGGCACGCAGCCTGGTCAGGCTGCACTTCCCCACCCCGCAGGACGGGGAGCACACCCACCGGCCGGTCATCTCGGCGAACACCGAGGGCGTGGAGCGGGCGATCGTGGCCGACCTGCGCAGCGCCTCCGCCCGCTTTCCCGACGACCCGCGCCTGGCCGCGACCCTGCGTCGGACCCTCGACGGCAACCCGCGTTTCGCCCGGCTGTGGCGTGAGGGGGCGGTGGGGCACCACACCGAGGACCGCAAGACCATCCTGCATCCCACCGTCGGCCCGATCACCGTGACCTGCGACCTGCTGACCGACGCGGGGACAGGGCTGAAAGTCGTCGTGTACACCGCCGACCCCGACAGCGAGGACGCGAGCAGGCTCGCCCTGGCCTGCGCCGCCGGCATCGTCCCCGGGCCCTGACCGATCCGGGCGCCGCCACGCGGGCGGGTTCCGCCCCGGGCTCCTCCCTCGACCGGGACTCCCCCGGTGGTCGGGCCCGGGTCGTGCCCGGGTCGTGCCCGGGCGCCGGGGTCGGCTCTCGGAATCCACGGTGCGCTCGAGCACGGCCCGGCGGTGCGCGGCCACCGCCGTGTGCGCGTCGGTGCTCAGGCGCCAGAGCCCCGGTGGTGACCGCACGGACCACCGAACCGGGGCCGTCCGGGCGCCGGGGCGCGGCGGTGACCCCGCCGCGCACGGCTACGGGACCGAGGCGACCCCGTTCCGGGCTCGGGCGGAGGGGCCGGTCAGGGGGAGGCCCGCCAAGAGGGCGCGACGGCTCTCCCTCACGTGCTCCCGCATCACGCGTTCCGCGCTGTCGCCGTCCTTGGCGATCACGAGTTCCAACACATGGTGGTGTTCACGGTCGGACTGGAGCGCACGCCCGGGCTGGTTCAGCGACGTCATGACGAGGCGGGGATAGGCGAGCTGGTTCATCAACGTCCGGTAGTGCGCCTCCAGTTTGTGGTTGTCCGCGCCCTGGACGAGCAGGCCGTGGAACTCGTGGACCAGCTCGGCGTACCGTTCCCGATCGTCGCGTGCGACCGCCTCGTCGGACTCGCGCAGGTTGCGCTCCAACCGCTCGATCTCGGGCACCCTCCCCCTCTGGGCCAGGAGTCGGGCCGCGGCGCCCTCCAGCAGCTCCTTCATCTCGAAGAGCTCGGTGATCTCCCGTCGGGACGGAGCCGCGACGAAGGTCCCGACCCGGGGCCTGATCTCGATCAGCCCTTCGGTCTGCAACTGTTTCAGGGCCTCTCGGACCGGGGTGCGGCTGACGCCGAACTCCTCGGCCAGGGCGAGCTCCGCGAGCGGGGTGCCCGGCTCGATCGCACCGCTGATGATACGCCCGCGCAACTCCTCGATGACCGTGGCCTGGATGGATGTGGGGGATGATCCGCGCGCGCCTGGCGCCACTGGGGCACCTCCTTGTTCGTGTCGGGACCTCGATGCCGATTATCCCAGAGGGGGGAGCGCTCCACCGTCGAAGAAGCGGCCCGCGCTGTAGACCATGGGCGAGCCGTCGGTGACGTCGGCGTGGACCACCCGGCAGATGAAGACGGTGTGGGTGCTGGCCTGGAGCCGCTCCCGGATCTCCGCCTCCATCCGGGCGCTGCTGCGGGCGATCAGGGGGCTCCCGAAGGGTCCCGGGGCCCAGTCGATCTCCCTGAACTTGTCATCGGACTTGCCCGCGAAGCGCTGGACGACGTCGAGCTGGTCGGTCGACAGGATGTTGATGGCCAGGTGGTCGGCCCTGAACAGACAGTCGTGCGTGGAGGAGGTGTGTTGGACGCACACCATGACCACGGCCGGGTCCAGCGAGATGCTGGAGAAGGCGTTGACGGCCAGACCCTTGGGGGTGTCGCCGTCCAGTGCCGTGACCACCGTGACGCCGGTGACGAACTGTCGGTTGACCTGCTTCATGAGGTCGGTGGCGGGCTTCGCGGGAAGCGTGCGCATGAGGGTACTCCTTGGTGTGGTGGTGAATCAGTCCTGGCCGACGCTGATGATGCCGAGCGCGGAGAGCAGTGCCCGGGGGTCCCAGGTCACGACCTCCTCCGCGATCCGTCCGTCCTCGAAGTGGGCGAAGGTGGCACCGCCGACCCGCACCGACCGGTTCGTGGCCGGCACCCCCAGCAGGCCGCCCTGGTGGGTGCCGATGCTGTGCCAGCGGATCGCGGCTCTCTCCCCTTCGAGCACGATCTCGTCGACGGTCGTGGTCAGGTCGGGGAACGCGGCACGGGTGGCGAGGATCGACGCCTTGAAGGCGTCCAGGTCCTGGGGTCGCGACTCCGCGCTGCGACGCAGGTAGCCAGGGGTGTGCAGGTCATCGAGCGCGTCGACGTCACCGAGGTTCCAGGCCTGGACCCAGACCCTCTCGATGAGCTCTCGGCGGGACTCAGTGTGCGACATCGGTCTTCTCCTTGTTCACGGATGTGTCGGCGTGGTAGTCCGCCGCGATGTCCCGGCCCAGGGCCAGGGTGAGGCTCGCGATGATCACGAGGAAGGGCAGCGAGGTGACGATGACGGTGTTCTGCAGGGCGTCGAGACCGCCCGCGAGCATGAGCACGATCGACGTGAGGCCGGTGACCAGGCCCCACAGGACGAGGACGGGACGGCTCGGGTCGAGGGAACCGTTCGAGGTCAGCGTTCCCAGCACGTACGTGTTGGAGTCGGCGCTCGTCACGAAGAAGATGACCGCGAGCAGAACGGCGATGATCGACGTCACCGTGGTGAGCGGGAGGTGGTCGAGGGTCGCGAAGAAGGCGTTGCCGAAGTCGGCCGCGGTCTGGTCCGCGATGTCTCCGCCCTGGAACAGGTCGACGTGGATGGCCGTGCCCCCGAAGGCGGCGAACCAGGTGAAGAAGGCGACGCTCGGGACCGTCAGCACTCCCAGGATGAAGCCGCGGATGGTGCGCCCGCGGGAGATGCGGGCGAGGAAGATCCCGACGAACGCCCCCCAGGACACCCACCACGCGAGCATGAAGTAGGTCCACCCCTGCATCCACTCCAGGTCACCGAAGGCGGCGCCCTGCAGGCTCATGCGGAAGAAGTCACTGGCCCACAGGCCGATCGACTCGATGTAGAGGTTGGCGAGGAAGACCGTGGGGCCCACGACCAGCATGAACACGAACATCCCGATCGCCATGGTGCCGCTGACGTAGCTCAGCAGCTTGATGCCCTTGTTGATGCCGGTGACGGCCGACATGGTGAAGATGGCGGTGATCGCGGCGATGACGAGGACCTGGGAGACGGAGTCGACGGGGATCCCGAACAGACGCCCCATCCCGTTGCTGATCTGGAGCGCCCCCAGACCCAGGGACGTCGCGGTGCCGAAGAGCGTCGCGAAGACGGAGAGCACGTCGATCGCCTTGCCGATCGGGCCGTTGACCCGGTCGCCCAGGAACGGCGTGAAGAGCTGGCTCACCAACGGCCGGCGGCCCTTGCGGTACGTCGAGTAGGCGATCGCGAGACCGAACACGGCGAAGACCGCCCAGGCGTGCAGACCCCAGTCGAAGTAGGAGTACTGCAGGGCCCGGACCGCGGCCTCGGGGGTGTTCGGTTCGGCGAGACCGTGCGGCGGCGTCGCCAGGTGCGAGATGGGTTCGGCGACACCGTAGGAGACGAGGCCGATGCCCATCACGGCGCCGAGGAGCATCGCGAACCACGACAGGGTCGAGAACTCGGGTCGGTCGGTGTCCTTGCCGAGCCTGGTGCGGCCCACGGGGCTGAACGCCAGGAACACCAGGAACACCAGGATCCCGAGGGTGATGATCAGGTAACTCCACCCGAACGAGGCGGTGACCCAGTCCAGGGAGACCGCCGTGACCCTGTTGAGGTTCTCGGTGAACAGCACCGCCCAGGCGACGAAGATCGCGGCGACGGCGATCGAGGTCCAAAAGACCGAACCGAGCCGACCGGGGCCGTGATGGCGGTCCGGCGGTCCGCTCCCGCCCCCGGAGACCTCGCGGCGCTCCGGCGCCGTCCTGTCGGTTCCGGGGTCGTCGGCGTCGGCGGCGAGCTCCTCCGGTGGTCTCGTGCGGTGCGTATCCAAACCCGCGTGAGGTTGCTCGGACATGGAACTCCTCGTGTCGATGACCCACCGAAGTGGGTCTGGCATGCCAAGGATCGTAAGACACGTCACAGGGCGAGTGTCAAGGGCGGGGCCGGCATTCTCTCCTTCGACCACGGAGAGAACCCGAATAACCGCAGTTCAATACAGACGTAGAAAAGAAGGATCCGCCGGTGCGGACGCGATCGAGAACGGATCAGATCCGCCCTTGACCTTGCATACATGTGGGTCCTAGTGTCTGTGGCATGCAAGAGACCGCCACTGATTCCCCAGCGGAGCGGATCGCCCTCCGCAAGTTGGTGACCTATCGCGACGTCGTCGTCACCGAGGCGGGAGCGCGTCCGGCCCTCCCCGCACGGCGTGCCAGCGTGGCCGCCGTGGTGCGCAACCCGTGGATCGGAACAGAACCGTGCACCGATCTGTCGGAGGAGCAGGGGCGCGTCGCTCCGGTGTTGGCCGAACTCCTCACGGACCGGCTCATCGCCGCCCTGGGCGGCGCGGACCGGATCGAGGCCTTCGGCAAGGCCGCGATCGTCGGCACCGCCGGCGAGATCGAGCACGCGGGAGCGCTCATCCACACACCGTTCTTCGGCAACCTCGTCCGGGAGTTCCTGCAGGGCGAGTCCATCATCTGCTTCGCCGACGCCCGCGCGGAGGCCGGTGAGGACCTGGTCGTGCCCTTGTGGCACAAGAACCACGCCGCGACCCGCAGCCACTACCAGACCATCAGCGCTCGCGTCCCCGACGCACCGCGTGCCGACGAGATCGTCGTCATCGCGGCGGCGTCGACGGGACCCCGACCGCATCCGCGTATCGGCGACCGCACCACCGACCTCGCCGTGACCAAGGAGAACCTGGAGGAAGTCCTGTCATGAACGTTCGCAAGATCGTCACCCACGTCGAGGAGATCCGCGCCGAGGGCGGCCGTCCGGTCAGCCCCGCCGCCCGCGTCGCCGTCGTGGCCGCCGTCATCGACAACCCGTGGGCCGGACAGGGGTTCGTCGAGGACCTGGGCCCGGGCATCGACGCGACCGCCTCGGACCTGGGCGCGCTCCTGGCCCCGGAGGTCCTGGAGGCGCTCGGGGCTCCGGTGGAGGCCTACGGCAAGGCCGCCATCGTCGGACTCGACGGCGAGGTCGAGCACGGCTCGGCCCTGATCCACACGCTGAAGTTCGGCGACCACTTCCGCAAGGCGGCCAACGCCACGACCCTGCTCCCTGCGGTCGAGAAGCGCGGCGCGGTCGGCACGGTGTTCGACATCCCGCTCAAGCACATCACCGACGCGACGATTCGCTCCCACCACCAGACGGTGGAGGTGCGGATCTCCGACGCCCCCCACCCGCGGGAGATCGTCATCGCGCTCGCCGCGGCCTCCCAGGGACGCCCCCAGCAGCGCCTGGCCGACCTCTCCACCGAGCGGTAGGCGGCCATGACCACACCGACCGTCGTGCTGTTGCACGGTGTCGGGCTCGACCACACCATGTGGGAACCCGTCGCCGCGGCACTGGCCGCACGCTTCACCGTCGTGACCCCCGATCTCCCCGGGCACGGTGGCGCGACCCCCGTCCCGGAGGGCACCGCACTGGCGGACCTGGCCCTCGGGGTGGCCGACGCGATCCCCACGGGGTCCCACGTGGTGGGCTTCTCGCTCGGTGCTCTCGTCGCCCAGCACCTCGCTCGGTACCGACCCGACCTCGTGGCGACGCTGACCTCGGTCAGCTCGGTGTGCGAGCGGACGCCGGCCGAGCGGGACGCCGTGCTCGGACGGATGGAGGCGGCCCGGACCGACTTCGCGGCCTCGGCCTCGGCCTCACTGCGCCGGTGGTACGACGGCACCGACGTCCCGTCCGTGTGGGTGCGCCGGACCGAGACGACGCTGCTCGCCAACGACCCGGCGTCCTTCCTGCACGCTTACCGCGTGTTCGCGACCGCGGACGCCGAACTGACCCCGGAACTGCGGCGCGTCGAGGTACCCGCGTTGGCGGTGACCGGCGAGGACGACCCCGGGTCCACACCCGAGATGACTCGTCGTCTGGCGGCGGCGCTGCCGGACTGCCGTGCCGTCATCGTGCCCGGAGCACGCCACATGCTCCCCGTCCAACGGCCCGAAGCGCTCGTCGAGTGCCTCACGGCCTTCATCGGAGACCACGCCCATGACTGATCTCAAGAAGCTGAACCACCTCATCGGGGACGCGTGGGTCGAACCCGCCTCCGGCGACTACTTCGAGAGCACGAACCCGGCCACCCGGCGACCGCTGTACCGGGCGGCGCGCGGTGGCGCGGCCGACGTCGATCGCGCGGTGGCCTCCGCCCGTCGGGCCTTCGAGGACCCGCGGTGGCGCGATCTCAGCCAGACCAGGCGCGGGCACCTCCTGCGCCGTCTGGGCGATCTCATCGCCGAGAACGCCGACGAACTCGCCCGCATGGAGACCCTGGACAACGGCAAGCTCCTGCGGGAGATGCGCGGTCAGCTGGCGGCCCTGCCCGAGTACTTCCACTACTACGCGGGCCTGGCGGACAAGATCCACGGTGACGTCATTCCGACGTCCGACCGTCAGGTGCTCAACTACACCGCGCGGGAGCCCTTGGGCGTCGTCGGAGCGATCACGCCCTGGAACTCCCCGCTGACCCTGACCAGCAGCAAGCTGGCGCCGGCCCTGTGCGCCGGGAACACCGTGGTGGTCAAGCCCTCCGAGTACACCTCGGCGTCCGTGGTCAGGCTCGCGGAGCTGGTCGTGGAGGCCGGCTTCCCGCCGGGCACGGTGAACGTGGTGACCGGTTTCGGCGCCGAGGCCGGCCAGGCCCTGGTCGACCACCCGGACCTCGCCAAGATCTCCTTCACCGGCAGCACCGCCACGGGTTCGCGCATCGCCTCGACCACGGCCGGCCGCTTCATCGGCTCGACCCTCGAACTCGGCGGTAAGTCGCCCAACATCGTGTTCGACGACGCCAACGTCGCCAACGCCGCCATGGGCGTCGTCGCCGGCATCTTCGCCGCCGCCGGTCAGACCTGCATCGCGGGCAGCCGGGTGTTCGCCCACCGGTCGGTCTACGACGAGCTCCTGGAACGGGTCCGCGAGCGGGCCGAACGCATCCGGATCGGCGACCCCCTGGACGAGGCCACGGAGCTCGGTCCCCTGGCGTTCGAGGAACAACGGAACAAGGTCGCGGGATACGTCGACGCGGGTCGCACCGAGGGGGCCCGGGTCCTGACCGGCGGCCGATCCTCGGACGGTGGACTCGGAGGCTACTTCTACGAGCCCACGATCCTGGTCGACGTCGACAACGGCATGCGCGTGGTGCGTGAGGAGATCTTCGGTCCGGTCCTGGCCGTCATGCCGTTCGAGACCGAGGAGGAGGTCCTGGGCCTGGCCAACGACACCGAGTACGGGCTCGCAGCGGGCGTGTGGACCTCGAACCTGGCCCGCGCCCACCGCATGGCCACGCGTCTGGAGGCGGGGACCGTGTGGGTCAACACCTACCGGGCGATGTCGCCGATGTCGCCGCGTCAGGGCTTCAAGAACAGCGGCGTCGGGGTCGAACACGGCACCGAGACCATACGGGAGTACACGCGGCTCAAGAGCGTGTGGATCAACACGAGCGAGGAGCCCGTCGCCGACCCCTTCGTCCTGAGGAGCTGAGATGCCCCAGGTCGACATCACCCTGGCCGAGGGCCGCTCCCCCGGCCAGATCCGGGACCTGATGCACCAGGTGCACGCCGCGGTCCTGCGCACCACGAACACCCGGCCCGAGTACGTCCGGATCGTCGTCCACGAGGTTCCGGGGACCCACTGGTCCACCGGGGACGTGACGCTCGCCGAGATGCGGGCCGCGGACACGAGCGCGGCGGGCGCCGGCCCATCCACGGACGACACCACCGACAGGCGGTCGTTCCCCGACACGGAAAACCAGGAGTAGCAGTGAGATTCTCCCTGTTCGCCCACATGGAGCGCTGGGACGAGAGCGAGAGCCCCTCCCAGCAGTTCGAGAACCTGACCGAACTCACCCAGATCGCCGAGGCGGGCGGTTTCGGAACGGTGTGGATCGGCGAGCACCACTCGATGGAGTACGTGAGCTCGCCGAGCCCGATCCCGCAGCTGGCCTACCTGGCGGCGCGCACCTCCACCATCCGGCTCGGCGCGGGCACCATCATCGCACCCTTCTGGAACCCGGTCCGGGCCGCGGGCGAGGCCGCCCTGCTCGACGTGATCAGCGGTGGACGGGCCGAGATCGGCATCGCCCGGGGCGCCCACCAATTCGAGTTCGACCGCGTCGCGGGAGGGCTGCCCGCCTCCGACGGCGGCACGCACCTGCGGGAACTGGTCCCGGCCGTGCGGGCGCTCTGGCAGGGCGACTACGCCCACGACGGGGAGATCTGGCGGTTCCCGACCTCCACCAGCGTGCCCAAGCCGGTCCAGCAGCCGACCCCGCCGATGTGGGTCGCCGCACGCGACCCCGCCTCGCACGACTTCGCCGTCGCCAACGGATGCAACGTCATGGTCACCCCGTTGATGAAGGGCATCGGCGAGGTCGAGAACCTGGTGGGCAAGTTCAACACAGCGGTCCGCGACCACCCCGAGGTGCCCCGGCCCGAGCTCATGGTGCTGCGGCACACCCACGTGCACGGCGCCGAGGATCCAGAGGGATGGCGTCCGGCGGCCGAGGCGATCCAGCGCTACTACCGCACCTTCGACGCGTGGTTCGGGAACAGGAAGACCCCGGTGAACGGGTTCCTGGAGCCGAGCCCGGTCTCGAAGTTCGCGGAGCGCCCGGAGTTCGAGCCCGAGTCCCTGCGCGAGACCGCGGTGATCGGCACACCGGACGAGGTCGTCGAACGGCTGCGACGCTACGAGGAGCTGGGGATCGACGAGTACAGCTTCTGGATCGACAACAGTCTGTCGCACAAGGCCAAGCGGGCCTCCCTCGAACTGTTCATCGACGAGGTCATGCCGCACTTCCGCTAGGAACCGGCGCGGGGACGGGAGTACGACGTCCGGCGGCACGGAGGCGACCGCCGGACGTCGAACCCACCCCGCCATCGGGTGGACCCGGCTCCACCGCCAGGGCGCACCGGCCCCACCGGGGCGCGGGTCCCGTCCGAGTCCGGGACCGGTCGGGACCGCTCACCGACCCGCGCTCGCCGTGCGTCCGGGGAACCGGCCGCACGGCGAGCGGCACGCTCCTGCGCCGGGTGGCTCGACCCGTGCCATCGATCGTGCCCGGAAGCCGAGCGGCGCGTGGATCGCAACGGGGCCGACCCCAGGAGCCGACGGTGGGTCCTCGCAGGGTCCTGAGTCGATGGGAGGACCCTGCACGGGGCGGGGCACGCGGGCCTCACACGCCGGAGTGTGGCGACGGTGGGTGCGGTGGCCTCGCCGGACCCTCCAGAGCGTCGCGCACCTGTCGCCGGGTCACCTCGTCCGCCGGCAGGAGGTCGCGGACGGCACGCGTGCGCAGGCCGTCCAGAAGGAACAAGGCCTGGCGACGCCAGGCGTCCGGGACGGCCTCGGCGGTCGCGCGCGCGAGCAGCGCGTTGGCGGTCAAGGCGAACACCAGGTCCGCGTGGCCGAAGTCGGGGCGCAGGACCCCGGCCTCCCGGGCCCGCTCGACGATCCGTCGCGCGGCGTCCATGCTCCGGCCGCAGGCGTCCATGAGGCGCTCCGCCCCCGGGTAACGACCACCGACCACGTCGGCGACGACGGGGTCGGTGGCCTGGAGTTCGCAGAGCCTCATGACGTAGTGCGCGAACCCCTCCCAGGCGTCCTCGCAGTCCAGGGCCTGCTGCGCGGCCTCGTCCAGGCGGCCCGCCGCGCGATCGGTCACCACCTCGTCGATGAGGGCCTCTCGCGTGCCGAACAGGTTGTAGAGCGTGCCGTGGCTCACCCCCGCCCTGCGGGCGATCTCCTTCAGCGATACCTGGAGGCCGCGCTCCTGGAAGAGCTCGGCGGCGGCTGCTCGCAGCTTCTCGGCATTCCGTCGCGCGTCGACCCGCATCCCGGGGTTCCTCCTGTGCTCTCGGCCCGTGCGTCCCTCACCGCGTCCCACCCGACGGCAGAACTTGACCCTTGGGTCAATCTTCATGCTACCGTCGGATCATAAGTTGACCATTGGGTCAAGATGATGCGAGCGAGGAGGCCCACCCTCATGTCCGCAGTGATCGCGGTGTTCGGCGCCGGTACCGGCCTGGGTGCCTCCTTGGCCCGCCGTTTCGGCCGGTCGGGCTTCCGTGTCGCCCTGGTGGCGCGCCGCCGAGAGCGCCTGGACACGCTCGTCGACGACTTGGCGCGGGACGGCATCGAGGCCGCGGGCTTCACCGCGGACCTGTCCCGGACCGACCGGGTGCCGGAGCTGATCACGGAGATCCGCGACCGCTTCGGCCGCATCGACGTCATCGAGTACGGCCCGTTCAGCACCGACCAGAGTTTCGTCCCGGCCTCTCGGGTGGACGCCGCCACCCTGGAGAGCGGCCTCGCGATGTTCCTTCTCACGCCCGTGGAGGTGGTCCAGGCGGTACTTCCGGAGTGGGCCGAGCGGGGCGATGGCGCCTTCCTCCTGACCAGCGGGGTCACGGCGGTCCACCCCATGCCCGGCCTCAGTGGCCTCGCTCCGCTGGGCGCGGCCGCCCGGAACTACCTGTACTCGCTCCACGGCGAACTGGCTGAGCAGGGCATTTACGTCGGCACGATCTCCGTCGGCGCGACGATCGCCCGCAGTGAGATGAGCGACCTGGTGGCCCGGACCGGAACCGGTGAGGGAGCGACCCCGGAGTTCCCCGTCGTCGACCCGGACGACCTCGCCGAGCTCTACTGGGACATGTACACCGCACGCGACCGGGTCGAACAGCTCCACCCTCACCCCGACGGCCTGTAGCCCACCGCCGCACGGCCGGGGCGCAACACCCGGGCCGGACAGGGTCCACCGCGGTCCGCCCCTCCCCGATCGCCCGACCACGGCGACGTGTGGCGTGTGGCGTGTGGCGTCACAGCGCGTCGCCACGGTGGGGCCGGCGCCCTGCCGGTCCAAGGCCTGTGCGGCGGCCCCGTGAAGAGAGGGGTCGTCAGGCGCCCGAGGCCAGGAAGCGGTCGGCCCAGGCGTCGTGCGCCGCGCGTGCGGGCAGGTCCATGGAGGCGGCCACCATGTACAACATGCCCGCGGC
>NZ_QOCZ01000010.1 GCF_018207095.1 Nocardiopsis sp. MG754419 | reverse complement strand
CACCCTGGCCACCGCCCTCTCCCTGACCCTCCCCCTGCTCCACGCCCCGGCCCACGCCGCCGGCCTCACCCCGATCGGCGACCACGTTCTGGACGAGGAGGCGATCTTCTTCGTCTCCTACGACGGCCTGGTGAACAACTCCTCCTACCAACAGGACGCGATCCTCACCCACGGCGGGCACCAGTACGCCACCTGGTACACCGACGACCGCTCCCCCGTCATCGCCCGGCGCACCCACTCCGGCCGGGGCGACCACGGGCCCTGGGAGACGGTGACCCTCCCCCACTCCCTCAGCGAGGACAACTCGCACAACACGATCTCCCTGGGTGTGTCCGAGGAGGACGGGCGACTGCACGTGGCCCTGGACACGCACTCCAGCACCCTGTACTACTTCCGGTCCGTGGCGGGGCTGGTCGACGACCCCTCCGTGCCCTGGGACGCCGCCTCCTTCGGCTCGGTGCGGCGGGACCTGGAGGGCGTCGACGCCGGGGTGTTCACCTATCCGCGCTTCCTCCAGAGCCCTTCCGGCGCCCTGCAACTGAGCTTCCGCACCGGTGTCTCCGGCAACGGTGCCTCGGAGCTGGCCGAGTACCGCGACGGGGAGTGGACCCGGCTGGGAGCGTGGTCCTCCGCCACCGGGACCTACACCGCCGACGGCGGCGGCGGGACCAGTGAGCGCCGCAACCTCTATCTGCACGGCATCGACTACGACGTCGACGGTCGGCTGCACGCCGCGTTCACCTGGCGCGAGCAGGACGGTGCCGTGGCGTGCGACGCGGGCGGTATCACCAACCACGACACCGGCTACGTGTACAGCGATGACGAGGGGCGCACCTGGCACACCGACGACGGCGCCGCCGCGGCCACCACCGGCAGCGACCATCTGGTCTCGGTCACCACCCCCGGGCACGTCGTCGACCCCCTGCCCGCCGACCACGCCCTCATCAACCAGGAGTCCCAGGCGACGGACTCGGCGGGCGATCCGCACGTGATCATCAGCTACGTGCCCGGACGCTTCACCTCGTGCGTGACCGACTTCGCCGTGGACCGCCGGGAGCACGGGCGGGTGTTCCACCTCTACCGCGACGCGTCGGGCGAGTGGAACAAGGTGGAGATCCCCGAGCCGCTGGACGCCTTCGGCCGTTCCGAGCTGGTCATGGACGCCGACGACAACGCCTACGTCGTGCTGCCCGGCGGTCGGATCATGGCGGCCACCGCAGACAGCGACTGGAGCGACTGGACGAAGGTGCACGACGGGCTCGACGCCTTCGGTGAGGTGCTCGTGGACGACGACCGTCTCATCGAGGACGGGGTGTTCTCGGTGCTCTACCAGGAACCGAGCACCGGGACGACGCCGTCCCCCATCCGGGTGGCCGACTTCAGCGTGGAGTGAATCGAGGGGGGCGGGCGAGCCGAGGCCCGCCCGTCCCGGATCGGTGTGGGCACACCTTCGTTCGCGACCAGGGCCGCATGGAGCACTCGTCCCCGTTGAGGAGGGACGGTGCCCCGTGCGAGCATCCCGACCAGTTCGGCGTGGGGTCCATCCCCGCGTGCGCGGGGAGCAGGCTGTGGCGGCGCTATGACCGTCCCCACGAGCGGGTCCATCCCCGCGTGCGCGGGGAGCAGGCGACACGGTAGGGGGGCATGAGGAACCCGTTGGGGTCCATCCCCGCGTGCGCGGGGAGCAGCAGTGGGAGACCCTCCCGCCGTTGCAGCGCCTGGGTCCATCCCCGCGTGCGCGGGGAGCAGCAGAAGCGGCTCCTGTTCGTGTCGGCTGGCCTGGGTCCATCCCCGCGTGCGCGGGGAGCAGCAGATGGGCCTGCCGTGTCCCCGAAAGGACGCGGGTCCATCCCCGCGTGCGCGGGGAGCAGCCGGTCTGCATCCTGTGCTGACCGTCGGGCGAGGGTCCATCCCCGCGTGCGCGGGGAGCAGTGGTTCGGGCGTTCCCGACGCTTCGGTTCCTGTGGTCCATCCCCGCGTGCGCGGGGAGCAGGATGGCATCCAGTGCCACCCGGCGATCGTAGGGGGTCCATCCCCGCGTGCGCGGGGAGCAGCAGCCGCAGCACCTGACGGCGAAGGGGTCGATGGGTCCATCCCCGCGTGCGCGGGGAGCAACTGACGGGCTCCTCGGCCGGGCCGGAGACCTGGGGTCCATCCCCGCGTGCGCGGGGAGCAGCCGGCCAAGGCCGGGATGGCGAACAGCCATGGGGGTCCATCCCCGCGTGCGCGGGGAGCAGCGGATGCCCGCGAACGCCGGCTTGATGACCTTGGGTCCATCCCCGCGTGCGCGGGGAGCAGTCTCACGGTCGGCTTCGAGGAGGACTCCGAGGAGGGTCCATCCCCGCGTGCGCGGGGAGCAGTCCACTCCGAGCGCGACGGCGACCACCTGTTCGGGTCCATCCCCGCGTGCGCGGGGAGCAGTCCACTCCGAGCGCGACGGCGACCACCTGTTCGGGTCCATCCCCGCGTGCGCGGGGAGCAGCTGCGCTGCTCGCCCCAACCCGGGTGGGGGATGGGTCCATCCCCGCGTGCGCGGGGAGCAGCGGATGCCGTCGGGGAGTTGGGCGCGCAGCGTGGGTCCATCCCCGCGTGCGCGGGGAGCAGTCGAACAGCGGCCAGGAGGCGCGGTCGCCGGGGGGTCCATCCCCGCGTGCGCGGGGAGCAGGAGGCCTCCCTGCGGCGGATGTACGCGCACGTGGGTCCATCCCCGCGTGCGCGGGGAGCAGCACCGGATGCCGCCGCCGGGGTCCGTGTAGGTGGGTCCATCCCCGCGTGCGCGGGGAGCAGTCGCGGAAGTTCGCGGACTTCCACCAGCGGTGGGGTCCATCCCCGCGTGCGCGGGGAGCAGATCATGGGTATCGACTTCAATGGTGGCGGGGTGGGTCCATCCCCGCGTGCGCGGGGAGCAGGCGCTGCGGAGGTTGCGCGCCGCCTTGCTGAGGGGTCCATCCCCGCGTGCGCGGGGAGCAGCCGGTGACCACACCGCGGGGGCGGGTGGTGCCGGGTCCATCCCCGCGTGCGCGGGGAGCAGCGGCTCGGGCCGGTGTGGAAGCGCCGGGTGTTGGGTCCATCCCCGCGTGCGCGGGGAGCAGCATCGGCCGGCCGTGGCCATCTGCGGTGGCCGGGGTCCATCCCCGCGTGCGCGGGGAGCAGGACCCCGCGAGCGTGGTCAGGCACTCCACACAGGGTCCATCCCCGCGTGCGCGGGGAGCAGCGAGACTCGCCCGTGTGAGCGGGGGGTTCGGCGGGTCCATCCCCGCGTGCGCGGGGAGCAGGCGCCCACCATGACCGCCGCACGAAAGCGTCCGGGTCCATCCCCGCGTGCGCGGGGAGCAGTCTCGTTGACCTGCGCGTTCATCCCGGGCAACAGCCCAAATCTGCAAGTTGTTGAGAAACAGACAAATGAGACACGCAGGCCTTACGAGAAAATCTCACACGTTGAAGATAGCGGTGAAGGGTCAACTTCGTGCAGGGGTCACCAGGAACAGAAGTTCGTCGACCGAGCGGGCCTCGCTCAGCCCTTCGGCCGTAGCGATCCAGTAGGCCTGCGAGGACTCCCCGAACCAGATGACGAAGTGTGGATGACGAGCCTGGACGGCAGCCGCACGCAGATGCTCCTTCGCGAACTCGCAGCGATGCCCGCCTATCAACGGCAGGCGCAGCGCTCGCAGAGACCGGCAGGTGCGATGCCCACACGCCGCACAGAAGGGCCCCGAGGGAGACAGCGGACGCCGAGGCGACCTGTGGACAAGCTCAGCCGACCGACGGGGTTCGGGGATAGGATGCGTCACTGATCCTGCTTTCTGACTTTGCTTGGTCTGGAATTCGGGATTCTGTTGGGGCCCGGGAAGCGTTGCCGCGCTTTCCTGGGCCCTTTTCCGTCCTGTTGCTATCGCGAACTAGGGATGCAGGTGCGACCAACGGCTGTCTTCGAGGTCGTAGGCGAGGAAGAACCACACCGCACGGTGTGAGGTGAAGCCGCTGTCTCCCCATTCGGTGGCCAGGGCATCGACCATGGCCAACCCACGCCCCGCCTCGGCTTCGGGATCCAAACCGCCGGGGTCCACGGTCAGATATCGGCGATCCCGGATGCCGAACCGGCGCCCGGTGTCCACCCCGCCGTCGCGACACACGAGTCGCAACCCTTCGCGACGGCGTCGGCAGAGGAGCGTGTAGGAACGCCCCGGCAGGCCGGAGCGGGAGTGCCGTAGTGCGTTTCCGGCCAGTTCGCTGCCCAAGAGCGTGAACAGGTACCGATAGTCGCTACCGCGTTCGGCTGCACAGGTGTCCAGGAAGGCCCGCACTAGCGGCATGAGCAGAGGCGAGGAGCCGAAGTCGTAGCGGCGGGACTGGTAGTGAGGGCGGTCAGGGCGGCCGTTGAAGTAGTGCCGATAGGCGTGCGGCACCAACTCGTGGAGAGCGATGGTGACCTCGGCCATCGGAGGCACGGGGGCGAGTGCGGGCATGACGAACAGACTCCTTAGGCGGGAGGAAGCAGGAAGAGGCTCGGGGAGTGCCCGCTAGACCGATGGCCTTCACGATTTCCCCACGGGGAAAGGGGCACGACATAGCCTGACCAGGAGACACCCCACTGACTGCGAGTGAGCCTTCAGTCACTGGCTACAACCATCATCATGAACTCGACATTGTCGAGAGTCAAGTCTTTTGAGACTTTGTCGAGTTCATGACGTAGTCTCTGGGCATGCGCCTTCCGTACAGCCCCACCCTTCGCCTGCGACTCCTCGTCTCTGAGCTCAAGCAGGGTCGCGAACGTTCCAACCTGACGGTTTCCCAAGCCGGCAAGGAACTGGGGTGGACCGCGTCCAAGATCAGCAAGATCGAGACCACCGAGACCCGTCGCATCACGCCCGGTGACCTCGACAAGCTCATGGATCTCTACAAGATCGACGACCCTTCGAAACGTCTGGCCATGCACGCTCTGGCTCGCGACGCCAAGGAACGAGGCTGGTGGTCCAAGTACCGCGAAGTGTTCGGAGATCAGGCCCTACCGGACTTTGAGGCCGAGGCGTCAGTCATCCGCAGCTTCGAAGGTCTGGTCATACCAGGGCTACTCCAGACCCCCGAGTACGCCGAAGCCCTGTTCCAGGGAGGGCGCTACACCGACGCCAAGGACATCGCACACCGGGTGGACGCACGGATGAGACGACGGGAGATCCTGTCCCGCATCAACCCCGTTCACTTTCGCGTCGTCATGGACGAGGCCGCGCTGAGGCGCATGGTCGGAGATTCCACGATCATGTCGCAGCAACTGCGGCATCTGCTCGACATGGCGAAGCTGCCCAACGTCGACGTCCAAGTGCTTCCGTTCTCCGTGGGCTCCCATGCTGCCCTGGTCGCCCCGTTCAGCATCCTGGACTTCCCCGAACACCTGGCGTTGCCCATCGTCCATGTCGGTACCGTGACGGATTCAGTATTCTTCGAGCAGCCCAAGGATGTCGCTCGCTACAGCGCCACGTTCGGCGACATCCAAGGGACCGCGCTGAGCACCACCCGGAGCGCCCGGTTCATGACCGAGGTACTCACATCCCTGGAGAGCGACTGATGAGCAACGAGCTGGTTTTCCGCAAGAGCAGCTACAGCGGCCAAGAGCCGAACTGCGTGGAGGTCGCCGACCTGCCCTGCGGTGCCGCCGTCAGAGACTCCAAGAACCCCACCAGAGGACACCTCCCCTTCACCGCCTCCGAGTGGACCGCATTCCTCCACTCCGCCGGCGACGGTCGCCCGTAGGACTTCGCCTTTCCACCGGCTCTTTCACCACCTGCTCCACCTGCACCGACACTCGGCTCACAGTCATCACCGAGCGAGCCGGGAACTCCAGCCCTGGCCACGGGCCGCCCGCATGGGGGCGCGCCCGAAGCACGGGCCCACCCCCATCCCCATGCGTGCCGGTCGCAGACCTGCCGACCCGACCACACGAGTCTTCGCGTCTCAGTGACCCTCTTCCGGCCACAGGAAACGCTGGGCACTCTCCCAGGGCCCGCTCTCCCCTTCCGGCGGATAGGTGCGGGTCTCGAAGGAGTCGGCGACCACCCGTCGGAGCTCGGGCAGCCCTCCCTCGATGGCGCCCACCGCACGCGCCTGGACCAGGAGGTTGCCCACCGCGGTGCCCTCGGCCGGACCGGCGATCACCGGCAGTCCGGTGGCCTCGGCGGTCAGCCGGCACAGCAGGGTGTTGCGCGACCCTCCCCCGACCACGTGCACCACCTCGATGTCCTGGCCGGACAGCTCGGCGGCCTGACGCACCGCCCTGCGATAGGCCAGGGCCAGCGAGTCCAGCACGCACCGCACCACCTCGACGGGATGCTCGGGCGACGCCTGGCCGGTCTCGGTGGCGTAGCCACGAATACGGTCGGGCATGTCGCCCGGTGGCGCGAAACGGGGATCGTCCACGTCCACCACGCACGCCGCCTTCGGCAGGTCGGCCGCCCTCTCCAGGAGGTCGGCCAGGTCGACGTCGTGTCCCTGGTCGCGCCAGGTGCGCAGGGACTCCTGGAGCAGCCACAGCCCGGTGACGTTGCGCAGGTACCGCACGGTGCCGTCGACGCCCAGCTCGTTGGTGAAGTTGGCCTTCCTCCCCTCCTCGGAGAGCACCGGCCGATCGAGTTCCACCCCCACCAGCGACCACGTGCCCGAGGAGATGTAGGCGAAGCGCGGTGTGCTCGCCGGGACCGCCACCACCGCCGACGCGGTGTCGTGGGAGCCCACCGCCACCACGGGCGTCGCCGTGCCGCGCAGGGTCCCGATGACGTGACCGGGCTCCACCAGCTCCGGGAGCAGGTCGCCCACGGGCACACCGAAGTCCCGTCGCAACAGACTCAGGCACGGTTCGGCCCATCGGCGTTCCCGGACGTCCACCAGTCCGGTGGTGGAGGCGTTGGTCAGCTCGGCCACCTTGTGCCCGGTCAGCCAGTGGGCGAACAGGTCGGGGATCAGCAACAGGTCGCGGGCGGCCGCGAGCTGGGCCGTCCCCGCGGCCGCGACCAGCTGGAACAGGGTGTTGAAGGGCTGGACCTGGAGACCGTTGACCGCGTACATCGCGGTCGGATCCAGGTGCCCGAAGACCCGCGCGGGCACCGCGTCGGTGCGGTGGTCCCGGTAGTGGACGGGGTTGCCCAGGAGCGCGCCGTCGGCGTCCAGGAGGCCGTGGTCCACGGCCCAGGAGTCCACGCCCACAGAGGCCAGGGGGCCGCCGTGGTCACGCACCGCCTGCTCCATCCCGGCCAGCGCCCCCGCGTACAGCGCGAGCACGTCCCAGTGCAGCCGCTCGCCTTCGGGGAGGGGAACGGTCACCGGGGTGTTGGCGAACCGGGACACCTCCTCGGTGCGCAGCACCCCGTCCACGAGGCGGCCGGTGATCACCCGACCGCTGGAGGCTCCCAGGTCGATCGCGGCGTGCGGTCCCACGCCGCTCACCGCAGGAACGCGGCGGGCACACCGCCGTCGACGGGCACGTGCAGGCCGGTGGTGTGCGACAGCTCGCCCGCGGTGAGGGCGAACACCGCGTTGGCCACGTGCTCGGGCAGAACCTCGCGCCCCAGCAGGGTGCGCTTGGCGTAGAACGCGCCCAACTCCGACTCGGGCACCCCGTACACCTTCGCGCGCTGGGCGCCCCACCCACCGGCGAAGATCCCCGAACCGCGCACCACCCCGTCGGGGTTGACGCCGTTGACGCGGACGCCGTACTCACCGAGTTCGGCGGCCAGCAACCGCACCTGGTGCGCCTGGTCGGCCTTGACGGCGGAGTAGGCGATGTTCTTGGGCCCGGCGAACACCGCGTTCTTGGAGGCGATGTAGACGATGTCGCCGCCCATGTTCTGGTCGATCATGAGGCGGGCGGCCTCGCGGGAGACCAGGAACGACCCCTTGGCCATGACGTCGTGCTGAAGGTCCCAGTCGCGCTCGGTGGTCTCCAGCAGCGGCTTGGAGATGGACAACCCGGCGTTGTTGACCACCAGATCCACCCCGCCGAAGGCCAGGGCGGCGGTGCGCAACGCGGCGCTGACGGCGTCGCCGTCAGCGACGTCGCAGCCCACACCGACGGCGGTGTCGGCGCCACCGATCTCGGCGGCGGCCTTAGCGGCCTGGTCGGCGTCGAGGTCGGAGACGACCACACACGCGCCCTCGGCGGCCAGGCGAGTGGCGATGGCCTTACCGATGCCGCTCGCGGCCCCGGTGACGAACGCGACGCGTCCGGCCAGGGGCTTGGGAGCCGGCAGGCGCCGGAGCTTGGCCTCCTCCAACGCCCAGTACTCGATGCGGAACTTCTCCGACTCCTCGATGGGCCGGTAGGTGGAGACCGCCTCGGCGCCGCGCATCACGTTGATGGCGTTGACGTAGAACTCGCCCGCCACGCGCGCGGTCTTGGCGTCCTTACCGAAGGAGAACATGCCCACCCCCGGCACCAGGACGATGGCGGGGTCGGCGCCGCGCAGGGCGGGGCTGTCAGCGGTGGCGTGCCGGTCGTAGTAGGCCCGGTACTCGGTGCGGTAGGCCTCGTGGAGTTCGCGCAGGCGCTCGCCCACCCGCTCCAGCGGCGCGGTGGCGGGCAGGTCCAGCACCAGGGGGCGCACCTTGGTGCGCAGGAAGTGGTCGGGGCAGGAGGTGCCCAGGGCGGCCAGGCGCGGGTGTTCGGCGCGGGCGAGGAAGTCCAGGACCTCCTCGGTGTCGGTGAAGTGCCCGATCTGTGGGTGGTCGGTGGAGGCCAGACCACGGATCACGGGGGCCAGCGCGGCGGCGCGCTCACGGCGCTCGGCCTCGGGCAGCGCCTCGTGGCCCTCCAGCACGGGACCGAAGGGGGCGGGGCGCCCCTGTTCGGCGAGGAAGGTCTCCGCCGTGCGGATGACCTCCAGGGAGTTGGCCCGACACTGTTCGCTGGTCTGGGCCCAGGTGGTGATGCCGTGACCGCCCAGGACGGCGCCGATGGCGTTCGGGTTCTCCTCGGCGATCCGGGCGATGTCCAGCCCGAGCTGGAACCCGGGACGGCGCCAGGGCACCCACACCACGCGGTCGCCGAAGCACTCCCGGGTGAGGCGTTCGCCGTCGGCGGCGGTGGCCAGGGCGATGCCCGAGTCGGGGTGCAGGTGGTCCACGTGGGCCGCCCGGACGAGGCCGTGCATGGCGGTGTCGATCGAGGGTGCGGCCCCGCCCTTGCCGAAGAGGCAGTGGTCGAATGCGGCGACCATCTCGTCCTCGCGCTCCTCACCCGGGTAGACGTCCACGAGGGCGCGCAGACGGTCCAGGCGCAGGACCGCCAGGCCGTCCTCGGTGAGGGTGCCGAGGTCCCCGCCGGATCCCTTGACCCAGAGCAGGTCGACCGGGCCTCCGGTGACGGGGTCGGTGGCGCTCCCGGCGGCGGAGGTGTTGCCGCCCGCGTAGTTGGTGTTGCGCGGGTCGGCGCCGAGGGCGTTGCTGCGTGCGATGAGCTGGTCGACGACGGAGTCGGACACGGTGGTTCCCTGTTCGGTGTCGTGGTGAAGAGGTCGTGCGGGCCGGTCGGGGTCGCTCACGCGCCCCATCCGGCCTGGGTCCCGCCCTTGCGTTCGTCGACGACCCGCTCGACGTAACCCGAGGCGGCGTGGGCGGCCATGGGGTCGGGGTGCAGACCCTGTTCCTCGCGCAGCCCGGCCAGGAGCGGGCGCACGTCGGTGTTGTAGGCGTCCATGAGCACGGCGTTGGCGCCCAGCACGTCACCCGCGGTCTGCGCGGCGGCCAAGGCCTCGGCGTCCACGAGCAGGGCCTTGGCGGTGGCCTCCTGCACGTTCATGACCGAGCGGATCTGGCCCGCGATCTTGGGTTCGATGTTGTGGCACTGGTCGAGCATGAAGGCGACCTCGGTGTCGGCGTCCAGGGCACCGCCCCGCGCCACCTCGTACATGATGCGGAAGAGCTGGAAGGGGTCGGCCGCGCCGACCATGAGGTCGTCGTCGGCGTAGAAGCGCGAGTTGAAGTCGAAGGCGCCGAGCTTCCCGGCGCGCAGCAGGAACGCGACGATGAACTCGATGTTGGTGTGGGGCGCGTGGTGGCCGGTGTCGACGCACACCACGGCCCGCTCCCCCAGTTCGAGGCAGTGGGCGTAGGCCGTGCCCCAGTCGGGGACGTCGGTGGCGTAGAAGGCCGGTTCGAAGAGCTTGTACTCCAGCTGCAGGCGCTGGTGGGGGGCGAGCCGGTCGTAGACCTCGCGCAGGGCCTCGGCCAGACGGTCCTGGCGGGTGCGCAGGTCGTCCTGGCCGGGGTAGTTGGTGCCGTCGGCGAACCACAGTTTGAGGTCGCGCGATCCGGTGGCGTCCATGACGTCGACGCACGCCAGGAGGTGGTCGATGGCCTTGCGGCGGATCCCGGGGTCGGCGTTGGTCACGCTGCCGAGCCGGTAGTCGTCGTCCTGGAAGACGTTGGAGTTGATGGTGCCGATGCCGATACCCAGGTCACGGGCGTGGGCGGCCAGGGCGGAGTAGTCGTCCACCCGGTCCCAGGGGATGTGCAGCGCGACGGTGGGGGCGGCCCCGGTATGGCGGTGCACCTCGGCGGCGTCGGCGATCTTCTCCCAGGGGTCGCGCGGCACCCCGGGCCGCCCGAACACCTTGAAACGGGTCCCGGAGTTACCGAAGGCCCAGGAGGGGAGCTCGATGTGCTGGCGCCGCAGCACGGTGAGGGCGTCGGAGTGCGAGGCCGCGAGCGGTGTGACCACGGTGGGGCTCCGTTCGAGTGGGGAGGGATCGCGGAGCACGCGATCATTGAATCGTTTCATTCACGCCACGCCGAAGCTATCCCGGCATCTGGAAGGGTGTCAACAGTCACCCCTGGCCGAACAGGAAGGGCATGGTCGGGTTACCTGGTTACAACGTTTTATCGCTCACGCACGAAGAACCGCCCCGCGCGAGGAACCTCGGGCGGGCGGTCGATCGGGGGCACATCAGCCCGAGAAAGCGCTTTCCAGACATCTTGACCCACGCCGCCCGATCCTGTCCACCACTCCCCCGACGCACGAGACGGGGCCGGGGCGTGGCGCCCCGACCCCGTCCGCCGTGTCCTACCCGCGTCGGGCCAGGGTGCGGCTCCGCCCGCGGAACTCGGCGATGACCTCCTCGCCACGGCGGACCGTGACGTCGTAGACGCCGCTGCGTCCGAAGACCACGCGTTCCACCGCGGTCGCCACCAGGAGGTCGCCCTCCCGAGCCGAGGCCACGAACGTCACGTCGGCCCCCGAGGCCACCGTCACCCCGCCCCCGTCCACGTTGCACGCACAGGCGAAGGCGGTGTCGGCCAGGGTGAACACGAACCCGCCGTGGGCGATGTTGTGCCCGTTGATCATGAGCGGCCCCACGGTCATCTCCACGACCGCGCGCCCGTCGACGGCCTCCACCAGGCGCATGCCCAGGTTCTTGGAGGCCCGGTCGGCCTCGAACATCCGCCAGGCGGCCTCGTTGCGCTTGCGGGGCGCCTCCCCGCCGCTCACGAGTCGAAGTCCACGGTCACGGTGTCGGTCACCGGCAGCGACTGGCAGGCCAGTGCGTACCCGGCCGCCACCTCGGCGGGGGTGAGGGCGTAGTTGCGCACCATCGAGACCTCGCCGCCGCACACCTTGACCCGACAGGTGCCGCACACCCCGCCCTTGCAGGCGAAGGGCAGGTCGGGACGGTAGCGCTGGGCCGAGTCCAGCACCGGCACGCCCTGGGGCAGGGTCAGGGTGGTGGTCCGCCCGTCCAGGACGACGGTGACCTCGCTGGCGGGCCCTTCGACCTCCGGGTCCACGTGGCGGGCCTGGGGCGGCGGTTCGGCGCCCTCCACGAAGAACAGCTCCTGGTGGATCCGGTCCCCGTCCACGCCACGCTCGGAGAGCACCTCCCGGGCGTCGGTCACCATGCCGTAGGGGCCGCACAACCACCAGTGGTCGACGGCGTCGGCGGCGATGACGGTGGACAGCAGGGCGTCCAGCTTGGCCCCGTCCAGACGGCCGGTGAACAGCTCCGACTCCCGCGGCTCCCGCGAGAGCACGTGCACCAACTCCAGGCGCGGCCCGAAGGCGTCCTTGAGGTCGGCCAGGTCGTCGGCGAACATCACCGTGTCGCTGCGACGGTTGCCGTACAGCAGGGTCACCCGCGAATCGGTCCGGCGCAGCAGCGAGGCGGCCATGGACAGCATCGGGGTGATGCCCGAGCCCGCGGCGATCAGCACGTGGCGGGCGGACGCGGTCAGGTCCGGGCTGAACCGCCCCGTGGGAGCGCCCACCTCGATCTCGTCGCCCGGCGCCACCTCACGGACCAGCCAGGTGGAGAACAGGCCGTCCGCGACCAGACGCACACCCACGCGCGGGGCCTCGCCCACCGGAGCGCAGATGGAGTAGCTGCGGCGCTCCTCCACCCCGTCGATCTCACGGCGCAGGGTCAGTGACTGGCCCGGCGCGAACGCGAACACCTCGGCCAGGTGGTCGGGGACGTCGAAGGTGACGGCGACGGCGTCCTCGCACAGGCGCTCGACGGCGGCCACGCGCAGCCGGTGGAACGCCGCCCGGCCGCGCGCGGCGGCGGGGGCGGTCTCGGTGACGGGTGTGGTCACGGTCAGATCTCCTTGACGTGCTCGAACGGTTCGAGGCAGGCCCGGCAACGGTGCAGCGACTTACAGGAGGTCGCGCCGAACCGGGACAGTTCCTCGGTGTCGGCCGCACCGCACAGCGGACAGCGCGGGACGGTCCGGGTGGGAAGCAGGGTGAGGGGAACGGGCCCGGCGGGCCGCACGGGGGCTCCCCCGGGCGGCGAGATGCCGTGCTCGGTCAGCTTGCGCCGCCCCTCCTCGGTGATCCAGTCAGTGGTCCAGGGCGGGGAGAGCGCGGTGCGCACCTCCACCTCCTCGAAGCCGGCGGCGCGCACGGCGGTGTGCACGTCCACGCGCATCTCGGCCAGGGCCGGGCAGCCCGAGTAGGTGGGGGTGATCCACACCGCGACGGTGCCGTCCTCCTCGACCTCCACCTCGCGCAGGATGCCCAGGTCGGCGAGGGTGAGCATGGGGAGTTCGGGGTCGGTGACCGCGGCGGCGGCCCCCCAGACGCGTCGGCGGGTCTCGGTGTGCGCGGTGGTGGTCACCATGTCGCCTCCGGGTGTTCGCGGGCCACCCGCTGGAGCTCCTCCAGCAGCGGCTCCATTTCCTCGGTGTGCCGTCCGGCGCGTCCGGCGGGCTCCGCAGCGGGGAACGGCGCGGGGGCGTCGAGGGTGGCCCCGGTGAGGACCTGGGTGAGGACCTGGTGGACCTCCTCGCGCACCGTGGCGGGGTCCACGGCCGCACCCTGGGCGGCCAGGGCGGCCTCCACCGGGTGGGTGGCGAAGAGTTCTCCGGTGAGCGGCCACACGTCGGCGACCGCCTCGACCATGCGCTCGTGCGCGTAGGGGGTGCCGTCGCCCAGGCGCAGCGCCCAGGAGACGGCGTACTCACGGTGGTAGGCCAGTTCGTTGACGCCCTTGGCGGCGATGGCGGCCAGCACCGGGTCCCGACTCTCGGTCAACCGGCCGAACAGGGCGAGCCGCCAGCTGGAGAGCACGAGCAGCGTGGTGACGCATCGGGCGAAGTCGCCGCGCGGGGCCTCGGCCAGGCGCACGTTGAGGAACTCCGCCGGCCCACGTCGGTAGGCGAAGTCGTCCTCGTCGCGCCCCGTGCCGTCGGCCTGACCGGCGCGGGCCAGCAGCAGGCGGGCCTGGCCGAGCAGGTCGAGCGCGATGTTGGCCAGGGCCACCTCCTCCTCCAGCTCGGGGGCGTCGGTCACCCAGTGCACGAGCCGCTGCGCCTGGACGAGGGCGTCGTCGCCGAGCATCCGGCAGTAGGTCGCCAGGTCCTCGCCGTCCACCCCCGCGGGCAGGGTGGTGTCCACGCCCGCGAGCGCCTCGGTGAAACCGGTGCCGAAGGCCCAGCGGGCGTCGCCGTCGTGCTCCTCGGTCAGGCCGGTGAAGATGTTGTCGCCGCTCATGTCGTTCCTTTGAAGCCTCGTTCGTCCCGTGCGCGCCACTAGATGTGCGGGACGTCCTCGGGGATCGGGTAGAAGGTCGGGTGGCGGTAGACCTTGTCACCGCTGGGCGCGAAGTAGGGGTCCTTCTCGTCCGGGCTGGAGGCGGTGACGTTCTCGGCGAGCACGACCCAGATGCTCACGCCCTCGTTGCGGCGGGTGTAGAGGTTGCGGGCGTTGTGCAGGGCCATCTCGCCGTCGGGGGCGTGCAGGGAGCCCACGTGCACGTGGTTCAGGCCCCGCTTGCCCCGCACGAAGACCTCGTAGAGGGGCCACTCGGGGCGGGCCGGGGTGACGTCGTCGTTGCTCATACCGCGACCTCCCGGGCGCTCCGTTGCTTCTCCGCGTAGGCGGTGGCTGCCTCGCGGACCCACGCGCCGTTCTCGTGGGCGGCGCGACGCCGTTCGACGCGCTCGGCGTTCTTGGGGCCGTTCCCGGAGATGACCTGCTTCAGTTCGTCCCAGTCCGGTTCACCGAAGTCGTAGTGGTCACGCTCGTCGTTCCAGGCCAGTTCGGGGTCGGGCAGGGTGACGCCCAGCTTCTCGGCCTGCGGGACGGTCATGTCGACGAACTTCTGGCGCAGGTCGTCGTTGGTGTCGATCTTGATGCCCCAGTCCATGGACCGACGGGTGTTGGGCGAGTCGACGTCGGGCGGACCGAACATCATCAGGGACGGCCACCACCAGCGGTCCACGGCGTCCTGGACCATCGCGCGCTGGCCCTCGGTGCCCTCCATCATGCGCATGAGCAGTTCGTAGCCCTGCCGCTGGTGGAAGGACTCCTCCTTGCAGATGCGCACCATGGCGCGGGCGTAGGGGCCGAAGGAGGTGCGGCACAGCGGGACCTGGTTGCAGATCGCGGCGCCGTCGACCAACCAGCCGATCACGCCGACGTCGGCGTAGTTCAGCGAGGGGTAGTTGAAGATCGAGGAGTACTTCTGGCGGCCCCCGATCAGGCGCTCGGTGAGGTCGGCGCGGTCCACCCCGAGGGTCTCGGCCGCGGCGTACAGGTACAGGCCGTGACCGGCCTCGTCCTGGACCTTGGCCAGCAGGATGGCCTTGCGGCGCAGGCTGGGCGCGGTCGCGATCCAGTCACCCTCGGGCTGCATCCCGATGATCTCCGAGTGCGCGTGCTGGGAGACCTGGCGCACGAGGGACCTGCGATAGGCCTCGGGCATCCAGTCACGCGGTTCGATGCGCTGGTTGGCCGCGATCTTGGCGTCGAAGTCCGCCTGGAGTGCCTCGTCGGCGCCGGGGGGCGCTTCCTGGGCCGTGGTCGACATTGATCATTCCCCATTCATAACCGAACGTTCGGTCAGTAATTAGTATCTCCGGATCCCCCCGCCCAACGCAAGTCCCCACGTGGGGAAAGCACCGGTCCACGACCGGGGACGTGCGCCGGGCACGCCCCCGGGAGGCACGGAACGATCACCGCCGGGCCTCGGGACGCCGCACCACGGGGTGGTCGGTGGCGTGTTCGGGCGCCGGCGGGCCCTGCTCCCTCACAACCCGTGGAGGGTGCGTAGGTGGGATCGCGAGGAACGATCCCCCCACAGCAGGACCCGAAGGTTCCCGCCGTGCCGTGGGGCGCCCGAACACGGGCCGAAGCGCAGCGCAGGCCCCCGGGCGAACCCGGCTCCGCGCCACCGGGGTGGTCCACGGTCTCGCGGCTCCTTGGATGCCAGGGGGTTGCGCGTTCGGGCGCCGGCGGGGCTCTGGAGGGTGCGTAGGTGGGATCGCGAGGTACGAGCCATCACGCCGAAGGACCCGAAGGTTCCCGCCGTGCCGTGGGGCGCCCGAACACGGGCCGAAGCGAAGCGGAGGCCCCAAGAGAACACTGCCGGGCCCCGAACGGCCGCCCCTAACGTCCGTCGAAGGTGGGTCTGCGCTTGTTCAGGAACGCGTCGACGGCACCGACGTGGTCGGCGGTCATGCCCAGTTGGTTCTGCAGGTCCGCCTCCTCCTCCAGCAGTTCGGTGAGTTCCGCCCCGCCCTCGGCCGCGGACCGCACCTCACGCTTGGCGGCCACGTAGGCGACCGTGGGTCCCGCGGCCAACCGCACGGCGACCTCACGGGCGCGCGACTCCCACTCCGGATCGTCGACCACCTCGGTGACCAACCCCAGTTCCAGGGCGCGGTCGGCGTCCAGCATGGTGCCGAGCAGCATGAGCTCCATGGCCCGCGCCTGGCCCAGGGAACGGGACAGACGCAGCGCCAGGCCCGAGTCGGAGGCCAGACCGATGCCGGTGAAGGCGGTACCGAACCTGGCCCGGCGGGCGGCCACCCGCACGTCGCCGGCCAGCGCGAACCCGAGTCCCGCGCCGACGCACGCCCCGCCGATCCCGACCACGACCGGCACCTGGATCCGCTCCAGCCCCAGCACGATCGGGTTGTAGTGCTCGCGCACCGTGGCCAGCGCCTGGTCGGGTCTCTCGGCCAGGGTCCGGGCGTGCTCGGCCAGGTCCTGTCCCACGCAGAACGCCTTGTCGGACCCGAGGAAGAGCACCGCGCGGGCGGTCGTGGACTCGGCGGCCCGTTCCACGGCGGCCAGCAGTTCCTCCTTGACCTGTCGGGTCAGCGCCGGGCGGTGCAGGCGGATCGTGGCCAGCCCGTCGACCTCCTCGAACTCCGCCGCCTTGACTTCGCTCACGCCTTGTCTCCTTCGTCCCAGAGGTGAAAGCCCTCACCGCTCTTGCGGCCGAGCCTGCCGTCGGCGACCTTACGGCGCAGCAGATCGGGCGGCGTGAAGCGGTCCCCCAGTTCGGTGGCCAGGTGCTCGGCGATGGCCAGACGCACGTCGAGACCGACCAGGTCGGTGAGCTTGAGCGGGCCCATGGGGTGCCGGTAGCCCAGTTCCATGGCGGTGTCGATGTCGGCGGGCGAGGCCACGCCCTCCTCGACCATACGGATCGCCTCCAGGCCCAACATGACGCCCAGACGGCTGGTGGCGAACCCCGGGGAGTCGCGCACGACGATCTCGGTCTTGCCCAGGGCGCCCACCCAGCCGCGCACGGTCTCCAGTACGGCGGTGTCGGTCTCGGGGGCGGTGACGATCTCCACCAGCTTGGAGGCCGGGACGGGGTTGAAGAAGTGCGTGCCCAGGAAGCGCTCGGGGCGCTTCAACGCCGCGGCCAACTCGGTGACCGACAACGAACTCGTGTTGGAGGCGAGCACCGTGTCCTCCCCCACCGCGTTCTCGGCTGCGGTGAGCACGGCGATCTTCAGTGCGGGCTTCTCCGGCACGGCCTCGACCACGAGCCCGAGGCCGCCGGGGAGGTCGGCGACGTCGGTGACCGTGCTCAGGCGGTCCAGGTAGAGGTGCGGTTCGGCGGCGATCTTGCCGCGTTCGCGCGCCTTGTCCAGGCCGGCCTCGACCCGGTCGCGGCCGGCCCGGGCGGCCTCGGGGGTGGCCTCGGCGAGCACCACCCGCGCGCCGGCCATGAGGAACTGTTGGACGATACCGGCGCCCATGGTGCCGCCACCGATGACGGCGACGGTGTCGGGCACGCCCTGAGGGGTGATCTCGGTCAACGCTTCTTCCTCTCCAGGAAACGGGTCATCCGTTCGTGTTTGTCCGCGCTCTCGAACAGGACCGCCTGGGTCAGGTCGTCGGCCAGGGGGTGCGCCCCGTCGGCGTCCAGGACCATCTTGGTCATCCGCAGGGCCAACGCGGAGGAGCCGGCCATGCGGTCCAGCAGTGCGTGGGCGCTCTCCCGCAGTTCCTCGGAGGGCACGATCTGCGCGATGAGCCCATGGCGCAGCGCAGCCTCGGCGTCCAGACGGAACCCGCCGAGCAGCACCTGCTTGGCCACCGACGCCCCGACCAACTCCTTGAGTCGCCAGCACGCACCGGCGCCGGCGATGATGCCCAGGCCCGGCTCGGGCTGGGCGAAGACCGCGGTGGGTGTGGCGATGCGGATGTCGCAGGCGTAGGACAGCTCCGCGCCGCCGCCCAACGCCCAACCGTCGACCGCCGCCACGGTGGGCGCCTGGAGGCGGTGCAGACGTTCGAACAGGCGGCTGTTGATCCCCGCCAATGCCTGATCGCGACCCCGTTCGCGCAGCTCGGAGATGTCGGCGCCACCGGCGAACACGGTCCCGTGCCCGATCAGGAGCAGAGGTCGGGGGTCGGACTCCAGCTCGGCGCACACGCGGTGCAGTTCGTCGATCATGCGCGCGTTGATGGCGTTGCGGGCCTCCGGTCGGTACAGCTCGACGACCGTTCGGTCCTCGCGCCGCTCCACCCGCAGGGTCGCGAAGCCCTCGGCGTCATCGGCCGGACTCTGTTCGTTCACGGTGTCCCCGTCGTTGTCGTCGGTCGTGGCCCGGTGGTCGGTGCTCACACGCGCTCCACCAGCAGGGCGGCTCCCTGACCCACGCCCACGCACAGGGTGGCCAGGCCACGCCGCGCGTCCTCGCGCTCCATGCGGTTGAGGAGGGTGACCAGGATGCGGGCGCCGGAGGAGCCCAGCGGGTGGCCGAGCGCGATGGCGCCCCCGTCGGCGTTGACGCGCTCCTCCTTCAGCCCCAGTCGGCGCATGACGCCCAGGGACTGGGCGGCGAAGGCCTCGTTGAGCTCGATGGCGCCGACCTCGTCCAGGGTCCACCCCGCGCGGTCCAGGACCTTGTGGGTGGCCGGAACCGGACCCAGACCCATGACCTGCGGGTCGACACCGGCCGAGGCCGAGGAGACCACGCGGGCCCGGGGGGTGAGTCCGTACCTGCTCACGGCGTCGGCGCCGGCCAAGACCAGCGCGGAGGCGCCGTCGGACAGGGAGGAGGAGTTGCCGGCGGTGACGATGCCGCCCCGGCGGAAGACCGGGCGCAGCCCGCCCAGGCTCTCCAGGGTGGATCCGGCGCGGGGCCCCTCGTCAGCGGTGACCTCGTGCGTGGCTCCCTTGCGGCCGTGCACGGTCACCGGGACGATCTCCCGGTCGAAGCGGCCGGCCTCGGCGGCGGCGAGCGCGCGCTCGTGGCTGCGCAGCGCGAAGGCGTCGCATTCTTCGCGGGTGAGCCGCTCCAGCGTGGCGACCTCCTCGGCCGTCTCGCCCATCGACAGCGTGTAGCGCAGGTCGTCGGGGGTGGCGTCGGCGGGCGCCTGCGCGTCGGCCTCGGCGAACCGGGGGTTGGTGAAGCGCCAGCCCAGGGAGGTGTCGGCGACCTCGCCGGGCTTGGCCCAGGGGGTCCCGGGCTTGGCCATCACCCAGGGGGCCCGGGTCATCGACTCGACGCCGCCGGCGACCACGATGTCGGCTTCACCGGCGCGGATGGCCTGGGCGGCGGAGGAGACGGCGGTGAGGCCACTGGCGCACAGACGGTTGACGGTGTAGCCGGGCACGCCCGCTCCCAGACCGCCGAGCAGGGCCGCCATGCGGGCCACGTTGCGGTTGTCCTCACCGGCCTGGTTGGCGGCGCCGAGGATGACCTCGTCCACCGCCTCTCCTGGCACGCCGCTGCGGCGGACCACCTCGGACACCACGAGGGCGGCGAGGTCGTCGGGGCGGACGGACGCCAGGGCGCCCCCGTAGCGGCCCTGGGGGGTGCGGACCCCGTCGACCACGTAGACGTCGCTCACGAACGGCCTCCCATGTGAACCACGGTGGCGTGGGCCACCGTCTGCTGTGAAGTCATCGACACATCTCCTTGACACGGCTGCTCGGAGACTGAATAAATGCATTAGTAACCGAACGTTCGGTCAGTAAGCAAGTCGGCCACCCTCACGGGGGTCGGCCCAGACCCGTCACCGCGCGGCGGGCCGCCGACCCACCCGGGCATCCGGCCCGGCGGGCCATCGCGCACCGTACCCGGAGAGTCCCATGGCAAGCCAGGACACCATCACGCAGTCGGCCGGTACCGCCCTCCCCCAGCGCCTCGGTCAGGGCCCCGCGCCCGAGACGCTGGACCCGGCCGAACGCATGAGCGTCGACGAGCTGCGCGCGCTGCAGTTGACCCGCCTGCGCTGGACCCTGGAGCACGCCTACACCAACGTGCCCCTGTACAAGCGCAAGTTCGACGAGGCCGGTGTCCGCCCCGAGGACCTGAAGAGCCTGGACGACCTGGCCCTCTTCCCGCACACCACCAAGGCCGACCTGCGCGACAACTACCCCTTCGGCATGTTCGCCGTGCCCCAGGAGCAGGTCAGCCGTATCCACGCCTCCAGCGGGACCACCGGCAAGCCCACCGTGGTCGGGTACACGCGCCAGGACATCGACACCTGGGCCGGGGTCGTGGCCCGCTCCATCCGCGCGGCGGGCGGTCGCCCCGGGCACAAGGTCCACGTCTCCTACGGGTACGGGCTGTTCACCGGCGGCCTCGGAGCCCACTACGGCGCGGAGGCGCTCGGCTGCACGGTCATCCCCGCCTCCGGGGGCCAGACCGCCAAGCAGGTCCAACTCATCCAGGACTTCCGGCCCGAGATCATCATGATCACCCCCAGTTACATGCTGACCCTGATGGACGAGTTCGAGCGCCAGGGCATCGACCCGCGCAGCACCTCGCTCACGACCGGCATCTTCGGCGCCGAACCCTGGACCGAGCAGATGCGCCGCGAGATCGAGGAGCGCTTCGACATCAACGCGGTGGACATCTACGGCCTGTCCGAGGTGATGGGTCCGGGCGTGGCCAACGAGTGCGTGGAGACCAAGGACGGTCTGCACGTCTGGGAAGACCACTTCTACCCCGAGGTCCTGGACCCGATCGACCAGCGGGTCCTGCCCGACGGCGAGAACGGAGAACTGGTCTTCACCTCCCTGACCAAGCAGGCCATGCCGGTCATCCGCTACCGCACCCGCGACCTGACCACCCTGCGACCGGGCACCGCCCGCCCCATGCGCCGCATGGACAAGGTCACCGGCCGCAGCGACGACATGATCATCCTGCGCGGCGTCAACGTCTTCCCCACGCAGATCGAGGAGATCGTGCTCGGCCTGGACGGTCTGGCCCCCCACTTCCAGCTGGTACTGACCAAGGAGGGCCGCCTGGACCGCATGGCCGTGCGGGTGGAGGCCGCACCCGACTGCACCGGCGACCGCCGCGTGACGCTGAGCCGCGAGATCACCGCCACCATCAAGGACCGGGTGGGCGTCAGCGTCACCGTGGACGTGGTCGACCCCGAACAGATCGAGCGCTCGGTGGGCAAGTTCCGCCGCATCATCGACCAGCGCCCCAGGGACTGACCGGCCCCGGCGCCCTCGGGCCCCGTCCCGGCACCGACACGGTGCGAAGACGGGGCCCGCGTCGTCCTGGCACCGGGCCGAGCATCCGGCCTCTCCCCCACACCCGGGCCGCCCGGGTGAGGACACGACCCGGCGGCGACGCGCGGCGCGGCCCGTCCCGCGTTCGGTGCACAGGGAGAGCCGGTCGACCAGGAGTCCTCTAGGCCTTACGGGCGACCCCGCCGTACTCGGCGACCGGGTGGACACCGCCCACCTCGGTCGGCTCCGGACGCCACAGCGAGCAGGACACCACACCCGGCTCCAGCAGTTCCAGACCGTCGAAGAGGCGCTCGATGTCGGCCGCCGAGCGGACCGTCAGCTTGGGCGTGCCGCGCTCGTTCCACGCCGCCGCCACCTGGTGGGCGCGCTCGTGGTCGATGTCGTCGGTGGGATGGGAGACCACCAGGAAGCTCCCGGGCGCCAGCGCGGCCAGCAGCCGGTCCAGGATCGACCGCACCTCGGCGTCGTCGGCCACGAAGTTGACCACCCCCAACAGCATGAGGGCCACCGGACGCGACAGGTCCAGGGTCCCGGCGGCCGCCTCCAGGATCGCGTCGGGGTCGCGCAGATCGGCGTCGACGTAGTCGGTGGCGCCCTGGACCGAGCCGGTCAGCAGGGCGCGGGCGTGCGCCAGCACCAACGGGTCGTTGTCGACGTACACCACACGCGCGTCGGGGGCCGCCGACTGGGCCACCTCGTGGGTGTTGTTGTGGGTGGGCAGTCCGGTGCCGATGTCCAGGAACTGCCGGATCCCTTCCTCCCGGACCAGGTGGCAGACGGTCCGCACCAGGAAGGCCCGGTCGGCGAGGGCGTTGTCGACGATCTCGGGGAAGAACGAACGGATCTGCTCGCCCATCTCCCGGTCGACGGGGTAATTGTCCTTACCGCCCAGCCAGTAGTTCCAGATACGGGCGTTGTGCGGGATGGAGGTGTCGATCTTGGCTTCAGGGATCTCAGGGGGCACGGGTCTGCTTTCCATCACGGAGCCCGACGGACGCCGGGCCGGGTAGGGCACCAGTCAACGGATCCGCCCCGCGTCGCACAAGTGCCTCAATCCCCTTTCTCGGCGAGAAAACGGTCGATGTGCGACATCCGACGTGTGGGGGCGCACTTCCTCCGCACCGCGGACGTTCCCGGGACACAGCACCCTCGCCGGGGTCCGTCGCGCGCGGAAAACCGTTCGTCACCGCCCGGGCCGACCGATAGGTTGCCCGAGCATCACCGACGGAACCGGGAGGCCCAGGTGAAACACTCCGGTGAGGAACACGCCCGCATCGCCGCGCAGGGCACCGTGCTGCGCTGCCAGGTGGGTTCCGGAGTCCACGGACTGGGTCTGCCCGGCGCCGCCGACCGCGACGAGATGGGCATCTGCGTCGAACCGCCCGAATACGTGATCGGTCTGCGCACCTTCGAGCAGTACATGCACCGCACCCGCCCCGAACACACCCGCTCGGGCCACGACGACCTGGACCTGACCGTCTACTCGCTGCGCAAGTGGGTCCGCCTGGCGCTGGACGGCAACCCCACGGTCCTGCTGCCGCTGTTCGTCCCCGAGTCCGAGATCGTCACCATCACACACATCGGCCACGAACTGCGCGCCAACGCCGCGCGCTTCCTGTCCCGCAGGGCCGGCGAGCGGTTCCTCGGCTACCTGCGCGCCCAGCGCGACCGGATGGAGGGGCTGCGCGGTGGCAAGCACACCAACCGGCCCGAACTCGTCGACCTGCACGGCTTCGACACCAAGTACGCCTACCACATGGTCCGGCTGGGCCTTCAGGGTGTCGAGCTCCTCGAAACGGGCCGCCTCACACTGCCCACCCCCGAGCCCGACCGCTCCTGGCTACTCGCTCTGCGACGCGGAGAGTACACACGCGCCGAGGCCCTGGCGCGTACGGGTGAGCTGGAGGAACGACTCGCCGAGCTGTGCCACACCTCGTTCCTGCCCGAACTCCCCGACGCCACGTGGGCCGACCAATGGCTCGGCGACACCTACCGACGCCATTGGGACGAGAGCCACGCTGGTCAGAGCGGCACCCGAAACGGCACCGCCACCACCGCGAGATAGGGTGATCCACCGAAGAGGTACATGCCGCGCCCGAAACACCGGGTGGCCCGGTGTGCCGGGCGCCGGGGATTTCGGCCCGCGGTGCCCGGAGGACGACAAGTGAAGGAAACACCATGGTCGGAACCATCGCGTTCGTGCTCATGATCATCAGCCTGTCGATGATGATCATCTCCGGTCTCATCGCGGCCGTCGTCAAGACCCGATAGACGACCCCCACGGCGGTGGGTGCGGAGCGAGACCGCGCCCGCCGCCCGGCACCCCTACCGCGGGCTCTCCACGGGCACCAGGTCCAGCCGGGCCACCTCCAGACCGTCCGGACCGGTGATGACCACCTCGTCCCCGACGATCTCGTATCGTGTGCGCCCCGCGTCGGCCACATATCCCTGTTCCGTGCGCGTCGCGGGCAGCACCATGGTCTCACCGTCGCCGCTCAGGAACTCCCCGAAGTAGAACAGCTCGCCCGCCTCGTTGGCGCACAGCACGATGCGGTGCCGTTCGGTCTCGTAGGCCGCCACCATCACCCCCACGCCGGCGCCCGGCACCGACTCGGCCACGCGCTCCGGGCAGAAGGCCTCCAAGGACGACGCCTGTGGGGATCCCGGGCTCTCCCCGCCCGTCACGTACGGCACCAACCACACCACCACCAGGGTCGCGCCGCCGACCAGGGCCAACGCCACAGCGCGCACCGTGCCCTGCGGCCATCGCGGCACGCTCCAGCGTGTACGACGACGGTGGGACTCGACCGCCGGTCGCCGGGGGTGCGTCGGTCCGGAATGCGGCGCGCCCGGCGTGGGCCGGCGCGGTGGCGGACGCCGCGATGGTTCCGTGACCCGCGGCGCCGTGCTCTTGCCCGGCCGTCCCGGCCCGCCCGCAGCGTACGGGCCGAAGTTCGGGCTCAGGGCGGGCGCCAGGAGATCGCCCTCCCCCAGGTCCTCGAAGCGCGCGCTCACGGCCCGCGTCGTGGCGCAGACCAGGCACACGCCTTCGGACCGCGCGTTGTGGGCGGCGCACATACTGCACCGCCAGAGCTCATCCGCCATGTGCACGCGCTCCTCCACCGTGTGGTGACCCGACCGCCGCCGGGATCACGCGGAGTGATCGCGTGATCCGTCCAGGAATGCCCCGACGCAGAACATGCAACACCGATCCGCACACGCGCACAAGAGGAGAAAGCGCCCGCCTCGGGCGTCGGAACCCGTCACCGAACGTGAGGTCGTCCCTGACCGGGGGCGTGTCGCGCGGCCCACCGGCCCGGACACGGCCGCACACGGACCGCCGACCGCATGTGGCCACACGGGTGCGGCCGGCGCGGGGCACCCGTCCACCGCGTCCCGCACCGGCCGCTCGCGCGGTCTCCGCGCGAGAACAGCCTACGGAATCAGGTGTGGTGACGGTGACGTGTTCACGGAAGTCGCACGGAATGTCCGGCGTCCCACCGCGCCCTCACGTCACCGTTGCAAAGAAGAACGCCACCTTGACGATGTAGATCTCACTGCGGCGACCACGGCCTCCGCTCAGAGAACACCGCAGGGTGCGCGCTCCACCGAACACGCACCCTTCCGGTCTCGACCTCAGCCCGTCGAGGCATCGTCCATCGCCGTGAACCACGCGCGGGACTTCGCCGTCTGGAGCAGCAACAGCACGATCAACGGCAGGATCACGCCCATGAAGGCCGCCCCCTCCCCGGCCAGCACGGCGTCCAGGACCGACACCAGACCACCGGCGCCGACCAGCAGGCGCACGACCCGGAGGTTGCGCTCCCCTCCCCGACCGATGCGCAGCGCGGCGACCAACAGGAGAAGGATCGCGATCACCCCGAGGGCGAAGCTCAGCAGGAGGCCGCCCAGGGTCACACCGACCCCGGCCAGCGCCGCCTCGGCACCGTCCGGGTGGGTCAGCACCGCCAGGACACCGAGCAGGCTCATCACCATGAGCACTCCGGAGAGGCCGGAGACCACGAAGAGCATGACGCGGGCCGCGGTCACCACTCCGGGCATGGGCGGTGTCTTCTGGAAGGACATCGGGGAATGTTCCCGTTCTTTCGGGCGGATTTCTACCGCCGTCATGGTATCCCGCGCCACGGCGAGAACAGCGACCGAAGACGCCTCCGCCGCCGAGTTCACGCGCACTCAACCCACGGGCAACGTCGGCGCAACACGCGACCGGCCTCGCGCGAGGCACGAACGGCGGACCCCACCCGGCACCGATGGCCCGGGGCCGGGTCAGGGCCGTCGCACGGCTCCGCCCGTCGCGGGCCCCGCCCGAGGCGAGGCCCGGGGCGGGGGCCGTTCCCGGACCTCGCCCCGGGGCCTGGTCGCCGGCGCGATCGACACTGCGACCCACGCGCCGTCCGACACGCGCCCGACGGGATCACCCGCCGTTGGACTGACGGATCCCCTCACCGAGCGCCTCGAAGGTGAAGACGAAACCGCCGTCCTCACCACTGACGGTCATGTACGCGTCGGTGCCCCCGGGCTCGATCGCGATGTTGGTCGCCGTGTCCAGCCCCGCGGCCGCGTCCTCGGGAACGGTCACCGTGGTCAGGTGCTCCCCCGTCGAGCTGTACACGAAGATGCTCGGCTGGCCGTGGACGGCCTGGTAGAGGTTGCCCTCGGCGTCGACGGCGTTGGAGTCGAGCTGACTGGTACCGCCGTCGAAGTACACGGCGGGATGGGCCGTCTCCACCTCCGTCCCGTCCTCGTTGAGGCCGAGGTGGTCGATGCGGTTCGCGGTGTAGTGGCTGATCCACAGGCCCGAGAAGTCCTCGGTGAACGAGATGCCGTTCGGCGAGGGGAGCTCGTCCGCCAGGACGGTGGCCTCCGCCGTGTCCCGGTCGATCCGCACGACCCTGCCTCGGGGCTCCCAGACCGGGTCGTCGAAACCGGTCGAGTCACTGACGTACATGTGCCCCGCCTCGTCGAAGGCCAGGTCGTCCGGTTGCATGGGCGTGCCGTCGACGTCGCCGGAGAAGAACGTCGTGTGGTCCTCCCCCTGCGGGGTCACGCTGTCGATCCGCCCACCGGGGAAGTCCGTGAGGTAGAGACGGTCGTCGTACGGGCTGAACTGCGCGGAGGTGTAGGCACTGTCCTCGTTGGTGAACACGGGGGTCACCTCCGCGGACTCGGTGTCCACCCGCAACACCTTGGGTTCACCGGGCGGGGCGGTGACGTCGACGACGAGCAGCCCGCCGTCCGGGGCGAGGGTCGGCCCCTCCAACAGCGTCATCCCGGTCTCCTCGTGGACGGAGGTCACCTGGACCAGGAGCTCGGCCGTGCGTTCGGTCCCCTCCTCCGCGTCGCCGACGGCGGTGTTCCCACACCCCGTCACCGCGCCGAGGGCGACGACGGCCGCGAGCACCCGGTGGCGCCCCGTGTGTCGTGTTCGCGGATGCCACGCTGCCATGTGGTCGCCTTCCGATCGGGGGTTCCCGGCCCCAGGGCCGGGGTGCGGACGTGGGAGGTCACGGGGGCTCACGGCTTCGCGCCCAGGACCTCGTGGAGGCGGTCGCCGCGCCAGTCCTCCAGCAGCCGGTGGAAGGCCACGGGACCGGGGCTGTACGAGGAGCCACCACGGACCCCGGACCCCTCCCTGTTGTAGTAGCCGGGTGTGCACTGGGCCTGGAAGGCGGAGTTGTCGTGCGCCGTCTCCCTGATGGTCCGCACCCACGCCTCGGCCGCCTCCCGAGAGGGTTCGACGACGGTCTCGCCGACCTTGCGCGCCTCCGCGATGACGGCGGCGATGTGTTCGGCCTGCTCCAGGAGGATGTGGGCGAAGTTCACGGAGTTGGCGTTCTGCAGTGAGCCCAGGTGGAAGAGGTTGGGGAACCCGTGGGAGTAGAAGCCGTGCAGGGTGCGGGGGCCCTGACCCCAGGACTCCAGCAGTCCGTGCCCGCCACGGCCGCGGACGGGCATGGTGCCGGACACGACCCCGGAGACGCCGACGTCGAACCCGGTGGCGAAGATGACGCAGTCGACGGGGTAGGAGGTCTCTCCGACGACGATCGCGTCCTCGGTCATGCGCGTGATGCCGCCGTGGTCGGCGGTGTCGACCAGGGTGACGTCCGGCCGGTTGAACGTCGGGAGGTAGTGGTCGCTGAAGCAGGGGCGCTTGCACATGTAGCGGTACCAGGGCTTGAGCAGGTCGGCCGTGGCCGGGTCGTCGACGACCTCGTCGACGCGGGCCCGGATCCGGTTCATCGTCCGCGCGTCGACGAGTTCGTCGATCCGCTCACGCTCCTCGTCGGAGACGCTCGTGTCCAGCGCACCCGTGATCATCTTGCGTTGGAGCCGCGCCGTCGACGTCCAGCCGTCCCGGGTCAGGTCGGTCTCGACCGGCTCCCCGGAGACGACCTGGAGGAAGTTCTCCATGCGCTCGCGCTGCCACCCGGGGCGCAGGGAGGCCGCCCACGCCGGGTCGGTGGGCCGGTTGTCGCGCACGTCCACCGAGGACGGCGTCCGCTGGAACACGTAGAGGTGTCGCGCGTCGCGCCCCACGTGCGGGATGACCTGCACACCGGTCGCCCCCGTGCCGACGACCGCGACCGTCTTGTCGGCGAGTCCGTCCATACCCCCCTGCTGGTCGCCCCCGGTGTAGCCGTAGTCCCACCGGCTCGTGTGGAAGGTGTGGCCTTGGAAGGTCTCGATCCCCGGGATGCCCGGCAGTTTGGGCCGGGTCAGCGTCCCGGAGGAGGTGATGACGAACCGGGCGCGCATGCGATCGCCGCGGTCGGTCTCGACCACCCACCTGTCGGTCTCCCCGTCCCACTCCAGGTCGGTGACGCGGGTGTGGAACAGGGCGTCGCGGTACAGACCGAAGGTCTCGGCGATCGCCACCGCGTGGCGCCGGATCTCCTCACCGGGGGCGTAGCGCCACGCGGGGATGTGGCCGACCTCCTCCAGGAGCGGCATGTAGGAGTAGGACTCGATGTCGCAGTGGATGCCCGGGTAGCGGTTCCAGTACCAGGTGCCACCGAAGTCGCCGGCCTCGTCCATCATGCGGATCGACTCGACGCCCGCCTGCCGGAGCCGAGCACCGGTGGTGAGGCCACCGAACCCGCCGCCGATGACCAGTACCTCCACCGTGTCGGTCAGTGGCGCGCGCTCGGTCCTCGGCGTGTACGGGTCCTTCGCGTAGTAGCCGAACTCACCGGTGATCGAGCGGTACTGGGCGGCGCCGTCGGGGCGGATGCGGCGGTCGCGCTCGCGCGCGTATCGGGCCCGCAGTGCGTCGAGGTCGATCTGCTCGGTCGGTTCGTCCGGGCTCGCGGGGGCGCCGGGGGTCGTGGTCATGTGCGGTCCTCACTGTGTCGCCCTCGGGGCGCCGGGGCGGTTTCCACCGGTGCCGCGGGGGTGCGGGTGGTCGCTGTACGACGTGGTGTCCCGATGCCGGTGTGAGCTCCCGGCTCGGGTCGGGTCCCTTCTCTCGGGTGCGCGGGCGGGCGTCCTCGCTGCTCACGAAGCGGAGGACGGGGCGGCCTCGGGTGCGGGACGGTCGAGCGTCCCGGGGGCGGGGGTCTCCTGGGAGGCCGTTCCGCGTCCGGGCAGGAAGGCCGCGATGGCGAAGGCGGCGAGCGCGGTCAGGGCGCCCAGACCCAGGAGCAGGGTGAAGGCGTCGCGCGCCGGGAAGACCTCTCCTCCGGCCGTCATGGTCAGGCCGGCGATGACCACTCCCGCGACGGCACTGGCCACGGAGGTTCCGATGGAGCGCATGAGCGTGTTGAGGCTGTTGGCCGCGGCGGTCTCCGAACGGGGAACGGCGGCCATGACCAGGGCGGGCATGGCACCGTAGGCCAGGCCCACACCCGCGCCGATGACGGTGGAGGCGGCCATGAGCTGCCAGACGCCGGACATGAGGAACAGGCTCAGGCCGTAGCCGAGCGCGACGAGCAGGGCCCCGACCATCAGCGTGGTCTTGGGACCCTTGGCGCGGGAGAGCCGCGCGGAGACCGGGGACATCGCCATCATCACCAGCCCGTTCGGGGCCATGACCAGTCCGGCGACCAGGATCGTCCGTCCGAACCCGTACCCCGTGACCTCCGGGAGCTGGAGCACCTGGGGCACGACCAGGGACATCGCGAACATGGAGAAGCCGAACACCAGGGACGCGGAGTTGGTGAGCAGGACCTGGCGCCGCACGCTGACGCGCAGGTCGACCAGCGGATGCGGTGCACGCAGCTCCCACCATCCCCACACCAGGAGGACCAGGGCGGCGGCGACGATCATGGCCCCGGGGACACCGCCGGCCCACCCCCAGTCGGACCCCTTGGAGACCGCGAGCAGCAGCAGGAGCAGCGCCACGGACAGGCCCAGGGATCCGAGCAGGTCGAACCGGCCGCCCGCGCGGACCCCGCCGTCGGGGACCAGGGCGCGGACCAGCACGGCGGCCGTGCCCGCCAGTGCCGCGGCGACCCAGAACAGCATGTGCCAGTCGGCTTGTTGCACCACCAACGCGGCGGCGGGCAGTCCGAGCGCGCCGCCCACGCCGAGTGAGGCGCTCATCAGCGCGGTCGCCCCACCGAGCCGCTCCGGGGGCAGCAGGTCGCGCATGATGCTGATACCGAGCGGGATGACCCCGGCGGCCAGCCCCTGGAGCGCGCGGCCGATGATCATCGGCACCAGGCCGGTGGCCAGTGCGCAGATCACCGAGCCGGCCACGAGCACCACGAGACTGAACAGCAGCATGCGGCGCTTGCCGTACATGTCGCCGAGGCGACCGACGGTCGGGGTGGCGACCGCGGCGGCGAGCAGGGTGGCGGTGACCGCCCACGCGGCGTCGCCGGGGGTGGTGTCGAGCAGCTCGGGAAGCAGGGGGACCAGCGGGATGACCAGGGTCTGCATGAGCGAGACGACGATCCCGCCGAAGGCCAGGACCGCGACGATCACGTTCGGCCGGACGGGCGTTCCCGTGTCGCCGGGCGCCGGTGCCCTGTCGGGAGCATGGGTCATGGAGTGGGTCCCCGTCCTCGAACGTACGAAAGCGCCCACTTTTAAGTCAGGCGCATGACTTACGTTAACAGTACGTACCGGAACGGTGTCCTTGCTCGCCGCGAGGGGTGAGGAGGAGCACATCGGGAGGCCGGCCCGTGGGCGGCGCCCGCCACCCCGGGAACGTCCCGCCCACGCCAAGGGCGCCGGAACGGGGGCGACTCCCCCACCGGGCGCTCCGACCGGGCGACGACCGTGGGCGGTCGGAACGCGCTGCCGGTACGGTGGCCCCTATGAACGGCAGGGTGACGCGATCGGACCGGGTCGCCGCGACACGGGAGACGATCCTGGTGGCGGCGGAGCGGCTCTTCGCCGAACACGGACTCGCCGCCGTCTCCAACCGCCAGATCAGCCAGGAGGCGGGGCAGGGGAACAACACGGCGGTCACCTACCACTTCGGCTCCAAGGCCGGACTGGTGCGCGCGATCGTGCGCAAGCACACCGAGCAGGTGGAGGAGATCCGCATGCGCATGGTGCTGGATTGCGACGGCTCCACCCGACTGCGGGACTGGATCGCCTGCATGGTGGAACCCTTCGCCCAGCACCTCGCCGACCTGGGCACACCCACCTGGTACGGACGGTTCAGCGCTCAGGCCATGAGCGATGAGACCTACCGCGAGGCCGTGTCGCAGGAGGCGCTCAACTCCCCCTCCCTGCTTCGGGCCGGGGAGGGGCTGCACCGGTGTCTTCCCGATCTGCCGATCGAGGTGCGCAGGGAACGCCAGGACATGGCGCGCCAGCTCATGGTGCACATGATCGCCGAACGCGAGCGCGCCCTGGCCGAGGGCGGCACGACGCCCCGGGACTCCTGGCACCGGGCCGCGGTCGGGCTGACCGACGCCCTCACCGGGCTCTGGCTCGCACCGGTCACCGAGGTCGGGTCGCCGGCCGCACCGGAGACCGTGCCCCACGGCAACGCCTGACCTCGGGCGCGGGAGGGGCCGGCATCGATCCCGGCGGATCGATCACACCCGCGGGTGCCCTCGCCGCCCGATGTCCATCGGTCAGGTCGCGGGGTCGCCTTGGACGGCCGGTACCCCGCCACCGCACGGCCCACGAACCCCACCACCCGCGTCAAAGGCGCCGGCAGGAGCCCATGGCGGCCGGAGTCGACCTGGCCGCGGTCCGAGCCCGCGCTCGGTTCCCGCGGGGGAAGCGAGGAGTCGGCGGGTCGAGCGGCGACGAAGACCGCGATCGGCTCGGGCGGATCAAGGTGGATCCGGTCCGCGTGCGCCTCCTCGCCATGGTCCGGGGTGAGGAGGCCGGGTATGATCGCGTCCTGGAAGAACTTTTCTCGTTACTGTGAGCTGAAAGTGTATCGAGTGAAGTCGATTTCTTCTTCGCTCACGCGGTCTCGTCGAAACGCCATTGGATCTGTCGCCGTAGAATCTCCTCTATCTGGCGAGGCGCACGAGGGGTGAGATTCTTACTGTCCTGATGGGTCTGGTCGATGATGGACTTCCATCGTTGGATTTTTTCCTGATCGGGTTGTGGTGAGGAGCGCTCGGACTCGATCAGATCGGCGTACTTTGCCAGGTTGTACGCGATGTAGTTGTCTGCCACTTCCAGGCTTACGGACGTATCCTGATCCCATTCCCATGGCATCACACCGTCGAGCGAGGATTTTTTGTCCGGCATATTTTTTCTCCGTTGGTAGGATGCGCGAGTAGGATATCAATCAGGACAACCGAAGGAAAGGTGTCATCGTGGCCATCCTTGATGCCATCCCCCCGGGCGAATGGGATGAGGAGAGAGCGTTTTCTTACGAGTCCGCGCTGGGTCTGCTCGCCCAGGTGATCTCGCGTCACAGCCGGCTCCTGATGGAGGCACAGGAGGGCCCTGAACCTGATCAGGGCCGCGTGGATCTTCTTCTGCGCCGGCAGGCCGAATTCGTCCATCGGCAACGGACACTCTCTCCGGGCGATCCTGAAAGGGTGGCGTCCGTATCGCGTGAATGTGTTCGAGTGCTGCGTGACCTTCAGCCGCCCACCGGAGAGGGATGAGGTACGTGCCCACACCTGAATCCGAGCCCGGTCCCCACCATCTCACCTCGATTCAACGGGAACGTCTTCTCCGGCAGCGGATCGTCCCCACCGGGCAGGCGATCGGCACGGTACCCCGAGCGGGAGGTTCCGAGGTCACGCGAGCGGTCGACGGTGCGGACGCCGCCTTCCCCGGATGGTCCACGACCACGGCGGACCAACGCACCACCGGCCTGAACCGCATGGCCGCCGTCGTCCGAGAGAACATCGACGACCTCGCCGCCATGCTCACGCTGGAGCAAACAGGGAGGCCGCTTGTCGAGGCGCGCCGGACTGGAACTCGGCGCCTCTGACACCCCTTGGTTCACCGAAGGACCGGCGGATCCATGGGGAGATCCTCCCGACGACCTGGCCCGACCGGCACTCAGAGGTCACCCGCACCAGGATCCAGGAGTGGCTGAACCCTGAAGCATCACAGGACCGCCGACCGAAGAACCGTCGGACCCGTGGGACGGCCGTGGGCCCGCGCGCCATCAGCGGAAAGGACCATGAACCGGCGCTGCGTCTGGCCGGCGCCTTCTCACGACGTGCCGCGCCCGGTGAACCGGATTCCTCTACCGTGCGTCAGACTCACGCATCACCCCTCGCGGCTACCGCTCCGCCGCCCCCTGCAAGCTAGACCGGAGCACCCCCATGTCCTACCCCAGCGGCCCCCAGCAGCCTCCCTACGGCCCGCCGCACCAGCCCCCGAAACAGGGCATGTCCACCGGCAAGAAGATCGGTTTCGGCTGTGGAGGATGCCTTGGCGTCCTGCTGCTCTTGGCCCTGATGGGCGGCTGCATGGCCGCGCTCAGTGGCGACACCACCGCTGCTCCGCCCGCAGCCACCAGCACCCCTGACACCGACGAGGCCGCGGTCGAGGAGACCGAGGACGAGCCCGTGGAGGAGGCTGCCGCCGAAGAGCCGGCCGAGGAGGAGAGCTCCTCCACCATCGGTAACGGTGTCCACCAGGTGGGCTCGGACATTTCGCCCGGCGTCTACACCACCGACGGCCCGGACCCCGACAGCATCATGCCGATGTGCTACTACGCCCGCCTGTCCGGCTTGAGCGGGGAGCTCGACGACATCATCACCAACAACAACATCGAGGGACCCGGCACCGTAGAGGTGTCCGAGGGCGACGCAGCTCTCGAGCTGTCCGGCGGCTGCGAATGGACCCTCCAGGAGTAGCCCCACAGGAAAGCGGCCCCGGCGGTGCTGGAACACCGGCCGGGGCACGTCCACCTCCACAGGATCTGAACGCCGGACGGGGGTGGACATGTCCAACGAATCGCGCCCTGAAAGCGCCGTCGTCACCACACCCATGGTCTCCTGCCGGACATGTTCGCCGATCTCGACGCGCATGGCCGCGACCGCGCGTCCGGCCTCGCTCCGCCAACTGGCGCAGCCCATGCGATCACCGAGCGGATTCGGGAGAACGGGGTTTTCCGGCGCGCAAAGCCGGGGCACAGTCCCCTGCTGCACCCTGTGGTCTTCCTCCTCTCACCTCCGGGGGAAAGCTCGGCTCTCGTCCCCTTCTTCCTCTTCGTCGTCGATCTCCACCTCGTCGAGCAGGCGCAGGGGAACGGCTGTTTCGATGCCGTCTCCGTGGAGGAGGTGACGGGATTCGGCAGAGGAAGCGAAATAGCCCTCCGGAGCCCGGTCGACCAGTTGCAGCGCGGTGGCCATGTACTTGGCGGCCGAGTGCCTGCCGGACACGAACACCGACAGTTCCTTCCGGGCAACGATGGTCTGGACGTCGACCCTCTTGTTCAAGGCTGTCAGAACACCGGGGGACGCGCTGATCGGGAGCTTGACCGACCAGTGCGGCCCCTCCAGGGTCAGCGAGTTCTTCTTCTGTTCGTCGGTCTCCAAGGCCGCGGTGAACCAAGGTGTGCCCGCCACGGTCGCACCGTGTTCCTCGGCCAGGGTGCGCAGTTCGTCCGCTGTCTTCGCGGCGACTGCAGCGACCTCGCCCCAGTCATAGCGATCCGGTCGGCCCGCCCGTTGGTCCACCGCGACCGTGGGGGCGAATGCCGACAGCACGGTGGTCTCGGGCCTCTCTGTGTGTTCGACCTCGGGCCAAGAGGTGAGCAGCTCATGGGCGGTCCGCATCGCCTCGTCCTCGGTCGTGCGCCTGCGATGCAGTGTCTCGGTGTGCACGCGAAGGAGTTCGACGGCGGTGTCGGGAGCATCGAGCGCCTGGCGCACGTCCTTGACACTCATCCCGGCCTCGCGCAGCTCCATGATCAGCAAGGCCCGCTGGATCTGGTCGACTTCGTAGTAGCGGTAGCCGGTCTCCTCGTCGACCGTGGCGGGCACCAGCAGACCCTCGGAGTGGTAGAAGCGCAGCGTCTGGGGAGAGAGGTCACTGATCTCGCTGAAATCCTTGATGAACAGACTCATACCGTCAGTGTCAGGCTTGCGGTAACCAGAAGGTCAAGCCCAGGTCGCGCGGACACGCACCCGTGCCCCCTGCTGGGGCTCCTTCGATGACGGCGCTCGGGCTCCTGGCCGCGCCGTTCGGCACGACCGCGGTGCCGCGCCGGCCGGTGGACCGGGCGTTCGGACGTACCGCGGGCGGCCCTCTCTCGCTCCAGCCGGCCCAGCCCCGGCCGGCGGCGGTGGACGGCGGCCCACCCGGGCGGTCAGCGGCACCGTGGTGACCCTCGCGGGGCCATCGTGGTGCAGGGCCCGTTCGCGAACGCCTGGGCCGAACTCACAAACCCACCGGGCCGAGGATGGGGGCCCATCGTCGCACTCCCCCTCACATTCTTCTGACCGGTGAGGGCCTTTGCGAAGGCCGGTGGGCATGAGCGGGGCGACCAGGGGTGTACCGGCCCGGAGGGGTCACGGACGGGCGCTCACCGCAGGCACCGCACCGACGTCCGTCCGGTCCGGGGGGACGATCGCCGGCCAGTCGACGTCGACGACCTGATGCAGACTCGGCGTGCGGGTGAAGGCTCCGCGCACGCGGCCTTCACAGCAGCGCAGTCCCCTCGGCACAAGGGCCCCGCACTCGGCCGTCAGGTCACCCACGAGCCATGACACGAAAGCGAACCCGGGGTGCCATCCCACCGGGGTGGCGCACCAGGGCGTATGGGCGGCAAGGAGGGTTGCCACAGAATAGTTGACAAGTCATCCATTGGCGCTATTTTAGATGATGTATCAACTACTTGGGTCTTGGTGAGCCGCCACGGCCAGGGTGAGCGTCCCAGCGCCTGCGAACCGGGGTGTTCCGACAACGTGAGCGCCCGACAACGCCGTCGGATCCCCGGCGTAGAGAAGGAGGACCCTGTTGACCGAGCAGCTGGTCGGCCGCGGTCACAGATTCGATCTGGGCCCGCTGAAAGTGGCGTTCACCTTCGACTCGCCGTCGCAGGGCGGCTTCGTCGTGGAGGAGGGCGGGGGCTCGCACCGGACGGGCACGCCGAGACCGTCGCGCTGGACCTCACGAGGCTCCGCGAGGGCCTCTACCTGAACTCGTGGACCGAGGCCTCCGGCGCCACCGTGACCCACGTGGAGGACTTCGCCAACGGGGTGTCGTACTCCAACGTCACCGTCGACGGCCTCCTGTTCACCTTCGTCGGAACCATCAGGGAGACAGGACCATGACCGACCACAGCATCGCCGAGAGCGATCAGGCCGAGCGCAACACCGAGATCGTGGTCACCGCGATGCGCGAGCTCTTCGTGGACCAGGACCTCACCGCACTCGACCGCTACTGGGCCGAGCCCTACGTACAGCACAGCCCCCACATGCCCGATGGGCTCGACACCCTGCGCGCCGCGGTGCCCGACCTCCAGGGGTTCTCCTGGGAACCTCAGCGCACCGCCGCCCAAGGGGACCTGGTGTTCACGCACAGCCTCGTCCACGGCTGGGGCCCCGGGCCGACGGTGATCGTCGACATCTTCCGACTGGAGAACGGCCGCATCGTCGAGCACTGGGACGTCGTCCAGGACTTCACCCCGCCCGCGTCGACGGCCGGCGGCAACCCCATGGTGTGAGGCCGGGCAGGCCGGAGCACGGAGTGGCGGCTCCTTCCCGTGGTGCGGCCGTCGGTGGGAAGGGCCGCCGCCCTCGCGGCTCCCGCCCTCACGCGTGTTCCGAACAACGGAGAAAGGCCCTGCCGAGCAGGGCCTTTCTCCTGTATCCGAGGTAGGGCCCCAGCCGAAGACCTGCGCAACGACCACGCAGTCGCTCCGTGGGAATCCACCACTGCGATTCCACGCGCCCGCGCATGAAGCCGCGACGCCGAGGCGGAGAAGACGTCCGCGCACCTGTGCGAGGTAGAGCGGACGCAACAGGACCGGTAGGCCGCGCGACCGAAGCCGTCGAGTGACTCGATACCTGGGAGCGGCCGGCCGGCTTGGCTGCTGGCGATGCCGAGCATCATCAGGAAAGTGGAGGCCGTGCGCTCCCCGCCCACGTCCAGCCTGCGGTAGGAGCCCATCCAGGCGATCGAGCGCTTGATGTCGTACCGGTGCGGCCCCATCCGCTGGGAAGATTCGATCCCGGTACGGGCGATACGCGCGCCGATGCCGCGCTCCTGTGGCCCGCGCCACGGCTCACGGGAGTGGTGGGCCTTGTCGCCGTGAAGCCTTGGCCGGACGCCGCCGTGGCCTCGTCGTGACCGCACAGCAGGAATATCCCGCATGGGCCTTCGAGTGTTCGGACGTCGTCACCACCTCACAGGGTTATCGAGATGAGCTCTCTGCCCTGGCTATGTCAGCGATGCCAGGTCGAAGGTGCGCGGAGGGCCGGAGAGGCTTGCCTTCGCCTCGACGCCGAAGCGGTCGAGGATCTCGATCTCTCCCGCCTCGATTCCGTCCAGGGCCAGTCGAGCGAGGTAGTCCGGTTCGATCATCGGGTCCTCAGGGAGAGCGACGCCGGAGGCCTTCATGGCTTCCTTCAGGGTTTCGCTGGCCACGAGACCAGGGACGAAGGCGGCCACGAGAGTCCCTTGGCCGGCCAACTCCACCCGCACTCCGTTGGTGAGTCCCCACTGTGCGGATTTGGCGGCGGCGAGGGCGGTGTTGCTCTCGACGGTAGTCCAAGCCACCGCCGATAGGACGTTGAGGATGGCACCGCCACCATTACCGGCCAGCACGGGGGCGAACGCCCGGATCATGGACAGAGTGCCGAAGTAGTGAGATTCCATCAGCTGCCGAACGACATCGAGGTCTCCGCTGACAAGGCTTCCCACGCCCATGTAGGCACCGTTGTTGATCAGCAGGTCGACGTCGGTGGCGATCTCGGCTGCGGCTTCGATGGATGTCTGGTCGGTGATGTCGATATGGAGCACTTGGGCACCAGGGATATCGACGAGCTCGGGGCGGCGAGCCGTGGCATAGACCTTCGCCCCACGGCGAAGGAGTTCGATGGCGAAGTGGCGGCCCATCCCGCTATTGGTACCGGTGACCAGGGCTGTGGATCCTTGTAGCCGCATGGGTCTCCTCATCCGATCTGGGCTTGCGGACTGCCCCGTGAGGCAGAAAATGACCGACCGGTCACCTTGAGTCGACAGTGGATCACAAGATGACCGACTGGTCAACTTGCTACACTGTTGCGTATGGCCCTGTCTGCCCGATCGCTGCGCTCAGACGCGGCGCGCAACCGAGAACTGCTCCTCGCTGCCGCAGAGGAGGAGTTCGCCAAGCGGGGCATGGATGCCTCGGTCGCGGATATCGCTCGCCGTGCGGGTGTGGCAAAGGGGACCGTCTTTCGCCACTTCGCCACGAAGGAGGAGCTGGTCGCCGTGGTCGTCGGCGGTCATTTCGTCTCGCTCAGCACCGTTGCGGGCGCACTGCTGGAATCCGCTGATCCCACGGCTGCGTTGTTGGAGTTCCTGACTGTGGCGGCACAACAGTTGCAGCACCAGGATCTTGCGTTCTTGCAGGAGGTCACGGAAGGAGATCCAACGGTGACCGAGTGCCGAAGTCAGCTGCACGCGGGGACCAGCGCGTTGGTCGACCGTGCCCAAGAAGCCGGTGGGATCCGGTCTGACGTCACCGGGGCCGACATCCTTCTGCTTCTCTGCGCCCTCGTTCACACGATCGGGCTCCGGACGGAACCAACTCCAGACTCATGGCGGCGTCACCTCATCATCCTCTTCGATGGACTGCGGCCCCAGGGCGCTTCTCCCCTACCTGACCCGGCGCCCGAACGGCTCTGATGACCTGGCGGGAGGTGGCACCGCCGTGAAAGAGGCCGACGCGGGCTCGAGAATCGCGTTGACCCCGCGCAGCTCTCGCTTCTCACATTCGAATTCGACGATCTTGTGGGCCTGATCGGTGGTATTTCGATGCGACCGCGGACGTCAGTGCCGGCCTCCTCGGCGAGACGGCGGACCTCGATGATGACGGCCCCATCCCGTTCGTGTGGCCACGCTCCACGCGTGCGGCGGTCGACCCGCCTCTGGCCGCGATCGTGGCCAAGGCCCGATCGAAAGCGTCATGCGCCTCCCCGAGACGCGCGGACGTTCGTCGGCGAGCGCGAACATGGCGTGGTCACGGTGGGCCGCCTGCGGTTCGAACAGGATCCGCGGCCTCCACGTGCCCGACCAACGACCCCGATCAGCGCAGTCATGGGCTTCACGACACCGAGCACGGGAACGGCCGGAGCGAAGGAGCACCGGCGTGGTCACCAGCGCCCCGCGGGGCGTCTCCGTGAGGCGCTCGACGTCGAACGTGTCCCTGCCCGAGATGCCGACCGGGGCCCAGACGTTCGTGAAGGCGGACCAGCGCACCGGGATCTCGAACCCACGTGCGCCGACCTGCGGATCATCGTCCCTGCGAGCGAGAGTCCCGTTCCGCGAAGGGCGGCCCCGGTTCCGAGGGGGTCAGGGCCGGCCCCGATTCTCGTGTGCGCCACCACACCACCGCGGTGACCGCGACAGCGCTGACGCAGGGCACGATCAGTGCTGCCGAAGCGCTGCCCGCCGCACGGTCGAACAGGGTACTGAAGTCGGTGTGCATCCCGATGTCGAAGAGGAAGAGCAGAGTGTTGTTGAGCGCGTGAAGAACGATCGCGGTCTCGAGGCCGCCGGTGCGCCAGGTGATGAGGGCCGTGCCGGCGGCGAACGTGAAGTACCAGACGTTGTACCAGGGATCGGTCGAGGCGTGGGCGAGGACGAACGCCAGACTGGAGACGAGGACTCCGAGGACCAGCGCCGCGCGAGGCCCGCGTGCCCAGCCTCCGGCGATCCGAAAGACCAGTCCTCGGAACCCGTATTCCTCTCCGGCCGACTGCAGGGGGGTCAGCAGCAGGGTGAGGGCGAGCATGGCGACCAGGTCGGCCACCGACCAGAAGGTCTGTTCCTTGGGTATCCACAGGCTCTGGGTCACCGCCACCGCCAGCCAGAGCGGGCCGATGAACAGAAGGGCGCGTGCGAACAGGTCCCACCGGAAGCCCGAGACCACGGAGTGCAACGAGGCGCCCTGCATTCCGTAGAGCCATCGTTGGATGAGCATGCTCCACGGGATGAGCAGGGCGAGGGAGAACATCCCCGCCCCGTGCTGGAGCGGTGAGTAGACACCACCGCTGTAACCGAAGTGGTCGCCGAGGGCGGTGACGGACCGGCCGATGGCGATGCTGAAGGCGAACATGCCGACCAACAGGAGAAGGATCGCGAAGACGCCACGCCCGATACGGCGCCTCTCACCGGCGAATACGCGGTGGTACTCCACTCCGGGCGGGATACGCGGAGTGGAGCGGCCGGTCGGTTGTGGGCGGGACGGCGGGCTGAAACTCAGGCTGTTGCTGTTCACACTCCGAACCTAGGATCGAGTCGGTGCGGGTCGAAGTGCCGCTCCTCATGTGTTCTCTCCGTGGTGCGCACGGTGCCTGAATGACATCTGTCATGCCCGACGGGAGCTCGGGCAGCACCGGTGGCGGGACCGCACTCCTGTCGCCCCACGGCGGGCGGTTCCTGTGCGAGCACCGCATCGACGGTGAAGGAGCGCGACGGGGTCTCGTCGCCCCGGGGGTGATTCGCCGGCGAACGGCACCCACTCCTGGCGGACGCTGCCGACGGTGACATCGGCCTTCGTGATGACGCTCGCCGTCTCCGAGTCCGTGCCTGCGGTGAGACCGCGGCGTGGCGGATCGGCCTGGACGCCGACGGCTCGGTCAGGTTCGATCGTTGGACGGGTGGTCTGGACACCGCCTTCCCGATCACCCGGATCGTGCTCTTCATCGGCACGGCCGTGGCCGTCTGGTTCCGGGCCCGAAAGACCGGGCCGGACACGACGCCGATCGCGCCCGACGAACACCGGGTCCCCTGAGTCCACTGATTCGGCAGGACACCGAACTCGCCGCGAGCATCGAACGCCGGCAACGCGCGCGAACCGAACTCGCCACCATCCTGCGCGCCCGCGCGCCCATGGACGTCCCCACCGATTTCAGCTCGGTGGCCGAACGCCTGAGTGAGGCCGACCGGGCGGTGCTGTCCATCTCCGCCATGTTCTACGACGAGCGCGTGATGGTGGACCTCGAACTCATGATCGAGGCCGAACCCACCGACCTCGACCACGGGATCGACACCCTGCCGCCCGACGCGGACGAGGTCGGTTCCGAAGGTGTGGCGCGGCAGGTGCGTCCGCCCCGTACGGACGAGCCCGAACCGGTGGTTCCCGGGTGGTCGAGGCAACGGATCGAAGCGATCATCCGGCGCCACCGGCTGATCGGCGCCCCGGTCGAGCGGTCGCTGATCGCTGACGACCCCTGACCAGGTCGCACAGGTGCCATCCGCGGTCTAGTCGACGTCGACGACCTGGTGCAGACCCTGCGTGCGGTTGAAGGCGCCGCTCACCCGGGCGACCGTGGTGCGCGGCAGCAGGCGCGCCGGCCAGGTCATGGCCCGGTTCGCGGTCCGGGTCAGGACGCGGCCCGGGTAGGACACCGGACGCCGTCGCGCGTAGTCGTCGAGTGTGCGGGCGGCGACCACGGCCGGCGTGTCGGCGACCGGGTGGATCCGGGCCGAGGTGCCGTCGAAGAAACCGGTCGCGACCGGGCCGGGGTGCGCGGCCATGACGTGGACACCGGTCCCGCGCAACTCTTCGGCCAACGCCTCGGTGAAGGACAGCACGAAGGCCTTGGTCGCGGCGTACCCGGCCTGGTAGGGCACGGGTTGGAAGGCCGCGGTGGAGGCCACGTTGATGATGCCGCCGGTGCCGCGGGCCACCAGATCGGCGCCGAGGGCGTGGGTCAGCGCGAGGAGCCCGCTGATGTTGAGTCCGACGGAGAGCAACTGGGGGCCAAGCGGGCGTTCCAGGAACGGTCCCACACTGCCGGAGCCGGCGTTGTTGACGAGCAGATCGACGGTCAGGCCACGCTCGCGCAGTTCCCCCAGGACCGTGTCGGGGCCGTCCGGTGCGGCGAGGTCGGCGACGATGATCTCGGCGTCCGGGCCGTCTCGGAGCGCCCCGATGTCCGCGGCCAGGGCCCGCAGATCGCCCTCAGACCGGGCGAGCAGGATCACCTCCGCGCCTCGGTGGGCCAGATCCCACGCGAACGCACGCCCCAGGCCTTTCGACGCACCGGTGACGAGAGCGGTGACACCGCGGTATCCGTGCTTCATGACGACCTCCATTGGTTCGAGTCTCGAAGCAAAAAGCTAGCACGATATTTCGACACTCGAAGGATCGATAGAATCGAGGACATGACCGCGCCCCACCTCACCGCGGCGGTCGCCGCGACGTACGACATCTGGATGCGCACCATCGACCGGGTCGGGCCGGTCCTGGCCGAGCACCACCTGACCCCGGCGACCTTCCAGGCCCTGTGGGTGATCGACCCGGACGAGCCGCCGCCCTCGATGAAGGTGGTGGCCGAGCGTCTGCACTGCAACGCCCCCAACCTGACCTTCGTGACCAACCAACTGGTCGACCGGGGCCTGGTGGAACGCGCCGTGGATCCGGACGATCGACGCTCGCGCGTCCTGGCCCTGACCGACCGGGGCCACGAGATCCGCGCGGAGGTGGTGGGGACCGCACTGGAGGGGACCCCACTGGCGGTGCTGAGCGAGAGCGAGATCCGTCTGCTCTTGGACCTGCTCGGCCGCGCGCTCGACTCCGACTGACCTCGGCCGCATCGGTGCCCGAGCGGACGTCCTCGCCCGCCCACCACGACGCCGCCTCGGCGGGCGGGCGACGGGTCCGTTTCCGGGGTGTGCGCGCGCCCCTCCCCCGGTCCGGGCGGCCCGGTCGGGCCACCACCGGCTGCGCACGGCGTGGGGCCCCACATCTGGAGCCCGACACCGACCGGGGACGACCGACGTCGTGCCGCGATCCTGGGTGACCCGATCCTCCTCCCTCGGTCCTCTGAGATCGAACACCGGAGGATCGCTCTCCGGGGCACCGAACCCTCAGGGCATTCTCCCCCACCAGCGGCCCGGTCGCTCGGGCCGGTGCCACCTCTTGCCTTCGGGTCCGCTCCCCCGTATCGTCAGATTGGATGACCCAATCCTGATCCGCGCAGGTCTCCCCCGACGGGCGCGAGGGTCGGCCGCCCACGACAGAAACGAGCTTCCGCGATGCATGTCGGCTTCATCGGCCTCGGCAGGATGGGCGCGGGGATGGCGCGCAACATCGCCACCACGTATCCCGTGACCGTCTACGACACGCGCCCCGCGGCGGTCACCGCCCTGACCTCCGGCTCCGACACCATCCACGCCGCACGGTCGGCGGCGGAGGCGGCCCGGGCCGCCGACATCCTGGTGACGATGCTGCCCGGTCCGGACGAGGTCGAGTCGGCCCTGCTCGGTGAGGAGGGGGCGGCGTGTTCCCTGGGCCCCGGTGCGCTGTGGATCGACATGAGCAGCAGCAGCGCCGAGACCATGGAACGCGTCAAGAACGCCCGGTCCGACCGCGGCTGGAGCAGCCTCGACGCCCCGGTCACCGGGGGTGTCCCCGGGGCGGAGTCCGGCACCCTGCAGATCTTCGTCGGGGGCGAGCGCCAGGACTACGCACGCGCCCTTCCCGTGCTCAGCGCCCTCGGCGACCCCGAGAAGATCAGTCATGTGGGCCCCCAGGGAGCGGGCTACACGGTCAAGCTCTGCATCAACCTCGGCTTCTTCCTCCACGCCATCGCCGGCGCGGAGGTCCTGGCGCTGGGCACCAAGGCCGGCGTGGATCTGAGGACCCTCCACCGCGCGCTGACCGGCAGCGGCGCCTCCAGCGCGTTCCTGGAGAACGACGCACCGAACAACGTCTTCGTCGGGGACTACAAGGAGTACTTCCGTTTGGCCCTGGCGTTGAAGGACCTGCGCCTGGCGGTCGACCTCGGGCGTGAGGTCGGTGTCCCGCTGGAGGTGTCCGCCCTCGTCGAGCAGATGCACCACCGCGCCCTGCGCACCTACGGCGACGGCGGGCAGTTGCTGGCCGTGCGTCAGTTGGAGGAGACCAGCGGCCTGTCCTTCAGCGACGAGCACACCCGATGAGGTCGCCACGCCACTGACGACCCCGTCGGTGTCCACCCTCGGCACCGCCGGGCCGATCCTCCGCAGACCGGCCCGGTCCCGGCCAGGGACCCCTACTCGGCGCCCGAGGGTCGACCGGACCCCGCCACGGATCGGCGCGTGCTGCGCAGGTGGGACCGCATCAGCGCCCGCGCCCGCTCCTCGTCCCGGTCCTCGACCGCCCGCACGATCGCCTCGTGCTCGGACCGCATGTGCGCCAATTGCGCCGGATCGTCGTACCTGTCCCGCTGGTGGAGCTGCGCCCCCAGGTCCAGTTGCTGCCGGACCAACCGTTCGAGCATGAAGTTGTGCGTGGCGGCGGCCAGGGCGACGTGGAACTCGACGTTGTCGTCCCAGGTCCGCAACCGCGCGCCCAGGCGGGCGAGTTCGCGGACCTCCGACGTGGTGCGCCGTTGGCAGGCCATCACCACGCACTGTTCCTCGATCACGAACCGGGCTTCGAGGATGTCGGCGATGGAGGCCGCCTCCAGCGTGCGCGGATCGACCGGCGCGGCGACGTCCTCGACGGTGCGCAGGAACCGGCCCGAACCCCTGCGCGAGCGGACGATGCCCCGTTCCTCGAGGATGTCGAAGGCCTGGCGGACCACGTTGCGGCTGACGCTCAGGCGTGCGGCCAGCTCGCGTTCGGTGGGCAGCGCCCGGCCCGGGGTCAGTTCCAGCTCACGGATGAGTTCCAGGAGGCTGGCGACGACGCGGTCCCGCAGACGGGGCGCGTCCGCGGGCGGGGTCGTCCCGCCGTCCGGGTCGGATACAGACATGTACGGAACCGTTCCTAGCGACGTCGGAGGTCGTCGGCACACCTGGAAAATTGGGTGACCCAATGCTAGCCTGAGCGTCCCTACTCTAGCTGCGAGGACGACCTGTGAACATCGTGAGCGTCGAGGCGATTCCGCTGCGCGCCGAACTGTCGGCACCCTTTCGCTTCGCGCACATCACACGCACCGTCTCCTCGAACGTCGTGGTGCGCCTGACCACCGACGAGGGCCTCGTCGGTTGGGGCGAGGCCTGCCCGGTCCCCCAGTTGACCGCGGAGACGCAGCGGTCGATCGTGGAGATCGTCGACGAACGCGTCGCCCCGGTGCTCCTGGGCGCCGACCCCCTGCACCGGTCCGAATGGGCCGGCCGCATCCTGTCCACCAGTCACGCCATCGACTTCACCATGGCGGCGGTCGACACCGCCCTGCTCGACATCGCGGCGAAGTCCGCCGGGGTTCCGCTCTCCCGCCACCTCGGGGGGTACGCGACCGACACGGTGGAGGTGCACGGTTCCGTCGGTTGGGACGCCGACCCCGCCACCGTCGCGCGGACCGCGGCCACGGCCGCGGAGCGGTTCCGCTGGCTCAAGCTCTACGCGGGCCGGGGCTCCCTGGAGGGGGACCTGCGCGGCATCGAGGCCGCGCGCGAGGAGGTCGGCGAGGCCCACCCCTTCCTGCTCGACGTCAACGGCCTCTGGTCGGTCACGGACGTGGCGCGGGCCGCGGATCGACTGCGCCGCGCCGGAGTGCGGCTCGTCGAGCAGCCGGTCGCCCCGACCGACCTTCCCGGCAACGCCCGCGCCACGCGAATCCTCACCGACGGGAACGGGATCGACGTCGTCGCCGACGAGTCGGTCCGCCGCCCGCAGGACGTTGTGCGGGTCGCGCACGCGGAGGCGGCCTCCGTGGTCAACGTCGGCCTGTCCAAGCTCGGTGGTGTCTCCGCGGCGCTCCGCACGGCCGACGTCGCGCGCGCCCACGGTCTGGGGGTCCTGGTCGGCGGTGTGGTCGAACTGGGCATCGCCAACGCCGCAGGGCTGCACCTGGCCGCCTGTGTCGGCGCGACCTCCGGGCCGGCCTATCTCATGGGACCCCTGAAGTACGCGCGGCAGATCACCGCTCCGGTCATCGCCCCGGTCGACAGCACCCTGGAGGTCCCTCGCGGGCCGGGCCTGGGCGTGGAGATCGACGAGGAGGCCTTGACGGCGCTGGACGCGCGCCGCCACTGATCACGATCCACCGTCGTCGCCGACGACGACGGCGCTCCGAGCCCCGGCGCAGGCGGGAGCACCGGTCCCCGACCATGGCGACCGGAGACCCACCGGTCGACCATCGAGGCGGACGCCGTGCCCGTCATCGACATCACGCTCGGTCCCGGACGCAGCCCCGCGCGACTCCGCGCCCTCGTACGGGAGGTGACCGAGGCGACCCACCGGTCGATCGGCGCCCCCGTCGACGGCATCCGGGTCTTCGTACGCGAGGTACCCGACACGCACTGGTCCGTCGCCGGCGTCCTGGCCTCGGAACGCGACGCTCCCCCCGACGACGACGGGGACGCGGCCGGGCCGTGAGTCGTTGAGGGCCACCGGATCGACGGCGGCCCGCGGCGTGTGATCGAGGCGACCCTCTCTCTCGCCCTGAATCTGTACAGATGTACTGGTACTTTCGTACTAGTACACGAGTACACATCGGGGAAGGATGCTTGTGAGTACCCAACGCGACCCCCGGGCGCGACGCCGGGCGATGGTCGAGGCCGCGGCGGACCTGATCGCCGAGACCGGGGCGCTGGACATCACCCACCGCCGGGTCGCCGAACGCGCGCAGGTCCCCCTGGGCGCGACCACCTACTACTTCTCCTCACTGGAGGAGTTGACCGCGGCGGCGGTCGGCCGGCTCGCCGAACGCACCGACGAGGGCATCGCCGAACTGGAGGCCGAACTCTCCGGAAACGAGCCGACCCCCGCGGCCATCGCCGCCTCGCTGTGGTCCTACCTGTCCGACACCGCACGGGTGAAGGCCGACGCGGTCCTGTACATCGCGGGTTCCCAGCGCGAGGACCTGCGCCCCCTGGCTCTGCGCTGGTACGAGGGCATGGTGCGCACGCTCTCCGGCCGCGTTCCCGCCGAGTCGGCCCGCGCGATCGCGGTCTTCTCCGACGGCGCGATGATGCACACCCTGATCCACGGTGCGCCCATGGGGCGCGCGGAGATCGAACGGATCGTGGCCGCGCTGCTCGCCTCGCCGGGCGAGGGCACGGGAGGCGCCCGATGACCCGCACCGGAACCCACCCCACCTCCGTCGGGCTCTCGCGCGGTCGCCGTTGGGCGAGCCTGACGGTCCTTTCGCTCAGCATGCTCGTGATCGTCATGGACATGACGATCCTCAACGTGGCGTTGCCGGAACTCGCCGCCGACCTGCGGCCGAGCGCCGACCAGCAGTTGTGGATCGTGGACGTCTACTCCCTGGTCCTGGCCGGACTGCTGGTCCCGGCCAGCGCGCTGGCCGACCGGTGGGGCCGCAAGAGGCTCCTGCTCTCGGGCTTCGTGGTCTTCGGAGCGGCCTCCCTGCTGGTCCTGACGGCCGAGTCACCGGAGTGCGTCATCGCCGTGCGGGCCCTGCTGGGGCTGGGCGGCGCGATGATCATGCCCACCACCCTGTCGATGATCCGCAGCGTCTTCACCGATCCGCGCGAACGGGCCACCGCCCTGGGCGTGTGGGCCGCCACCGCCTCCCTGGGCGGAGCGGTCGGTCCCATCGTGGGCGGCCTACTCCTGGAGGTCTTCTCCTGGCACGCGGCGTTCCTGGTCAACGTCCCCCTGATGGTCCTGGCCCTGATCAGCGGCCTGCTCCTGCTCCCGGAGGCACGCGACCCCGCACCGGGCCGGTGGGACGTGGTCGCGACCGTGCCGGCGATCGCCGGCATGGTCACCCTGGTGTGGTCGATCAAGCACTTCGCCAAGGAGGGGGTGGCCGACCCTCTCGCGTGGGCGTCCCTGGCCGGGGCCGCCGCCCTGCTGACCTGGTTCGTGCTGCGCTGCCTGCACCGTCCCGACCCTCTGTTGGACGTGCGCCTGTTCGCCCGCGCCCCCTTCACCGCGGGGGCCGTGGGAGCGCTGGGATCGATGTTCGCGATGGGGGCCCTGCTGCTGTTGGCGGCCCAGTGGCTGCAACTGGTGGGCGGCCACTCTCCGCTGGAGACGGGGATCCGCATCCTGCCCATGGCTCTGGCGGCGGTGGTGATCTCCCCGCTGGCCCCCGCCCTGGCCGACCGCATCGGCGCCCGCACGGTCCTGGCCGGTGGGCTGGCCATGTCCGCCATCGGGTTCTTCGTGCTGTACGGCGCGCAGGAACACCTGTCCTACGCCGCGTTGGCCATCACGCTGACGCTGCTGGGCGTGGGGACCGGTTCCCTGGCCATCGCCTCGGCGATCATCATGTCCAGCACGCCCCAGGCCAAGGCGGGTAACGCCGCCGCCATCGAGGAGACCGCCTATGACCTGGGCAACGTGCTGGGTGTGGCGATCCTCGGGTCGGTCGCGTCCGTGTTCTACCGGACACGGATGGCCGACGGCGCGGCCGGGTCGGAGGGCCTGGACCCCGATCAGGTCGCGTCCGCGGGCGAATCGCTGGGCGGAGCGCTGTCCATCGCGTCGCAGACCGGCGGCGAGGAGTTGGCGGTGTGGGCGCGGCAGGCGTTCAGCGAGTCGCTGGTGCAGATCGGCCTCTACGGCGGACTGGTGATGCTGATCGCGGCCGTGTTGGTCTACTTCATGGTCCCCCGCGACCTGGACCTGGCCGAACAGCACCACTGACCCCTGACGGACCGGGGTCTCGGACGGCGGGTCCGGGCCCCGGGTGCGTCCGTCGGGCAGGGCGTCGACGGGGTCGGCCGGGGTCGCGACCCCGGTGAGCGCGCCGGAGTGCCTCGGGCGCCGGCGGGGCCGGGCGCACGGTCACTCCCTCGGCCCGGATCCCACGACGGATCCCAGGCCCGAAACCCGACCCGGCGACGGTGACCAGCACCGATACGGTTACCTTGACGTTGTCGCCGTCGCGCCCGCGACACCTCGGGCCGGCGTCCCGGACGGGTCGGGCACGTGTTCGACCACCGGTGGCGACGTCCCTCGGCCGGTTCACGCCGGTCCGGCGCCGGAGGGGACGGCGCGCATCGGCGGAGCGTCCCGTTCGGGGACGAGGGCGCACCGGCACGCGGACGTGCCGGACCACAGTGGCCGCGCGGAGTGATCGGGGAGAGGCGCCCGTGAGTGTGATCGAGTCGGAGTCGTCCCCCGAGGGTGCGGGGTGGGGCACCTGGCGTCGCGAACCGAGGACCCGGTTGCGCCGGGCCGCACCGCTTCCGCAGGGGGCGCCCTCCCCCTTCGTGATCCTCTCGGAGTCGCACGTGCTGGGGGTCCCCACCGAGTGGGAACCGCACGCGCACCCCGTCCACGAGCTGGTGTGGGTGCGCAACGGTGCGCTGACCGCCCGTGCGGGCGACCGTCTCTTCACCGTGTCCGAGGGGTGCGGACTGTGGGTGCCGGCGGGCCACGTGCACGCCGGTCGGCTCACCGCGGGCGCCGAACTCCACGACGCGTTCTTCGCGCCCGACAGCACCCCGCTCGCCTTCGCCACGGCGACGGTGATCGCGATGACCCCGGTGCTGGAATCCCTGCTGATCCATCTGTCCCGGACCGACCTCGACGCCGGCGCGCGCTCGCGGGCGGAGGCGGTCGTGTTCGACCTGTTGGAGCCGGCCGCGCCACACCTGGCGCTGCGGTTGCCCGGCGACGCCAGGGCCGACGCCGTCGCCGAGGCCCTGATGGAGGACCCCTCCGACGACCGCTCCCTGGAGGAGTGGGCCCGTGACCTGGGGGTCAGCCCGCGCACCATCAGCCGTGCGTTCCGCGCGGCCACGGGGCTGTCGTTCGCGCAGTGGCGTCAATCACTGCGCATCCACCGGGCGCTGACGCTGCTCAATGAAGGACGCGAGGTGCAGGAGACCGCCGATCTCCTCGGCTACGCCCAGACCAGCACCTTCATCGACGCTTTCCGACGCGTGATGGGCACGACCCCGGGGTCCTACGTCGGGTCCGCGCGGGCGACCTCTGACCGGAACTCCGTATCGGCTGTCTGAATGTCCTGATTGCAGCCACAACGCGAAGATCTCTATTCTGAGTGAGTGAAGGCTAACCTAACTTCCCACTCCCGTGGTCCCGCCCCCGCGCGACCGCACGCGCCGCACCGGCGGTTCTCCCCCGGGGTACCGACGCCTGCCACGGCGGCGCACCCGTCGTGGGCCACCGCCCGCCCGGGCTCCGCACCGCGGCGCGCGCCGGGACCGGTGTGAACGCCCTGCGCGGGGAGCGGCTGGTCCTGCGCTACGGAAGGACCACGGTCGTCCACGGCACCTCGCTCGCGTTGGAGGCCGGGAAGGTCACCGCGCTGGTCGGTCCGAACGGCAGCGGCAAGTCGACCCTCCTGCGCGCCCTCGCCCGCCTGCACCACGTCGAGAGCGGTGAGGTGCGGCTCGGCGGTCGCGACGGGCGGCCGGACCGACCGGTGTCCCTGCTGAGCCCGCGCCGCTTCGCGCGGGAGGTCACCCTGTTCGCCCAATCCCGCCCGGTCCCGGAGGGGCTGACGGTGCGCGAGGTCGTCGCCTTCGGCCGCCACCCGTACCGGCGCGGCTTCGCGGGCCCGACCGCCGAGGACCGGCGCGCGATCGACCACGCGATGCGCGTCACCGGCGTGCTCGCCATGGCCGACCGTGCGGCCGGAGAGCTCTCCGGCGGAGAGATGCAGCGCGTCTGGCTCGCCACCTGCCTGTCCCAGGACACCGGCGTGGTGCTGCTGGACGAACCCACCAACCACCTGGACCTGCGGTACCAGATCGAGACCCTGGACCTGATCCGCGATCTCGCCGAGGACCACGGCACCACGGTCGGGGTCGTCCTGCACGACCTCGACCACGCGGCCCGGGTCGCCGACCGGCTGCTGTTGTTGAGCGAGGGTCGCCCCCACGCCGAGGGCCCTCCCGCCGAGGTCCTCACCGCCGCGCACCTCACCGAGGTCTACGGCATCCGGATCGAGGTCGCCGAGGACCCGCGGACCGGCCGGCTGCGCATCGATCCCGTGGGGCGACATCCGACCCCCGCCCGGTTCGACACCGAGACCACACCGTCAGAGAACGACAGAGCCAGAGGACAGCACCCATGATCCGTATCCGCCGACTCGCGACCATCGCCACGATGGCCCTCGCCCTGACCGCGACGGGATGCGGCACCACCGGCGTCGAGGAGCCCGAGACCGATGGTGTCGCCGCGCCCCCGTCGGACGAGTGCGCCGAGGACACCACGACCACGACGACCGACCCGGTGTCGTTGACCGACGGGGTCGGCCGACGGGTCGAGCTCGACCGTCCCGCCGAACGCGTCGCCGTCCTGGAGTGGCAACAGGTCGAGGACGCGCTGACCCTGTGCGTCACCCCCGTGGCGATCTCCGACACGGAGGGCTACAGCACCTGGGTGAGCGCGGAGGAACTGCCGGAGGGCGTGACCGACGTCGGCAGCCGTGAGGAGCCCGACCTCGACACCCTCTACGCCCAGAACCCCGACCTGGTGATCGTGGAGGCCTCCGACCCCGACGACGAGATCATCGCGCGGCTGGAACAGCGCGACGTGCCCGTCGTCGTGACCCTGGGGGCCGACCCGACCGACCCCATCGGCAACATGCGGGACGTCTTCTCGCTCATCGGCGAGGCGACGGGACGCACCGAGCGGGCCGAGCGGGTGCTGGGCGAGTTCGACGACCGTCTGACGCGGGCACGGGAACAGGTGGCCGACGTCGACCTGCCGACGACGGACTTCCTGTACTTCGACGGATGGCTCCAGGGCGGCAACCTCACCGTCCGCCCCTACGGCCAGGGCGCCCTGTTCACCGCGCTCGGGGAGGAGCTCGGGATGACCTCGGCCTGGACCGACGACATCAACGAGGCCTACGGCGACGGCGGTGTGGACCCCTCCTACGGTCTCGCCCAGACCGACGTCGAGGGCCTGACCGCCGTGGGCGAGGCCAACCTCTTCTACGCCAACGACGAGGGCGTCGGCGGCTATGTGGAGGAACTGGAGAAGAACCCGATCTGGAACTCCCTTCCGGCCGTCCAGGAGGACCGGGCGCACTCCTTCCCCCCGCGCATCTGGGGCGCCGGCGGACCGCGCTCGACCGAACAGGCGGTCGACGCCTTCGTCGACGCCCTCACCCGGGGATGAGCGCACCGACGCACACCCGCCCCCGGCGGTCCCCGACGACGGACCCCGGTCCGCGCGGTGGCACCGCCGGGGCCGCGGTCGTCACGGCCCTGGTCGCCGTGATCGGTGCGCTGGGCATGTGGCACCTCACCCAGGGCACCTCCGGTGTGGGGTGGTGGGACCTCGCACGGTTCCTGGCCGGGGCCCGGGAGGACGTCGGCGGGGTGCCCGTCGGCGACGTGCTGCACGGCTCACGGCTCCCGCGCCTGTTCGCCGGGGTGACCGTGGGCTTCGCCCTGGGCGTGGCCGGCGCGCTCCTCCAGTCGGTCACCCGCAACGCGCTCGCCTCCCCCGACACCCTCGCGGTGACGGCGGGCTCCTACTTCGCGCTCACCCTCGTGGCCGCGTTCGGGCTCGCCGTTCCGCTCTGGGCCTCGGGCCTGGCGGCCTTCGCCGGGGGCCTGGCCGCCGCGGCGCTCGTCCTGGGGCTCGCGGGCAGCGCGGCCGGGACGGCCACGACGCGACTCGTCCTGGCCGGCTCGGCGATCGCCATGGCCCTGGACGCGGCCACGGCGATGCTGCTGATCCTGTTCAAGGAGAACACCACCGGCCTCTTCGCCTGGGGCAGCGGGTCCCTCGCCCAGCTCAACATCGACGCGTCCCTGCGCGCCCTGCCGTTCATCCTGGTCGTCCTGGGCGCGGCGCTGCTGCTGAGCCGACGCCTGGACGTGCTGCGCCTGGGCGAGGACACGGCCTCCTCACTCGGGGTACCGGTCCGGTCGACACGGACCACGGCGGTGGTGTGCGCGGTGCTCCTGACCGGGGCGTCGGTGACCCTGGCGGGACCGATCGCGTTCGTCGGGCTGGGCGCCCCCGTTCTGGCCCGTCTGATCGCGGGTCGACTCCCGTCCCTGCACCGGCACCTGTTCCTGGTGACCGTCTCCGGTCTGCTGGGCGCGGCTCTGATCCTGTTCGCGGACGCCTCGCTGCGGGCGGTGCTCGGGGCCGAGGGCGCCGCGTCCATCCCCACCGGGGTGCCCACGGCGCTGCTCGGCGGTCTCCTCATCGTGGTACTCGCCCTGCGTCTGCGCGACGCGGGCCCGCTCCGCCGCCCGCCCGGCGCGCGGACCGGTCCGCGCTCGGGCCGCCGGTTCCTCGTGGTCCTGGCCATCGCGGCCACACTGCTCGTCGTGTCCGTGCTCGTGGGTGTGCTGGCCGGCAGCCTGTGGTTGCGCACCGGCGACGTCGCGCTCTGGCTCCAGGGCGCCGCCCCCGACCTCATCGGCAGGGCATTGGACGAACGGGTCCCCCGCGTGACCGCGGCCGTACTCGCCGGAGCGGCGCTCGCCCTGGCCGGGAGCATCGTGCAGGGGACCGTGCGCAACCCGCTCGCCGAGCCGGGTCTGTTGGGCGTCACCGCCGGTGCGGGGCTGGGCGCGGTGATCGTCGTGACCGCCCATCCGGGCGGTGGCCTCGGCGCGCTCACCACGGTGTCGGTCCTGACGGCGCTGGCCACGTTCGCGTTGATCTGCGCACTGTCGTGGCGGGGCGGTCTGCGCCCGGACCGGTTCGTCCTCATCGGGATCGGCTGCGGATACAGCCTGAGCGCGGTCACCACCTTCCTGCTCCTGCGCGCCGACCCGTGGCAGACCCCCCGCATCTTCACCTGGCTCTCGGGGACGACCTACGGACGCACCTTCCCCGAGGTCCTTCCGGTGGCGGTGGCGCTGCTCCTGGCGACGCCGCTGGTCATCGGCCTGTCCCGGCACCTGGACCTGATCGCCGTCGACGAGGACACCCCGCGCATCCTCGGCCTGCGGGTGGGGCGCACACGGTGGGCCCTGCTGAGCCTCGCCGCGGTGCTGGCCGCCGTCAGTGTGGTGGCGATCGGTGTCGTGGGCTTCGTCGGGCTGGTCGCACCGCACCTGGCGCGCGGGCTGGTCGGGGCCCGGCACGATCGCGTCGTCCCGGTGGCGATGGTGACGGGCGCCCTGCTGGTCTGCGTGGCGGACACCCTCGGCCGTACCGTGATCGCCCCGGCCCAGGTGCCGGCCGGGCTCATGATCGCCCTGGTCGGCGGCCCCTACCTCATCTGGTTGCTGCGCCGGTCGCGGGCCTGACCGGCGGTACGAGCCCGGGGACGCTGCTCGGGCCTCCCCCTGGCACCGCGCACCTCCCCTACCCGACACGTCCCTTCGACCGCGGCCGCCACCGACCGCCCGATCCCGCCCGGAGCCCCACATGCCGCATCGCCCTGTCGCACCGTCCGTCGCCACGGTCGTCGTCCCGTTCGATACCGCCGCCCCTCCCCCGGACCTCACACGCATCGCCCCGAACGCGGTGCTGGAACGCTGGGCGGCGGTCGACCGGACGGCGCACACACCTCGGGTCGTGGCCGTCCGCGACGACGACTCCACTGCATGGGCCGGTGCCGCGCTGGTGACCGCCCGGCCGGGGGCCGCCTATCTCAAGATCGTCGACGCCGTGGGCGACGTGCCCTCGGCCGTGGACGCCGTCGTGGCGCACGCGCGCGAACGGGGGCTCGCCCAGGTCAAGTGGGAGGGGTGGAGCGTGACCGCCGCGCAGGCCGGGGCCGCGGGATTCACACCCCTGGAGGGCCCGCACGGCGCCCCGGACGCGGACGGCCCGCGCACGGGATACGTGCGCTGGTCCGACGACGTCCGGGTGCAGGAACCGCCCTACTACCGGCAGAGCACCACGTTCACGTGCGGTGCCGCGGTCGCTCTGATGGCGCAGGTGCGGTCGGGGGTGGAGACCCGGGCGTCCCTGGACCGACCCGGGGAACTCGCGCTGTGGCGCGAGGCGACGAACTTCCCCGCCTGCGAACCCGTGCGCCTGGCGACCGCCGTGCGTCGCGCGTGGCCGGGTTCGTCCGTCGTGGTGCGCCTCGACGTCGACCGGCCCATCATGCTCGACGCCTACTCCGAGGACGAACGTGCCTGGCGCGCCGTGCTGCAGCGCACGTCACGGACGGACGCGGCGCAGGCCGGGGTCTCCATCGACGGGCACCGCCTCGACCTGAGCGGACTGCGCGACGCCCTCGTCGAGGGTGGTCAGATCCTGCTCCTGGTCTCACTGAAGACGATGCAGGAGTTCGACGTGCCGCACTGGGTGCTCTGCCACGGCGTCGTGCCGGGCGCCGTCGTGCTCCAGGACCCTTGGACCAACGCGGCCACGGGAGACACCTGGGTCGACGCGCACCTGCTGCCCGTGTCCGACGCCGCGCTGGACGCGATGTCGACGATGGAGTGGGACGGCTACCGGGGCGCCGTGCACCTCCTCGGTCCCGCGGTTCCCTGACCGACAGGGAATAGAGACCGTTCCCGGAGGAACGGCGGGGACCGCGTCGTACCGCAGGAGCGGCGTTCCGGCCCGTGGGTCGTGACGGGACCCCGCGGTCGCGCGCGGGTCCGAGGCTCGGGTCGGCCGCGAGGCCGCTCAGGAGGAGGGCTCGGCGTCGACGCGGGCGCACACCTGATCGGTGGTGACCAGGTGGTGGGCTCCGATCAGGCGGCGGGCCACGGTGAGTCCCGCCCTGTGGACCCGGGCCCCGGCGTCGCTGGAGGAGGCGTCGGTGATGATCCTGGGCACCAGACCGAGTTCGAAGGCGTCGGCGGCGGACTTGAGGACACAGCTCTCGGTGGCGATCCCGCAAAAGTACGTGTCGGTCCAGCCGTGCCGGTCGACCAACGTCAGGAAGGCGTCGGTACAGCAGGAGTAACCATGCTTGTCGATGACGGCGACGGCGTCATCGGCGTGGGCGTTCACCTGGGACGCCAGGTCGGTCTCCGGCGGCGCCTGGAGCCGGGTCCAGTCCAGCAGGGTGCTGAAGGGACTGTCGGCGTGGTTGAGGTACCGGGTGAGCACGAGCGGGCGTCCGGCCCGGGTCCAGGTGTCGAGGAGCCGCACGAGCGTGGGGAGCACCGGTCGACTGTGGTGGTTGAGGAAGCCCTCCTGCACGTCCACGACGACGAGCACGTCACGCGCGGTTCGGTGTGTCACCGGCGCCCCTTCCGATGCGGTGGTCGGATCTCCCGGGCCCGGGCCCGGCCGTTCCTCGGTACCTACCGCACCGGGCGTCGGTGAACCCACCGCGCACCCGTTCCCCGGCCGGAGCGGTCCGACCTCGCGCGCCTGCGGAGCGCGGGCCTCGGGGCCGCGGCCGGCCTCCGCCCTCGTCGGGCCCGGCGGGATCGCTCCCTGAGGATGCCGTTGCGGCCGACCCCGTACCGGGAGAGGGCCACGTCCGACCGGGTCCCCGTGCCGAGCGGAGGTCCGACGGACGGGCCGAGGAACCCCGGATCCACATGCGTGGACGCCCGTCACATCCGAGCGGCCGCCGGCCCCGGTGGGTGACGGCGGCTGCTCGGATGCGGCGGAGGCGGCGGATCAGGACCGGGCGACGCCGGTGTCCTCGGTGTTCTTGATGAGGCGACGGGTGGAGCGGCGGAAGGCCCAGAAGACGACGACGGCGGCCAGGGCGGTCAGCGGGAAGCCGGTGACGGTGTCGGCGATGGCCAGCCCGGTCGTGGAGTCGGCGAGGTAGAGGCCCTGGCGGACGATGAAGCGCCCGGCGAAGACGGCGCACACGGCGAGGGTGGCGAGGTCGTGGACGCGCAGGGTGGCGCGGTCCTCGCGCCAGGCGTGGGTGCCACCGTGGACGGCGTTCCAGATGACACCGGTGAGGGGACGGCGGACCAGGAGCGAGACGAGGGTGACGATGGCCCCGACGAGGGAGGCCCAGATGCCGATGAGGAAGAAGTCGTTGGCCGAACCGGTCCAGGCGGAGACACCGCCCGCGACGGCGACACCGAACACGCCGCCCATGGCGCCCATGAACTGTTCACCGCGCCACATCCGGTACACGCCGAGGGCGAGGGCGAGGGCGATCGCGGCACCGATCGCCACGGTCAGGGTGGCGAAGGGGACCACGGCGGCGAAGATCACGACGGGCAGCGTGGAGTAGACCATGCCGGAGGTGCCGCCGATGTGGTCGAGCACGGTCTGCTGGGTGCCGGTCGGCTGCTCCCGGGTGCCCTGGTCCGGTACGGCGGGGCCGGTGTCGGGGGTCGCGGCCCGGTCGGCCGTGTGGTCGGCCGTGTGGTCGGCCGTGTGGTCGGCGGTGTGGTCGGCGGTGCGAACGAGGTCGGTGGTGGTCATGTCCGTCCTCCCGAGGGGGTGTGCGTGATCTCTGTACGACTTCAGGTAAATCCATGCCGTTACGGCACACTCAAGTCCGAGTGACGTGAACTGGGTCACATGCGAGGGATCGGGGGTACGCGCCCCCGGGACCGGGCAGTGCGCCCGTCACCGCCCAGAAGCCCGCCGGCACGCGGAGCACCGCAGGTGGGAACGCGTACCCTGCGCGCCGAACCACCGCGGATCACGGTCGAACGACGCTCGCCTCTCCCCCGATCGCGGAGCCCGACCCGGCGGGTGTCGTTGTCGGTCCCGTCCGGCGGGTGCGCCACCACACCATCGCCGTGATCGCGATCGCGGTGACGCTGGGAACGAGCAGGGCCGCCGAACCGGTGCCCGCCGACCGGTCGGTGACCAGGGTGCCGATGTCGGAGTGGACGGCGATGGCCGGCAGGAAGGTGACCGGGTTGAGCAGGGCGTGGAGGAGGACCGCGATCTCGATGCCGCCGGTACGCCAGGTGATGACCGCCAGGCTCGACGCGAGCGTGAAGTACCAGAGGTTGATCCACGGGTCGGCCGCGCCGTGGATGAGGGTGAACACCAGGCTGGACACCAGGACGGCGAGGACCAGCGAGGTGCGCGACCCCCGCCCCCGGCTCCCGACGAACCGGAAGAGGAGTCCGCGCAGCCCGTACTCCTCGCCGGTGGCCTGCAGGGGTGTCGGCAGGAGGGTGAGGGCGACCAGGAGGACCAGGTCGACGAAGGACCAGTGGATCCGGCCCGTGGGCATCGCGACGTTCAGCACCACCGTGGCGCCCGGCCAGACGGGCCCGAGGTACAGCAGGGACCGCCCGAGCACGTCGAACCGGAAACGGGAGAACACCGAGTGCAGCGAGGCGCCCGGCACGCCGTACAGCCACCGTTGGACGACCATGCTCCACGGGACCAGCAGCGCGAGCGCGAACATGGTCGCGCCGTGGTAGAGCGGTGTGTAGTCGGTACCGTCCATGGCCGGGTTGACCCTGCCCGCCCTCAGGTCGATGACGCCGGCGGCCTGGGAGAGGGTATGGCTGAAGACGACCAGGCCGTCCAGCAGGAGCAGGATCGCGAGGAGCCCGCGCCCGATACCGCGCTCGCGCCCCGCGAGCACACGGTGGTACTCCACTCCCGGCGGGACGGGACGCGCGCCGCGGCGACGCGCGCCGGGTCCGGCCGGGGAGGGCTCCGCCACGCGCCTGGTGCCCGTGCGCGGAGGCCGGGTGCGGTCGTCGGTCGAGTCGGTCGGTCGGTCGTGGGATCGGGGATACGGGATGAGCGTGGTCGTGGGGGTCCACACGTCGAACCTGGGCCGCAGTCGGACCGTGACGTTGTGTCACCGATCACGAGTTCTCTCCGCTCCCCGCACGGGGCGGGCATGACGGAAGTCGTCCCCGCCCGTCGACCGCGCCCGCGACCGGACCGGCGACTCTGGGGCCGGGGCGCGCTCTCGGGGACGCGTCCCCGAGAGCGGTCACCGAGACGGCGTGCGCCCGACCCGCGACGCCCCTCGACCCCAGCGGCTCCACCCCCGCGCCGCGCTGTGGGGCCTCGCCCGGTCGGTGCCACACCCGGCACCGACCGGGCGAGACCCCGGGCGACGGCGGGGTCAGAGGGAGTCGCGCACCCGTGCGCCGATGCGCTCCACCGAGACGCCGTAACGATCGTGGAGCGTGGGAAGCGCGCCCGCGTCGAGGAACGCGTCCGGCAGGCCGATCGGCGTCACCTGACGGTGCACCCCTCGCTGGACCAGCGCCGAGGCCACGGACTCGAAGAGCCCGCCCACGACGGAGTGGTTCTCCAGCACGAAGACCCTGCGGTCCCTACCGACCTCGGCCAGCACGGTCTCCACGTCCAGGGGCTTGATGGTCGGAACGTGCAGCACCGCGACGTCGACGCGGTCCTTCTCCAGGTTCGCGGCCACGCGCAACGCGCGTTCGGTCATCAGCCCCGAGGAGACCAGCAGGACGTCCTCGCCGTCGCGCAGCCGGGCCGCCCGACCCAGGCGGAACTCGTAGTCGTACTCGTCCAGCACCGTGGGCACGGCGCCACGCAGAATACGCGTGTACGTGGGCCCCTCGTGCGCGATGAGCTGGGGCACCGCCTGTTCGATGTCCACCGAGTCGCAGGGGTCGACGATGGTCATGCCGGGGATGCCCCGCAGCAGGGCGATGTCCTCGGTGGCCTGGTGGCTCGGGCCGTATCCGGTCGTCAGCCCCGGAAGCGCCGCCACGACGTTGACGTTGAGTTCGGGTTCGGCGATGTCCAGGCACAGGAAGTCGTAGGCGCGGCGCGTGGCGAAGACCGAGTAGGTCGACGCGAAGGGGACGAACCCCTCCTGGGCCAGCCCCGCGGCGGTGCCCATCATGACCTGTTCGGCCATGCCCATCTGGTAGAAGCGGTCGGGCATGGCGTCCCGGAAGACGTGCATGTCGGTGTACTTGGCCAGGTCCGCGGACAGACCCACGACACGGGGATCCTCGCGTGCGGCTCGCAGCAGCGCGTGGCCCAGGGGCGCCTGCACGGTCCGTGCCCCCGCGTCGGCGATCGAGGCGATCATCGCGTCCGAGGTGAGCCTCTTGGCGGTGGTGGAGCTCATGCTTCGTGTCCTTCCTTCAGCTGGTCCCGCGCGATCTGCCATTCGTCCTCGGCCACCCGCATGAAGTGGAGCTTCTCCCGCGACTCCAGCATGGGGATCCCCTTGCCCATGACGGTGTCGCAGATGAGGGCCTTGGGGCTCCCCCGGTGCGACCGCAGTTCGTCCAACGCGGTGAGCACCGCGTCGACGTCGTTGCCGTCGACGCGGAGGACGTGCCAGCCGTTGACCCTGAACTTCTCGTCGGCGGGCTCGGTGCCCATGACCTCCTGGGCCGGGCCGTCGGCGACCTGTCGGTTCATGTCCACGATCGCGATGACGTTGTCGAGTCCGTGGTGGGCGCAGGCCTGCACGGCCTCCCACGTGGAACCCTCGCTCAACTCACCGTCGGACAGCAGGTTGTAGACGTGGGCGGGGTTGTCCTTGCGACGCAGTCCCAGGGCGATACCGACGGCGACGCCCAGTCCGTGGCCCAGGGAGCCGCCGGAGACCTCCATGCCCGGCGTGTAGGTCGACATCCCGGACATCGGCAGCCGCGAGTCGTCCGTTGCGTACGTGCTCAGTTCCTCGACCGGGATCACGCCGGCCTCGGCCAGAGCCGCGTACAGCGCGATCGCGTAGTGCCCGATGGACAGCAGGAACCGGTCGCGGTCCTCCCACTCCGGGTCCTCGGGGCGCAGGTTCAGGTGGTCGGCGTAGAGCGCGGCGAGGACGTCCGCGATGCCCAGGGCCTGGCCGATGTAGCCCTGCCCCTGTACCTCGCCCTGGGTCAGGGCGTTGGCCCTGATCCGGTAGGCGGCGTCCCGGACGCGGTCCGTTCGTGTGGCGCCGATCCCGACTTCCGGCTCGGCGGCGGTCTGGTTCATCTCGGTTCTCCCGATCGGGTGTGGGTGCGGGTGGGTCGTGTCGAGCGGTCGTGCGGAGCGGTCGCGCGGCGCGGCCTCACACGAGCGCCCAGGTGAGGGAGACCAGTCCGAATCCGGTGGTCCCCAGGACCGTGACGAGCACGGTCCAGGTGCGAAGGGCGTCGGCCACGCTCAGCCCCAGGTAGCGCGAGACGATCCAGAACCCGGAGTCGTTCACGTGCGAGAGGCAGATCGCCCCGCAGCCGATGGCCAGGTTGATCAGCGCGATCTCCACCGCGCCGAACCCGCCTTCGGACACGGTGCTCGCCAGCAGCCCGGCCGTGGTGATGGCCGACACGGTGGACGATCCCTGGGCCGCCCGCAGCAGGGCGGCCAGGACGAACGCCAGGAGCAGGACGGGGATGCCGAGGCCGAGCAGGCTGCCGGAGAGGGCCTCGCCGATCCCGCTCTCGGTGAGGACCTTGGCGAAGGCACCGCCGGCACCCGTGACGAAGACGACGATGGCCGCGGGGGCCAGAGCGCCCTCCATGACGCCGCCGACCGCGCGCATCGACCATCCACGCCGCACGCCCAGCAGGTAGACGGCCAGCAGGCAGCCGGTCAGCAGGGCGAAGGGCGGCGATCCGAGCATCGACAGCAGGCTCAACGCCGACGAGCCCTCGTCCAGGAAGATCGCGCCGACGGTCTGCAGCCCGATCATGGCGATCGGGATGAGGATGATCGCCAGCACCGCACCGGAGCTCGGGGGCGCCTGCGGTTCCCGCCTGGCCCGGGCCTTCACGGAACCGCCGCCGTGCGGGGACGTGTCGGTCCCGTCGCCGGGCTCGGACGTGTCGGTCGCCCCGCCCTCGGAGGCACCACGGTCCCCGGTGTCGCCGGTGTCCTCGGAGTACCGTGCGAGCGTTTCGGGGAGCATCGCGTAGGTGCGCCGGTTGAGCAGGCGCGCCGTGTGGTAGGCGACGAAGCCCACCGGGATCACCAGTGCACAACCCAGCATCGTGACCAGGCCCATGTCGGCGTCGAGGATCACCGAACTGCCGACGATCCCCGGGTGCGGGGGCACCACCACGTGGATGAACAGCATCAGTCCGGCGATCGGCAGACCGATGGTCATCGGTGACGGCAGCCGGGCCGCCCGTGAGAAGGCGTAGATGATCGGGACGAGGATGATGAACGCGACGTCGAAGAAGATGGGCGTGGCGATCACCGATGAGGCGATGAGCAGCGCGACACCGACCCGGGCGGGCCCCAACAGCCGGGTGAAACGCTGCGACAGGGCGTCCGCGCCCCCGGAGTGTTCGACGATCGCCCCGAGCATCGCCCCCAGGCCGATGAGGAGGGCGACGTTGCCCAGCGTGCCGCCCAGGCCCTCGACGATGGTGGGGATGATCTCGGCGAAGGGCATCCCGGTGACCAGCGCGGTCGCGATGCTGACCAGGATCAGGGAGACGAAGGCCGGCATGTTGAACCGGATGATCAGTAAGAGCAGGAGTCCGATCGACCCGAGGGCGATCAGGGTCAGCACAAGAGCATCCATGCGGGGATCCCCATTCGTGGTGCGGGAAGGGCTCTGGAGGTCATGGCACGGTGTTCTCGGGCATGACGAGGAACCCTGACGGGTGGGTGACGGCGCGGGCCCCGACCGGCGCCCGTCGGGTGCCCGGTACGGCGGTGTGGTGGCGCGCCGTGGGCGCGGCGGTGGCGGGGCGCGGCGATGAGGTGGAGCGGCGGGACGCCGAACGCACGTCCCGGCGGGGTCAGTCGCGGTAGACCTGGATGACCTGGGAGTCGTCCCGGTCCAGGAGGCCGGACCCGGCGGCCTTCTCGTAGGCGGCGCGCGCGGCCTCGGCCAGGGGCGCGGAGAAGCCGACCGCGTCGGCCGTGTCGGTGACCAGGGTGGAGTCCTTGACGAAGATCCCGATGGTGCTGGTGATCTCCTCGGGTGCGTCCGGCAGCATGCGGGGGCCGCGGTCGCCGAGCATCCAGGACGCCCCCGCGCCGCCCCCGACGGCGTCGAGCACCTCGGCCGGGTCCAGCTCCAGCCGTTCGGCCAGCGCGAGCGCCTCGGCCGCCGCCACGATGTGCACGGAGCACAGCAGCTGGTTCACCACCTTGTAGGACTGTCCCCGGCCGGGTTCGGCACCGCAGTCGCGCAGGGTTCCCATGGTGGACAGGACCTCCGAGCAGTCGGCGATCGCGGTCGGGTCACCGGAGGCGAAGAGGGTCAGGGCGGCGCGCCGGGCACCGGCCACGCCACCGGTCACGGGCACGTCCACCAGACGGACCCCGACCTCCGCGGCCCTGCGCGCGGCCTCACGGACCGGTTCGGGGCCGACCGTGCTCATGACCGCGAGGATCGCCCCCGGGCGCATGGAGTCGAGCGCGGCACCGGGTGCCGACACCGCCTGGTGCAGCTGGTCGGGGGTGGCCACCATGACCAGGACCAGGTCGGCCTCGTCGATACCCGTGACGTCGGCGCGGGCCGGCACACCGACGGCGGCCGCCGCCTCCCGCTGACGGGCGGAGGGGTCCACACCGATCACGGTGTGTCCCGCGCGGGCGATCTGCTCGGCCATGGGAAGGCCGATCGCACCGATACCGACGAACATGACGGTCGATTTCGGGCATGACTGTGGAGCCTGTGTTGCGTTCATGAGTTTCCTTCTCCCCCTCGGGGGTCGTGACCTGGGCGATCGACCGGTCGCGGAGCCCTAGCCCTCGGCCGGGGTCCCGGTGTGCTCGGTGATCTGGCGCCACAGGGTGAAGTGCTCGACCATGGCGGCGGCCGCGGCGCTGCGGTCGTGCGCCTCGATCGCGTCGACGATGGGCGTGTGGATGGTGTCGGTCCTGCGCGGCCGGTCGGACCCTTCCGGCAGGGCGGCGGCCTCGATGCGCAGGGCCTGGGCGCGCTTCTCGGCCAGGACGTCGCGGAGGGTGAGGCTGATGCCGTCGACGAAGAGCTCGATGACCGGGTTGTCGGCGATCGTGAAGAGCTTCTTGTGGAAGGCGTAGTCGGCCTCGTGGCCGGCCTCGGCGTCATCGGCCGCGGTCGCGCGGACCATGGCGTCGATGTGACCCCGCAGGACAGCGACGTCGTCGTGGTCGGCCCGGTCCGCGGCCTCCTGGACCACGGCGATCTCCATCATCTCCCGGGCCCGTTCGACACTGGCGTGGTCGACGTGGCCGAACTTCGACATCAGGTCGAAGAGGAGCCGGACGAACGAGGCGTCGGGTTTGGTGAAGAAGGTCCCCGCGCCCTGGGTGCGCCGGACCATGCCGAGCACCTCCAGGCTCCCCAGGTTCTCGCGGACCGTGGCACGACTGTTGCCGAGGCGTTCGGCGAGTTCGCGCTCGGTCATGATCCGGGATTCCAGGCCGGAGGTCCGCGCCTCCCGGGCGAGGGCCTCGACCAGCGCGTCGAAGTTGCTGTCCATGACACCTTCCATTGGCCTGACCAATATGACCGAGGTTACAAGCGCGAAAACGAGGAGGTCAAGACTTTGGTCAGACCAATGTTTCACCACCGTTTCCGGAGGCCGCACGCCCGCGCGGTGCGCCGGATCCCGGTGCCGCACGCCCACTCAGGCCCGCGCACGCGCCCCGTTCGGGCCGTCGAAGCCTGGGCGAAGGCATCGCGCGATCGCTCGCCGTGCGCGAGGGACGTGCCGGGCGTGGGTGCGTGCCGGGGATGGGGGTGCGCCGGGGCGCGCCGCACGGAACGGGGCCCGGCCGGAGACGTTCCGGGGGCTCGGCCACACGTGGGGGGACGGTCGCGGACGGGCATCGAGGAGGTCCGAGCGCAGGGAGCGCCGGGCGCGGAGGCAGAAGGCGACGGTTCCTCGGCCAGGTCCTCGTGCGGTGGCCGGGTCGCGGGAGCGGGTCCGACACCTCCCGCGGACCGCGCGAACGGGTGCGACGTCAGGCGGGGCTCCGGTGCGGCGCGGAACGAGACCGGCCTGAGCGACCCGTGGGCCGCCGGGCCGGTGCTCGGTCCACGCGGCACGGGGCCGGGCCGACGGCACTCAGGCCCGGTCCGGGCGGGGGCGCGT